>JBBRDJ010000021.1:0-39808 GCA_038203945.1 Gemmatimonadales bacterium
CGTCCGAACAGCTTGAGTTGCTCATAAGCGAGAGTCGCGAGAGCACCAAGTGGGCCGCGATTGATTCGGCCCTCACTCCACGGCGTCCCCGAGTCGCCGCTTTCTCTTCCAGTTCAGCGCAGCGCGAAGGAACGAGTGCCGCTGTTCAGTTTAACTTTGGCGACTGCGGCGGCAACGGTGAGGTGTTGCGGACGCACGAAACGCGGGCTGATCGCGTTACGCGACAGATTCGAGTGCGTTCGCGGAACGGCCTGAGCGCGTTATCGGGCGATTGCTGCGATCCGATCAACGCAATGCGTGTTGGCAACACGACTGCTGGGCAAACCGCGAGTAGCATGGGCGGCGAGTGTGACCCGCCGATGATGGTCACGGTGACGGTCACTGCCTCGCCTGATTATGCCTTTATGTCGCACGATACAATCATTTGCCTCGTGTTCGGGAGATGCGCGTCCGGTTGGAGCTCAGATGACCCATGGTGGGGTGACGCTGAGCTTTGGGTACACTATGACGGCGAGGGATCGAGTGGCGGAGTATGGGGAACTGGTTCCGAGCCTGCGGCGCCCCATCCTTGGACGGCGGCCGAATTCGGAGCGCTAACAGCAGGAGAAAAGGCATTGGTGCGGCGCGATCCTATCAAGTGGGCGCTCCGAGCACTTTAGATGCGCGAGCTTAGGGATTCTGCGTATTCGCAATCAATGCGAGTGACCGGGACAACTGATCGCGTGGATAATACGCGTCAGAATGCTTTTCAGCATGCCATCTGGAGTGCATCCATGAAGCGTGCATACGGTTCTTCTGACGCGCTTGCGTGGACCTCGGCTCACGAAGACCTTGGCAGACAACTCAATGCGACTGAGATCCTCCAACGAGACATGGATCTCCACAACAATGCCATAGGGCTCAGCCAAGCTGGGAGCTCAGGAGTCAATGGAAGTGCCGAAGCCGACGTAATGGCTGGAGCTGGTGGGCTATGTTGGCTCGTGGGTAATGGGGCCAGCACAACCTGCGGTGGAGGATAACAAAAAAATGCGCTCACTACGAAAGCTGATCTGCATGACCGCTCTGCTATTCGCTTCTGCATGCAGTGACACCGATGCGCGAGACGATCTGCAGACAGTTGCGACGCAAGCGATAGACGCCGGAGCCGGAACGCAGCTGGATCTCAACGCTGCGTTACCGTTCCGCTGGGACACGCTTGTGATTGTGAACCCGTACGCTTCGGCGGAGCACATCGACGAATCGCTGGGATTCCGCTGGCGCGACAGCCGACGTGAAACGGTCATGCACAACGATCACGCCAATCTGCTTGTCTTTCTCGAAAGAGGCAGTGTTGTTGACGCTGTGCTACTGGAAAGGCGCTTCGGCGACTTCTGTTGTGTTGAGCAGAACGGGCGCTTCGCACGCAACGAGGCAGTGTTCGTTGTCACCCAGGATCAGCTCGGCTTGCGACTGTACCCGAAGCGTGTGGGAGACAGCGTGGCTGCTGCGGCATCCGCCGTGCGTCGAGTGCAACGGAGATAAGCCGTGATGAAATGTGCTTTCACAAGTCAGAGAGTTCACGCCACCAAACTGAGGCCGCGCTGGTCACTGTTGCGAGTGGTGATGTACGCGGCAATCGGAATCGTTCTCGTTTCCTTGCTTGCGAGCAGCACGCAAGCGCAGTCTGCGCCGAACCACCGCCTGGGCACACAGTATCAACTGCCAGACTCCGTGTATGAGTCGCACGGCGAGAGACGATCGCGAATGACAATCTCGCGGTCTGCGATCACACCGTACGAGCGGGAGCTGTTGCACATCGCCGAACGGATTTTGCCAGACAGCACGGTGTACACAGGCCTCTCATTCACACCTGAGTGGAGACGTGAGTTCGAGCGGGCCGCATCTGGTATTGCACGCGAGGTACCGTTTTCACGTCCAGCCGAACCGCGCGCGGCAGGTGAGCGCGGTGAGCGATGGTGGCAGTTGGATTTTGATGGCACATTCACGCCGCTTGCCATTACGGGCGGTGCGGTGCGCTACTACATGGAGCGCTTTCATGACATCGTGCAAGGCCGAGGGCAGTTCAGTCAACCAGGAGTCACTGCTCAGGATTGGGTCAACTTCAACCACACCGCCCGCGTAAAACAAACCACCGATCATGATGCACAGCACGTGGTGGTGCTTTCTGTCGGCTGGGACCATTGGTGCAGCAGTATGTGCAGCATGTCATTCTCACATGCGCGCCGGGTGTACTTCGATGCACAGGGCCGCGTGGTGCACGTACAAGGTGACGGGTCACCGAGCGTTGTGGTGTCCTGATGGAGCATGCGGTGGCTGCTGCAAATCGGATGTGATTGAACGGAAACGATCGGCAGCGTTACCAGCCACCGACCGCATGCACATTTACCGTAAGCTACCCCTTCCGCTCCGGCGGACTCACCAGCACCGGCAACGTGGCACCGCGAATGACTTTATCAGCCACGCTGCCGATCACGGCACGCTGAAAATTGGTGCGTCCGTGCGTAGCGAGTGACATCAAAAACGCGTTGTCTTTCTTGGCCACGGCCAGCAGTGCGCGCGCTGGATCGTCGTCAACCACAACGCGATGCACGAAGGTGCGACCCGGCCCGGCATATTTTTCTGCCAGTGGCGCGAGATACTGTGTGCTGTGCAACTCGGTGACTTCCTGAATCCAGCTCGGCGGATTCACGCTGGCGGCCAGACCTGGCTGCACCCGCGTGAGTACCAGTTCGCAGGGCGCATCGCCAATGAGCGAGATGGTGTCGCGCAGTGCGCGTTCGGAGTGCGGGCTGCCGTCGAGGGCCACCAGTACGCGTGGATACAGTGGTTCGGAATGAGTGACCAGCGTATACGGACGCGCGCTGCGAACCACGAGCACCGGTGTGGGTGTTTGCCGAAGCAGTGCATCGGTGACACTACCCAGCCACATGCGACTGAGACCGCTGCGCCCGTGCGACGCCATGACGATCAGATCCGCTTGCGTTTCGTTGGCTACGGCCAGGATCTGCTCAAGAATGGGGCCTTCGCGGAAGTGCGTGGCGGTGGTGATGTTGTGTTTGCTGCCAAGGCGTTTCGCGATACGCTCCAGCTGTGATCGCAGCTGCGTGCGCACGGTGTCTTTGCCGCCCTCGGCGCTATCCGGTGCGCCTATGGCATCGGGCGCCCGCGTGGCGACAGCAAGTGCCGTCATGAGCGTCAGTGTGGCGTTGTTCTCCTGCGCCACCGGCACGGCTACTGTGAGCGCGCGTTCAGCAAATTTGGAGCCGTCCAACGGGACGAGAATCGTTTGCATTGTGAATGACCTTACACAAGGGGAGTGGAGTTCGTACACCCGATACCCATGTAACATGTGTAACATGTGTAACATGTGTAACATGTGTAACACGCCGCAGTTGCGCGCAGGGTGCGAGCGCGGGTGACGCAAGGAAGCGTCACCTGTCCAACACCGTAGCGCCCCGCCCGCACTCGAAAAGCGACCTCGATCATGGGTTGCACTGCCCACACTGCGACGGGTCCACCGTGAGCCGGTCTACCGCGCGCACCTCGCTGTACTGGCACCCCACGCAGACATAGCCATTGGCCTTTCGGGCCAGCGTTGGTGTGCCGCACAAGGAACAGGGCAACCCGCGTATTGTCTCGGTGATGCCGAATCCGCGACGCGCGCAGCGTGGGCACAGGCTTTGGAACTGGCGGACCAGATCTTCTGTGGCGCGTGCAATGGCGCGCATGCGCGTGGGATTCTTATGGGCGCGCATGTCGGTTTCGATAATGGCGGCGCCGCACGAGGCGATCACCGTCTCTGTGGCTCGTTGCAGGGCGGCCCAATCATCAATGTTCTTGATCAACACCTGCTGGGGCGCCGGTTGCTGATCAACGCAGGCCATCACGATTACGCCATGATAGGGAAAGTGTGCACGTTCGGCGAACTCCGCTGCAGCGGCCACGCTCTCCACCACGGCGTGACTGAAGTTCGTCTCCAAGCCCATATCCCGACCGATCAGTTCTACATCGTCCGTACGATCCGACAGCAGAACGATCTCGTGCGCGAATGGCAGGAACGGAATCTCGGGATGCGGACCGAAGCTGCCTTCGCTGGCGATGGCGACACGCGCGTGGGGCGAAGCCTCAAACGCCGCCGCAATCTTGGCCCGGGCGGCAGCGAGCTGCGATCCGACACGCTCAATGTCTCGGCTGAACGTGCCGAAACGATCCGTGTCGAGTCCTGGCACAAGGCGTACGTTCAGGCCAAGCAAACTCTGCAAGATCGGAGCGATCACGCGTTCCTTGCCGTGCATGGTGGCCAGCACGGCATCGTCATTGCCGTATTGGTGTGCGGCGTTCGTCATGTGCGAGCCAGCGGGTGATGAATCGCTTCATTGCCGAAAAAATCTGCTTCGGAAGGAACCATGCGGTGGCTCGCTATGCCAGTGGTGCTATGGCTACGGTGCGTCCGGCCGCTTGGTATCGTGCTTCACGCCGTCGCCGCCTTCTCCCTCGTCCGGCTGCTCCTCGCCATCGCTGAGGCCGCGGAAGCCATCCGTAATGTGAGCGCCGGATTTGTTGCCGAAGAGCTCCACCAAGTCGTGATCCGTGCCGCTGGCGCGACCGGTGATCTCTTCGGGCAGCGGAACGCGCCCCTCGAGCGACGGTGTCTCCGGACGACGCGTGCCGCCGTCCGCATGTTGCTCGGTGATCGGTTTGGCCGTTGGCTTGGGACGCGGTGTGGCAATGGTCGTGGCCTTCTGCTCCTTGTCGCGTGGTGCGCTCATGCGAACTCCTGTTCAGGCTGCTGCGGGGTGATAATCAGTGCCGCCTCCCGCACCGAACCCGATGCCGAAAGACTGCCAGCGGACATTCATCCATCACCCTCCACATACCTGACTGGTCGTGGAATGTTCAGTTGGGCTCACCACGACGGTCACAACTCGCTTCACAATTCGTGCTACGATGCGTGTCACGATCTGGCGCACGGCTGTATACTTCGGCTGCGTGTCAACGCACCTGCCCCGCCCCACGGCCAGATTGCACGGCACGAGAATCGGAGCGTACACTCGAACCACCAACGCGATGCTGTTTATCCAGGCTGTCACTCAGACGCAGACCGTTACCCAAACGGGTATCGGTATTGGCTCGGCACTCGCTATCGTGTGCTCGTGGCATCGTAATCGTTCCATTATCTGGGCCATTCTCGCCGGTGTTTTTACGTGGTTCTACGTGATCTATTTTGCGGTGACCCGGCGGCCCGACGAGATGTGATGATGCAGGCGCCGAGCAGGTGATACGTGCGTCTCGATATCCGGACGGCAGGCCACGGTCGCATATTCGTGCTAGAATAAGAGAGTGCAAGCTGAACGTGCCGCCGCTGAGTCCGCTGCATACGGCACGTTGCTCGCGCAGTGTGTTGTAAAGTCACGCCCCCACCCCGCGCCCCGCTCCCAATGCTGCGTTCGTCCGCCGTTCGCTACACCGCCGTCGTGCTGTCTGCAGCCCTGCTCGCCTGCAGCCCCGATTCGTCCGGCTCACGCACCTCCGAATCCGGCACCGCTGACTCCACCAAGGATGTGACACGTTGGCAAAGCATCGCTGAACGGGTCACGATCACGCGTGACAACTGGGGCGTGCCGCACGTACTCGGTGCCACCGATGCGGACGCGGTGTTTGGCGTGATGTACGCGCAAGCCGAAGACGACTTCAATCGCATTGAGCAGAACTATCTCAACGCCATGGGACGACTGGCCGAAGCCGACGGTGAAGCGGCGATCTATCAGGATTTGCGCATGAAGATGTTCATCAACCCCGACAGCATGCGCGCAAAGTATGCCACCAGCGCCGATTCACTCAAGGTGTTGATGAACGCGTTTGCCGATGGACTGAACTTCTATTTGCACACGCATCCCGAAACAAAACCGCGCGTGCTCACGCGGTTTGAACCATGGATGGCGCTCACGTTCAGCGAAGGGAGTATTGGCGGCGACATTGAGTCGATTTCGCTGCGTGACCTCCGCGCGTTTTACGAACCACGCAACGCGCTTGGCACTACCGCTGCTACGGGCGTGAGCAACGCGACCGTCGCGACCAATGCGGCCAGCGCGACTACCGTGACCAACTCGGTAGCAGCACACTCCGTTGCTGCGCCGATGGCCCTGCAGGAAGCAGTGCCCACGCCGCGCAATATCGAGCCCGGTGGCTCCAACGGATTTGCCATTGCGCCATCGCGCAGTGCATCGGGACACGCGCTGCTGCTGATCAATCCGCACACGTCGTTTTTCTTTCGCGCCGAAGCGCAAATGACCAGCGATCAGGGATTGAATGCGTACGGCGCCATGACATGGGGACAGTTCTTTATCTACCAGGGCTTCAACGAGCGCACGGGCTGGATGCACACATCCACCGGTGCCGACGCGATGGATGAATACGCCGAGACGGTGACCGAGTCGCCCAACGGTATCACGTATGCGTACGACGGCGAACAGCGACCGGTGACGGCACAGCAGATCACTGTGTCGTTCAAGAGCGATTCCGGCATGGCGTCGCGCACGTTCACGGTGTATCGCACGCACCATGGACCGATTGTGCGCGAAGCCGACGGCCGGTGGATTGCCATCAAGCTCATGGAAGAGCCGGTGAACGCACTCACACAATCGTACTGGCGCACCAAGCAGAGCGACTTTGCGGGCTTCAAGCAAACCATGGCGCTCAACACCAACTCGTCCAACAACACGGTGTTTGCCGACGCCGAAGGCACCATTGCGTACTTCCACGCAAACTTTATTCCCAGGCGCAATGCGCGCTTCGACTGGGAACGCCCGGTGGATGGCAGCACTCCCGCCACTGAGTGGCAAGGCATTCACTCCGTAGACGAAAGTCCGCTTATCCTGAATCCGTCCACCGGATGGCTGCAGAACACCAACAACTGGCCGTATTCCGTGATTGGCGCGGGCAGTCCCAAGCCGTCCGACTATCCGAAGTACATGGACTACTTTGGTGAAAACCCACGTGGCATTCACGCTGTTCGCGTGCTCGAGAATCGCACCAACATGACGCTCGATTCACTGATTGCCGCCGCGTATGACAACGAGCTCACCGCCTTTGAGACGTTGTTGCCGGTGTTGTTTCGCGACTACGATGCGTTGCCCGCCGCGAGCCCGCTCAAAACCAGGTTGTCGGCACAGATCGCAGCGTTACGTGCGTGGGATCATCGCTACTCACTCTCCAGCACGGAGACATCACTGGCCGTATACTTTGGTGAGAACCTGTGGCGCGCAGTGAGCGGTGAGGCCGGTCGAGCGCGTGTGAATATGTACACGTACATGGAGCAGCGTGCCACAGCCGAGCAGCGACTGGAAGCGCTCAGCGCCGCGTCGGATACGCTGGCCGCACACTTCGGATCGTGGGAGACACCGTGGGGCGACATCAATCGCTTTCAGCGGATCACGGGCGACATCGTGCAGCCGTTCAATGACAACGCGCCGAGTGTGGCGGTCCCGTTTGCATCGTCGCGTTGGGGTTCACTGGCGGCGTTTGGCGCGGCCACGTTTAACGGCACCAGGAAACTGTACGGTACGCGCGGCAACAGTTTCGTGGCCGTTGTGGAGTTTGGCCCACGTGTCGTTGCAAAAGCAATTGTCGCCGGTGGACAGAATGGCGATCCCGCGTCACCGCATTTCATGGACCAGGCGGAACGTTATGCACGCGGAGAGTTTCGCGATGTGTATTTCTATCCGGAGCAGCTTGCGGCGAACACGGAGCGCTCGTACAAGCCGGGGCAGCGGTAGACAACTGCAGCGTTGGCTCAGCGCAGCGTTTGTCGAGCGGTTTTCAAATCTCATCTCTCTCACATCTCTTTCCCGGAGCAGTGCATGATTCTCACCACCACGCCGTCAGTTGAAGGTCGCTCCATCACCAAGTACTGCGGCATTGTGAATGGCGAAACCATACTTGGCGCCAATCTCTTTAAAGATCTCTTTGCCGGCATCAGAGACATGGTAGGCGGTCGTTCCGGCACGTACGAAAAAGAACTGCAACGCGCCCGCGAGATGGCCATGGAAGAAATGCAGCAGCGGGCCGCTGAACTCGGAGCCAACGCAATCATTGGCATTGATCTCGACTACGAAGTGCTCGGCGAGACCAACGGCATGCTTATGGTGGCGGCCAGTGGCACGGCGGTCGTGCTGCGGTAGGCACGAAGGTGGTGCCGACTGCCGGATAACGCCGGTATTGGTATGCTCCCGCGATGTGTCACCGTGCAGCCCGCTTGCGTCCCCAACCGGCAGCGGTAGTTTCGCGGGACGTACCATTCTGCGTCTGACACACCCGCCGGACGGCGAGGGCACCACCTGTCTCTTTTGGAGCCACCCAAATGAAAACCCCGGATTCCGTTTTCACGCGCCGTATGTCACGGTGCGCGACTGGAGTGCTGACCTTGGCGCTTGTGGCGTGCGGTGGCAACACTGACGCGGTCAGCAACACCGCGTCGGCCAACTCATCAGCTGATGCCTCGCCAGTTAACCCGCAAGTTATCGACGTCACCGCGGGCGATTACTTCTACACGGTTGCAGATACCATCTCGTCGGGTGCCACAACCTTCCGCCTGTCTACCACCGGGCAGGAGATGCATCATCTGCAGCTGGTGCGGTTGGACGACGGACACACGCTGGACGAGTTGATCGGCTCGCTCCAGGGTGCGCCGCCTGTGTGGGCACAGTTTATTGGCGGTCCGAATGCACCTGCGCCCAACGCCGGTACCGCGTCCGTCACGGTCAATCTCGCGCCGGGTAACTATGCTCTGCTGTGCCTGATTCCCTCACCCGGCGACGGCAGGCCGCACGTAGCCAAGGGCATGAGCAAGACGCTGGTTGTCACCCCGTCTGATGGTGTGGCGGCATTGCCCGCCGTCACCGCGCGTATGACACTCACCGACTACGATTTCGTGCTGGACGCACCACTCAAGTCCGGGGCGCAGGTGATTGAAGTGCAGAACTCGGCCGAACAACAGCACGAAGTATTGATCGCCCGGCTGACGCCCGGTGCGACGGCAGCGGACTTGTTGCAGTGGATTGAAAAGCCCGAGGGACCACCGCCCGGTGAACCCATGGGTGGCACGGTCGGGCTCAGCAGCGGCCTGACGAACTACGTGCACACTGATTTTTCGGCCGGTGAATACGCTCTGATCTGTTTTATTCCGGACGCTGCCGATGGCCGTCCGCACTTTGCGCACGGCATGATCAAGCAGATCACCGTGATGTAAGTGGGTTCGTCGCGCGGGCAGCGCTACGCCGCGTTATGGTCGCATCACGCTTCCGGTTGGATCAGCGACGACCGTCTCACGGCTGTATCTCTGCCTGCGTGGCCACACCGGAGCGTGACGCATTTTTCACGTGCACATTGGCGTGGTACATGAGCAGCGCACCGGCCAGCTTGTCGGCGCGAAAGAATGGAGACATGTCGAGGTACGTGTCCTGGGCCCCATCTTGTGTCGGTCGACAAAGCCTGAATCGACCACGGCATCGAGCACCGCATCCAGATTTTCCCGGAGATCGCGCGTGTAGTTGTCGTTCATCCGACCGGCTTCGCCAAAGATCGGGATGTCAGGCTGGATAAATGCATAGCCCTGCGTGAACCACCAATGATGTGGCCGTTGCGGGGCGCGCGGCTGGTACCGCGGGAAACTGATGCATTTGGTATTGAAACGCGCGCGCTCGTAGTCTTCGAGGCAAACTGCTGATCGGTGCTCAGCACCACGCGTGCCTCGCCACCAACGCCCGGAACAGAAATGAGCCGACCCGGATCGGACGTGTCACGCGCCGCGGCGCCACGCCCCAACCGTCCACCACTGGCCAGTAATAGACCACGGGGCAGACGATGCCGAAGCGCCTGATTGTCAACACGCTCGGCGATTACCGCACTGCTATCGTTGACAAACATCGTGGTTCCGTCGTCGCCGTAAGTGATGCCGGAGAGCTGCGGCAATCCCACGTAGAGCGTGGCCGTATTATTGAAACCATACGGCGCCCGCCACACTACGTAGTGCACGCCAAATGAGCGCACAGGCACGACGTACGAGTACGGCCTCGTCACACGCGTGACGCGGCGATCGGCCCACCCGTTGGCTGCGTGCGTTGCTTGCATTGGCCACGTAGGCGTACGACGCATTGTCGAAGTTTGCAACGAAGGCGACTTGTTCGCCCGACGGCGACCAGACAGGCGACGACAGACTGCGCGCACCACGCGGTGCCGCGATCGTACGTGTGGCGCCGGAGCGGGGATTGATCAGCGTGAGGCCGCGCGTGGTGCTGGGGGTGAGGGAGCGCGCCCGGTTCGCCTGTGGGTCGACCTGTACGCCACCCAGCCAGAGGTGTGGCTCGCCGCAGTCCGCGATATCGCCACGATCGAGACCCGTGGTGCGCAGGACTCACTGTCGGTCCGGGCTCGGGTTGGAAAAGAAAATGTCTACGCGTGGTGCGAGGATGATGCGTTTGACATCGGCTGCGATCGCACAAACGACTCTATGCGCAGCACGGCGTTGGGGTCCCACGTTTTCGGTCGATTGCGCGATGTTGAACCGTTAGCTTGTGCATGCGCCGGCAGCGAGCAGGCCAACAGCAGAACGGCGGCTGCCAACGAGGGGAGGGCGACGGACGGTGACTTCTTGTAGCGCATGCGGACTCCTGCGAACGCGAATTGTGATGTACGACGGCGCGGCGGAATGCGATACAACACACGTTGCCAAGTTACTCGCGGCTCTGATACACGCTCGTTTCGCGCCGATCGACGTGACGACGGATCACCCGGGCAGGTTCTCCGGTAGAACAAGCGAGTGCACACATCTTTCATATACCATCAGACTGAATGATTTCCGGGACCGGAGTTCTGCTGGCTTTTGTCGTCTTCGGCCTCCTCGTGGTGGCTGCGGCCATCGTGTGGTGGATTAACCGCACGCCGTCCGCCTATCGGCGTGCGTCGGAATCCGAGCTCCCTCTCTTCTCGGTCAGTTTAACCGAATCGCGTTATTCTCCCGTGAAACCTCAGGCGGCGATCCCGTCCGCTCGATCAGCCAACGGCCGATCGGCCAAGGTAGAATCCTCGCGCGGCGCTGGCGAGCGCGCGGGTGTGGCGGGTGAGGCAGTGGTCAGCCGCGGGGCGGGCATGGCAGGCGTGGCGGCCGGGGCAGCCGGGGCAGGCGTGGCAGCAGCGGACGATCAGACGCCGCTCTCGACCACCGTGGTCACACCCAGCGCTCAGTCGGGCGGCCCGGGCTCCGTCTCTTCGCCGCCTCCGTCCACGCGCACGCCGTCGGGGCAACGTTCCAGCACAGGCGCGGCTGGCGCTTCCGGCGCGGCCAACACTTCACCGACACCGGCTGGGCCACTCAACGTCACGGCACGTCCCATCCCTGAGGCATCACAGGCCATGATGGCCGACGGGGTGCCTGGCACACAGGTGGAGGGCCACCTGCTGCGCTTTTCGGTGCCGCAGGAAGGTACGCTGCAATTCCTCCCCGGGCGCCTGGAGATTCTCAACGGGCTGGACGCGGGCCGAGAGGTGCGGTTTGTGCGGGCCCCCGGACCGGACGGCTTGCAGGTGACCTTTGGGCGCAACGAAGGGCCCGCGTACCGCCACGTGCAGCTGCGTGAAGGTACCGTGAGTCGGTCCCACGCACGTATGGCGCTGCGGGAAGGGGACTGGCACCTGACCAATTTGTCGTCAACAAATCCGGTGGTTCTTAACGAGCACATCCTTTCACCGGGTGAAGAACGACTGCTGGCAGACGGTGACCGGATCGAGATGGGCGAAGTAGTTTTCGGTTTCCGTAGTCGGTAACTTTTCGGCGCGTGATAGCGCCGGTGCCCAGGATCGAGTTGGATGACGGAAGTGTGGGATGAAGGCGAGGTCGGCGATCTCGAAGATGAATACGAGCTGTTAGGCGAACTCGGACGAGGTGCGAGTGCGGTTGTTTATCGCGCGCGTGATCGTTCGCTCGGTCGACTGGTGGCCATCAAAGTGGTGCGACCACACTCCATCGCCTCGGCCGACGACGCAATACTGCGCTTGGCGCGTGAAGCGCGCACCGTGGCCAAACTGCAGCACCCGAACATTGTGACCGTGCACGCCGTGCGTCGGCTGCGCACTGGTGGCCTCGCGCTGATCATGCAACTCGTGCCCGGGCGCACACTCAAAGCCGCGATCACCGAACACGGTCCTTTTGCGCCGGAGCAGGCGGAGCGTGTGCTGCACGACGTTGCCGAAGCGCTGGCTTACGCGCACGCACATGGTGTGGTGCACCGCGATGTCAAACCGGAGAATATTTTTCTCGACGAGAACGGGGGACGCGCACTGCTGAGCGACTTCGGCATTGCGCACAGCGCCGATCACGATTCGCGCCTTACAATGACCGGCGCGGCAATTGGCACGCCGGCCTACATGGCGCCTGAGCAAATCGATGGCGCGCCGGCCGACGCACGCTCCGACATCTACAGTCTGGGACTGGTGGCGTGGGAAATGCTCACCGGTCGGCGTCCGTGGGATGGCGAGTCGCTGTACAACGTGATCTCCAAGCAGAAGCAGGAAGAGTTGCCCGCCATTGATGCGCTGCGTCCGGGCGTGGTGCCACCGCGTTTGCAGTATATCGTGGAGCGCATGATACAAAAGCGTCCGGCGGCTCGCTGGGCCGGTGCCGATGGCGTGGTCGCCAATCTCGATCATTGGGTGGTGCCATCTGATTGGCGACAGTGGGAGGCGGCGCACAAACGCCGGCGCGATGCAGCGCGCGCCGCACGTGCGGAAGCGCGCGAGAAGGTCACGCTTGAGCGTTCGCCGTCGGACATGGCCACGGTGCAGTTTCGCCGTCCGGCTGATGGAACAGCGGCTGCGCTTGCCGCCGCGGCCAACGTGCAACTGATTGCGCGCGGCACCAATGCTACGCCGACCGCAGCACCGGCCATTGAAGACGACAAGCCATCGTGGGCCACTGAAACGCCGGCGGCACCCCACCGCAGCCGTCGCCTGATCGCCGTGGCCGCGCTGACTTTCGTCGCACTCGGCAGCTCTGCCGCTTGGTACGCCGACGCCACCGGGCGCATTGATGTGCGCGCCATGTTCGGAGCAGCGGCGACTGAAGGTGCGACCGGCGACACCGCCACTGTAACTTCGCGCGTGGCACAAGCTACGGGTGCAGCTCCAGGTATCGACACGCAGGACGGCATACTCGACGACTCACTGCTGGCACGCGCCAGTGTGAACGCGTTTCGTGACAGCGCGACGGCGGCGGCGTTTATTGACTCCGCCATCAACGCGCGCGCGGCCGTCAGTGGTGATCGCAACGCGTCAACATCGGTGGATGTGGTGGGCGGCTCGGTCGCACCGCGCGTTCGCCGACCACGCGTGGCGGCGCCGGCCGTCGCTGGCGAGTTGGCCACCGCAGGCCCAGCTGTTCGCGCGACAGATGACGCGGGTGTTGTGGCCGCTGGTGGCCGTCACAGTTGTGTGCTCTCCGATGGACGCGCGCTCTGCTGGGGTGCCAACGACAACGGACAACTGGGCGATGGTGCAGTGGAATCACGCGAACTGCCTGCTGCCGTGGTGGGTGACATTGCGTTCGTACAAATTTCCGCTGGCCTATCACACACCTGCGCCGTCACGCGTACCGGAGAAGCCTATTGCTGGGGTGCCGACGACCGCGGTCAGTTGGGTGATGCCACAACGACGTCACGCAGCGCGCCCGTTCGCGTGAACTCAAATCTGTCCTTTCGCTACGTCCGCACCGGATCCAATCACACCTGTGGTCTCACCACCGGCGGCGACGTGGCGTGCTGGGGTGCGAACAACATGGGACAGCTCGGCGACGGAGCGTCATCGCTGCGCACATCTCCCGTACGCGTGAACGCTGAGTCGCGATTTATTTCGGTGAGTACGGGTTACAATCACACCTGCGCCATTGCAACGGATGGTGCCGCGTGGTGCTGGGGCGCCAACCCGGATGGTCAACTTGGTGAGGGCAGCCAACAAAACCGCAACACGCCGCAACGCGTGAACACTGATATTCGCTTCACGAGCGTATCCGCGGGCGGCGGTCATACGTGTGCCGTGAGTGATGCCGGTGCGGTCTCTTGTTGGGGCCGCAACGCGTTTGGTCAGCTGGGCATTGGTAGCACAGCGAGTCAATCGAATCCCGCACCAGTGGCATCAACCTCACGGTTCACCTCTGTGAGTGTGGGCGGCGTGCACAGCTGCGCGCGCACCAGCGGCGGACAAGCCTGGTGTTGGGGACGCAACACGTACGGACAACTCGGCGACGGATCGACCGCCGACCGAAACGCGCCCACGCGGGTAGTGGGCAACGTATCCTTTGCAACGATCAGCGCGACCGGCGCGCACACGTGCGGGACTTCTTTCGATGGCGCGGTTTCGTGTTGGGGTTTCAACGTTCAGGGACAATTGGGTGACGGTACGCGCAACCATCTCTCAAGACCCACCCGCGTCGCGCTGCCGTCCCGGTAACGTGACACGTCGTTGGCAACGTGCTGTTCGCGGACAGTGGCTCCGGCAGTGCATGCTCGGTGCGTCGTTTGTACTGTTGAGTTCGGCGTGCGCTCGCCTGGGAGATATCTCCGGCCCAACGCCACTCGGTGGCGTGGTCAACAGCTTGAGCATGAACACGCCGGACGTCACGATCAATGTGGGCAGCACCGCCGCACTGCAGGTTACTGCACGTGATGCTGACGGTCAGGACATTCGCGATCGAACGGTTACCTGGTCCACCAGTGATGCCAACGTCGCTGAGGTCTCGTCATCTGGTGTTCTGACCGCGTTGTCAGTCGGTGTTGCGCAGATATCGGCGTCCATTGCCGGTCGCAGTGCTACGGCGCAGATCACGGTTATTCAGCGACCGGTCAGCAGCATAGAAATCGGTCCACTGGCGCCGCGCATCCTGGTGGGCGGATTCATTCAGCTGGTGGCGTTGCCGCGTGACGACACGGGCGCCGAGTTGCCGAATCGTCTGGTGTTCTGGTCGAGCAGTGATGCGACAATCGCCAACGTCGATGCGGCTGGATTCATCACCGGTGTAACGGCTGGTGCAGCTACGATTACGGCGGTAAGCGAAACGCGTGAAGCAGCCATTGGCGTGATTGTTGACGCCGTACCCGTGGTGTCTGTGGTCGTGTCACCACGCGTTGACACAATCGTGGTGGGTCAGAGCACGCAGCTCGATGCCGTCGGTCGCGACTCATTGACAGTGCCACTGGCCGATCGGTCAGTGACGTGGGCGTCGGCCGATTCGCGCGTGGCGACCGTTTCTGCATCGGGACTTGTACTTGGTATTGCTCCCGGTTCGGCGCGTGTCGATGCAGCCATTGACGGCGTGATTGGCTTTGCCACGGTGCTGGTGCAGCCGAGACCGATTGGCGCGGTGATCATTTCGCCGGGACAGTCGACGCTCACCGTTGGTGAAACGACGGTGCTGACGGCACAGATTACCGATGCCAGTGGCAATCTGCTGACCGGACGCACCATCACGTACACGAGCGAGAACCCGGCAATCGCGGAGGTGTCTCCCACCGGAGCAATCCGAGCCGTCAGTCCGGGTGTCACTACCGTTCGCGCATTCAGTGAAGGACAGGTCGGCGAAATGCGTGTCACCGTATTGCCGACACCGGTGGCTTCGGTGCGCATCACGCCCGTCAGTTCAACGTTATCGGTTGGGGAAAGTGTGTCGCTGATGGCGGTCGCTCTCGATGAGGCAGGCAATGTGCTGCCGCAGCGCACCGTGATCTGGAGCAGCGGTGCGCCCACCGTTCTCTCCGTGAATGGTATCGGGCGGGTTGTGGCCACGGCGCCCGGCACGGGACTGGTGTTTGCATCGATCGATGGGCGTCTGGCATCCGCCACGGTGACGGTGCGATCAATCGGCGTTGGCAGTGTGCAGATCACACCGAACATTGCCACCATTGTCATTGGTACGTCAGCTGACTTCGTAGCTGTGGTACGCAACGCCAACAACGAGGCGATCGATCGGCCGATCGCGTGGAGCAGCAGCAATACGTCGGTGGCCGTGGTGTCGAGTACGGGTCGCGTGCGGTCGTTGAGTCTTGGTGTGGCCACGATTACGGCGACCGCCGAAGGCACCAGTGCGAGCGCCGTGATTACGGTGGTACCGATTCCCGTGGCCAATGTCACCGTGGCGTTGCCATCGAACGCCCTCACCGTGGGACAGACGAGTCAGGCCACGGCCACGTTGCGTGACGCGCAGAACAACGTGATCACTGGTCGGCCGGTTACATGGTCCAGCAGTGATGCGTCGGTGGCGACGGTGTCGAGCACGGGACTGGTGACGGCAGTGGCTGGAGGGTCGGCATCTGTTACCGCTAGCAGTGGCGCTGCGTCCGGGAGCGCAACAGTTACCGTAACACAGGTAGCAGGGTCGCTGGATGTGCAACGGCAGCCGTCCAGTTCGGTGAGCGGCTTGGCGTTTGCTACGCAGCCAGTGGTTCGCATACTCGATACACAAGGCAACGTTGTCACGACTGGCGCTGGTGCATCGGCCGTGGTGACCGCCACACGTGCATCCGGCTCGGCCACGCTAAGCGGTACAACCACCGCAACCGCGGTGAACGGAGTGGCCACCTTTACCAATCTCGGCTTCAGCGGTCTGGGCGTTGGTGCGCATACGATGCGTTTCACCACCAGCAATCCGGGACTTACCGTTGTTTCGGCCGCGGTGAGCGTGTCGTCGGGCGCCGCCGTATCCATGGCGGCCAACTCCAGTGTGAGTCAGAGTGCGCGTGTCGCGACAGCGGTGAGTGAAGCGCCCAGTGTGCGCGTGAGCGACGCGGGCGGCAACGCGGTGAGTGGTGTGAATATTATATTCACCTTGATCGCGGGGGGGGGAACGCTCAACCCGACATCACCCGTCACCGTTGCCACCGGTAACAATGGTGTAGCATCGCTCAATTCCTGGACACTCGGTGTGCTGCCCGTTTCCAACTCGGTGCGCGCCGTATCTGCGGGACTGGCGGGCAGTCCGGTCACGTTCAATGCGACGGCCACGGTTGGCTCAGCAACGCAGCTGGCGATCGCTCGACAGCCAGCCGGCGCCACCAGCGGTGTGGTACTCGGGACGCAGCCAGTGGTGGAGATTCGCGATGCGGTTGGCAACCGCGTGGTAGGTGCCACGAATGCCGTCACGGCGACGGTTGCCACGGGCAACGGCGAACTCGTGGGTACACGCACCGTCAATGCAGTTGATGGTGTGGCCACGTTCAGTGATCTGCGACTCAACGGAAGCGGTGCGCACACGCTGCGTTTCAGTGTCACGGGACTCACCGCGGCGACATCAAGCAGCGTCACCGTTGCACAGGTTGTTGCATCGCTGGCCATCAGGCAGCAGCCGAGTGGTGCACGAAGCGGCGTGGCGCTCACTGCGCAACCCATCATTGAGGTGCGCGACAACGCGGGACTGGTAGTGGTGAGTGGTTCGGGTGCGTCGCTGCCAGTTTCAGCAGAGCTGGCATCAGGCAGCGGCTCACTCAGCGGTACGACACCGGTGAACGCCGTCAATGGCGTTGTCACGTTCACCAACTTGCAACTCACTGGCGGCGGTACGCGCAGGATTCGCTTCAGAAGCGCCACACCAGCGCTGAACGTGGTGTCAGAAAACATTGTCATTGCGGCGGGCGCAGCGACGAACATTGCCGCGACAACAGCGCTGTCGCAGAGCGCCACGGTGAGCACGGTGGTTGGTGCAGCGCCGGGTGTACGAGTTACCGACAACAGCGGTAACAATGTGAGTGGCGTAGACGTCACGTTTACTGTGACATCGGGTGGTGGCGTCACGGTTCCGGCGAGCGTTGCCACCGTTGCCACCAACGCTCAGGGCCTCGCCGCGCTCACCAGCTGGACGCTGGGGGCCGCGCCTGGCGCGAATACGGTGACGGCGGCAGTCACCGGGCTCGCGGGCAACCCGGTCACCTTCTCCGCGACCGGTACCGTGGGCGCGGCCACGCAGATCGTGATTGTAACGCAACCAGTGGGTGCGGTGAGTGGCGTCGCGCTCGGCACGCAACCTGTGGTGGAGCTGCGTGATGCGCAGAACAACCTGGTTACGAGTGCGAGTGGGACGATCACCGCGGCGGTGGCCAGCGGTGGCGGTGCGGTAGCAGGAACGGTTACGGCTACGGCGGTAAACGGTGTGGCAACGTTCACCAACTTGCGCATTAATGGAGTGGGTGCGCACACGGTGCGTTTCTCGGTGAGCGGGCTGTCTGCGGCTACGTCCGCCTCACTGAACGTGACACAGGTTGCGGCTTCGCTGCAAATACAAACGCAGCCAGCTGGTGCAGTGAGTGGTGCACCGCTCGCCACGCAGCCGGTAGTTCGCATTCTCGACAACGCCAATCTGGCTATCAGCACTGGCGGCGCATCAGAGTTGCCGATGTTGGTAACGATTGAGTCGGGCAGTGGTGTGCTCACCGGCACAACCTTGGTGAACGCTTCGGGCGGTGTCGCGACGTTCAGCAACCTTACGCTTACCGGAAGTGGTCCACACACACTGCGCTTTGCCACCGCCACACCGAGTTTGGGTGTGGTGTCGTCAAACATCGCGGTGGGTGCAGGTGCGCCAACGCGCATTGCTGCGGTGTCGACGGTGAATCAGTCTGCGGCGGTTTCGTTTCCCGTTGTGGCACCCAGCGTAGAGGTCACCGACGTAGTTGGCAATCCGGTGAGTGGAGTAAATGTGGTGTTTGCGGTCACGGCTGGTGGCGGTACGACTGCACCGGCCAGTGGCGGTACGGTTGTGACCAACGCGAACGGACGGGCCACGCTCCAAAGTTGGACGCTTGGTGCCGTGCCGAGGGTGAACACCGTGACCGCGACGGTGGCGGGGCTCACCGGCAGTCCGGTCACGTTCAATGCAACGGCCACCGTGGGTGCCGCCACCCAGCTGGTGTTGGTCACGCAACCAGCGGGTGCCGTGAGCGGCGTGCCGTTTACAGCGCAGCCGAGGCTGGAGATGCGTGATGCGAGCAACAATCTGGTGAGCACGTCAACGGCTACCGTGACAGTGAGTCGGCAGAGCGGTACGGGCACTGTGGTTGGTACGCTTTCGGTGAATGCGGTGGCGGGTGTTGTCACGTTCGGCAATCTGCAGATCAACGGAGGCGGGAATCATGTGTTGCTGTTTGCCGCTGGCGGATTGGCGAGTGCGGTCTCCAATGAGATCAGTGTGTCGCAGGTTGCGTCGTCGTTGGCGCTGGTGAGACAGCCGGGCGGCGCTGCCAGCGGCGTTGCGTTTACTACGCAGCCAGTCGTGCACATTCTGGACAACGCCGGTGTGCGTGTAGAGACGGGCAGTGGGGCGACGTTGCAACTGACGGCATCGCGTGAAACGGGCACCGGTGCGTTGTCCGGGACTACCCAACTGTTGGCGGTGAATGGTGTTGTCACATTCACCGATCTGGCGCTCGCGGGCAGTGGTACGCACACGTTGCGGTTTGCGACCACCTTGCCGGCACTGAGCGTGTTGTCGTCGAGCTTTGCCGTTGGTGCGGGTGCGGCGGCGCGCGTGGCGGCGGCGTCTGATACGGTGCAGAGCCCGGTGGTGGGCAGCGGGGTGATGGCGCCGAGTGTGGTGGTTACGGATGCGGTTGGCAGTCCGGTGAGTGGCGTGAGTGTGACGTTTGCGGTGACGGCGGGCGGTGGGACGACCTTGCCGGTGAGTGGGTCCGTTGTGGTGACGAATGCACAGGGCATCGCGTCGCTCACCTCGTGGACGCTGGGTGCATCGGCGGGCACGAATACCGTGACGGCCACCGTGGCAGGCCTCACTGGCAGCCCGGTCACGTTCAACGCGACCGCCACTGCGCAGCCGTCCACACAGCTGGCGATTGTGACTCAACCTGGCGGGGCGGTGAGTGGCGTGCCGTTCACCACGCAGCCCGTGATTGCGGTACGCAACGCGAGCAACGCGGTGGTGACGTCATCCACCGCTGCGGTGATTGTCGAGATTATTTCGGGCAGTGGCGCCCTGCTCGGCACGCAAACAGTGAACGCAGCGAACGGTGTGGCCACGTTTAGCGATCTGCAGCTCAACGGCGTGGGCGATCATCAGCTGCGCTTTAGTTCGGGAGTGCTCACGAGCGCAACATCCAACACACTCGTCGTTACCCAGGTTGCGAGTGCACTGACGATTGAGCGGCAACCTGCAGGTGCGGTCAGTGGCGTCGCGTTTACGACGCAGCCGATTGTGCGCGTTGTTGATAATGCGGGGCTACTCATTGGAACCGGCGCGGCTGCGTCGCTCAGTGTGACCACGACGATTGAATCGGGTACAGGCACGCTGGGCGGAACCGTCTCAATCAACGCGGTCAACGGGCGCGCGGTATTTACGAACGTGTCGCTGTTAGGGACTGGTGCGCATACGCTGCGTTTTGCCACCACCACGCCCGTACTTAGCGTGCTCTCCAGCAGCATCACACTGGATGCCGCCCCGGCCGCCACGGTGAGCGCGCGCACCAGCGTGTCGCAATCAGCCCCCGTTTCGAGCACCGTCGCGGAAGCACCGAGCGTGCTCGTCACCGACACCAATGGCAATCCAGTGAGCGGGGTGGACATTACGTTTGCCGTCACCGCCGGCGGTGGCAGCACGTCGCCCGCGAGTGATACGAACGTAAGCACAAATGCGCTCGGCATCGCGTCGCTCACCTCGTGGACGCTGGGTGCGTCGGCTGGTGCGAATACCGTGACGGCCACCGTGGCAGGCCTCACTGGCAGCCCGGTCACGTTCAACGCAACCGCCACCGCACAACCGGCCACGCAACTGGCGATTGTGACGCAGCCCGCGGGTGCCGTGAGCGGTGTGGTCTTCACCACGCAGCCCGTGATTGCGGTGCGTAACGCGAGCAACGCGGTGGTGACCTCGTCCACCGCTGCGGTGATTGTCGAGATTATTTCGGGCAGCGGTGCCCTGCTTGGCACGCAAACAGTGAACGCAGTGAACGGTGTGGCCACGTTTACCGATCTGCAGCTCAACGGCGTGGGCGATCATCAGCTGCGCTTCAGTTCAGGAGTGCTCACGAGCGTGACATCCAACACACTCGTGGTCACGCAGGTTGCGAACAGGCTCGCGATCGGGCGGCAGCCTGCGGGCGCCGTGAGCGATGTCGCGTTTATCACGCAGCCGATTGTGCGCGTTCTTGATAACGCTGGCCTGCTGATTGCATCTGGTGTTGCATCAACACTCATCGTGAACGCAACGATTGAGACGGGTACGGGCACGTTGGGCGGTACTGTCTCGGTGGTCGCCGTCGGCGGTCGCGCGGTCTTCACGAACTTATCGCTCACCGGAAGCGGCGCCCATACTCTACGCTTCGCAATTACGACGCCTGTGCGGAGTGTAGTCTCAAACAGTGTCACGCTTGAGATCGCCCCGCCCACCACGGTGGCTGCGCGTACGAGCGTGTCGCAAGCGGCGCCCGTTTCGAGCGCCGTCGCGGAAGCACCCAGCGTGCTCGTCACCGACACCAACGGCAATCCAGTGAGCGGCGCGGATGTTACGTTTGCCGTCACCGCCGGCGGTGGCAGCACGTCGCCCGCGAGTGGTGCGAATGTGAGCACAAATACGCTCGGCATCGCGTCGCTCACCTCGTGGACGCTGGGTGCATCGGCGGGCACGAATACCGTGACGGCCACCGTGGCAGGCCTCACTGGCAGCCCGGTCACGTTCAACGCGACCGCCACCGCACAACCGGCCACGCAGCTGGCGATTGTGACTCAACCTGGCGGGGCGGTGAGTGGCGTACCTTTTACCTCGCAGCCGGTGATTGCGGTGCGTGACGCGAGCAACGCTGCAGTCACATCATCTACCGCTGCTGTGATTGTCGAGATTATTTCGGGCAGTGGCGCCCTGCTCGGCACGCAAACAGTGAACGCAGTGAACGGTGTGGCCACGTTTAGCGATCTGCAGCTCAACGGCGTGGGCGATCATCAGCTGCGCTTTAGTTCGGGAGTGCTTACGAGCGCAACATCCAGCACACTTGTCGTTACACAGGTCGCGAGTGCGCTGACGATTGAGCGGCAACCTGCAGGTGCGGTGAGTGGCGTCGCGTTTACGACGCAGCCGATTGTGCGCATTCTGGACAATGCGAATCTGCTCATTGAATCGGGCGCGGCTGCGTCGCTCAGTGTGACCGCGACGATTGAATCGGGTCCGGGCACCCTTGGCGGCACCGCGTCAATCAACGCGGTGAACGGGCGCGCGGTATTTACGAATGTGTCGCTCTCGGCCAGTGGTGCATATACGCTGCGTTTTGCAACCGTGGTGCGATCGCTCAGCGTGGTGTCGTCGAGCTTTGCAGTTGGTGCTGGGGCAGCGGCGAGCGTGGCGGCGGTTACGGCGATCAATCAGAGTGGGCTGGTTGGCAGTCAGGTTGTGGCGCCGAGTGTGGTGGTCACGGATGTGGTTGGTAATCCGGTGGGTGGTGTAGATGTCACGTTTGCTGTCACGGCGGGTGGTGGTACAACTTCGCCGTCGAGTGGATCCGTCGTGGCGACGAATGCACAGGGCATCGCGTCGCTCACCTCGTGGACGCTGGGCGCGTCGCCGGGCACGAATACCGTGACGGCTACCGTGGCAGGCCTTACTGGCAGCCCGGTCACGTTCAACGCAACGGCAACCGTACAACCGGCCACGCAGCTGGCGATTACTACGCAGCCCGCTGGTGCCGTGAGCGGTGTAGCGTTCACCGTACAGCCCGTGATTGCGATGCGCGATGCGAACGATGCCGTGGTTGCGTCATCCACCGCTGCTGTGATTGTCGAGATTATCTCGGGCAGTGGCGCGCTGCTCGGCACGCAAACGGTGAACGCAGCGAACGGTGTCGCCACGTTTGTCAATCTGCAGCTCAACGGCGTGGGTGATCATCAGCTGCGCTTCACGGCGGCGGGGCTCACGGGCGTGACATCAAACACGTTCGCCGTAACGCAGATCGCCAACGCACTGACCATTGAGCGGCAGCCTGCAGGCGCTGTGAATGGCGTCGCATTCAGTACGCAGCCGATTGTGCGCGTGGTTGATAACGCCGGTCTGGTCATTGCATCCGGTGCTGCGTCAACGCTCAGCATGACGGCGACGGTTCAAACGGGCACGGGCGCGTTGGGCGGTGCCGCATCGGTGAGCGCCGTCAATGGGCGCGCGGTATTTACGAATGTGTCGCTCACAGGAAGCGGCGCTCATACGCTGCTTTTTTCGACGACATCACCAGCGTTGAGTGTTGTGTCGTCGAGCTTCGCGGTCGGCGCTGGAGCAGCGACGAGCATTGCGGCTGCCTCTGCACAAACTCAAAGTGGGCTGGTTGGCAGCGCGGTCATGGCGCCCAGCGTGTTGGTAACGGATGCGGCCGCCACTCCGGTGGGCGGCGTGAGTGTGACGTTTGCGGTGACCGCGGGCGGCGGCACGACTTCGCCGGCGAGTGGATCTGTTGTTGTGACGGGTGTAAACGGCCGTGCGACGCTGGAATCGTGGACGCTGGGCACGTTGGCGGGCACGAACACGGTTACCGCAACGGCGTCGGGATTGAGTGGCAGTACCGTAACGTTCACCGCGACGGCAACGGCGCAACCGGCCACGCAGCTGGCTATTGTCACCCAGCCTGGCGGAGCTGTAAGTGGAGTGCCGTTTACCTCGCAGCCGGTGATTGCGGTTCGCGACGCGAACGACGCGCTGGTGAGCTCGTCAACCGCGGCCGTGACCGCGGAGCTTTCGTCCGGTGGAGGCACGCTGTTGGGTACGCAGACGGTGAACGCGGTGAATGGTGTGGCCACGTTCACCAATCTGCAGCTCAACGGGCCCGGGACGCGTCGACTGCGCTTCACGGCGGCGGGGCTCACGGCTGTTGAATCGGACAACGTGATGGTGAGGCAGGATGCGAAGACGCTGGTGATCGAACAGCAGCCCAGCGGCGCGGTGAACGGGGTTGCCTTTACGACGCAGCCCATCGTCCGCGTGCTGGACGATGCGGGGCTGCTCATTGAATCGGGCGACGCATCGTCGCTCACCGTGACGGCCTTCAAGGAATCGGGTACGGGCACCCTGGGTGGTGCGACGTCGGAGATCGCTGTCGACGGGCGCGCCGTCTTCTCCGGCTTGTCGCTCACGGGCAGCGGCGCGTATACGCTGCGTTTTACCACATCATCACCAACGCTCAGTGTTGTGTCGACGAGCTTCACGGTCGTCGCCGGGGCAGCGGTGCGCATGGAGGCCGCTTCGGCGACGGACCAGAGCGCGGTGGTGGGGAATCAAGTGGTAGCGCCACGTGTGCGCGTCAGCGATGAAAGTGGCAATCCCGTCGGTGGAGTGGCTGTCACGTTTACTGTCACCGCAGGCGGCGGTACGATCTCTCCGGCGAGTGGATCGGCGGTTGCAAGTGACGCCAATGGCGTCGCGACACTTACCTCGTGGGCGGTCGGCGGCTCTCCGGGTGCAAACACCGTTACAGCCACAGTGGCGGGCCTCACTGGCAGCCAGGTCACGTTTAACGCAACGGCAACAGCACTGCCAGCCACGCAAGTCGGCGTGACCGCGCAGCCCACGAGCGCCGTGAGCGGCGTGACGTTTGGGTCGGCTGTGGCCGTACAAGTGCGCGATGCGAACGGCGATGTCGTTACCACCTCCACCACCCAGGTCACTGCCACAATCGCCAGCGGTACCGGATCACTGGCCGGTACCGTACAAGTGGCCGCGGTCAATGGCGTGGCCACCTTTTCCAACTTGCGACTAAACGGTGCTGGCGATCACACGGTGCAGTTTGCCGCTGCCGGCCTCACGAGTACCGTGTCAAGTGTCATTACCGTCACGCAAACCGCCGCGTCGCTTTTCATCCAAGCACAACCCACAAGCGCAATAAGCGGGACCGCGTTCAGTCCGCAACCCGTGATCGAGATACGCGACAACGCCGGCCTTCGCATCACCACTGGTCCAGATGCCACGCGCAATGTTACGGTAAATAAAGCAAGCGGCGACGCTGACTTGGAGGGTAGCACAACTGTTGCGGCAGCGGCTGGCATCGCGACCTTCACCGATCTCGAGTTCACTGATCTCGGTACCGGGGGGCACACCCTCGAGTTCCGCATCGAATCTCTCGGTCTGTCTGTAACCTCTGCTGTCATCGCCGTGAGCGCGGGTGCCGCCGCCACGCTGAGCGGCAACTCCACGCTCACGCAATCCGCCACGGTGAGCACGACGGTGACTGCGCCGCCGAGTGTGCGCGTGCGTGATGCGTCAGGGAATCCCGTGGCTGGCGTCAAAGTGGTGTTTGCTGTCACGGCGGGCGGTGGCACGATCAGTCCTGCCAGCGGCGATACCGTGATCACCAATGCGGCCGGTGTCGCAACAACAACCAGTTGGACACTGGGCGCCGCCGATGGCGAGAATACCGTGGTGGCCACGTCGCCGGGACTCACCGGCAGCCCGGTCACCTTCACCGCCACCGGCACAGCAGCGGAGAACTTTGGCTTCGCGTTGTTCGCGCCCAACACACGCGACACACGAAACACATTGGATCGCTCCTTCATACGATCGGAGCGCTGACGATGCAACGTCTCCTGTTCACCGCAGCGATTCTCACACTGGCGGCCTGCACCGCAGCAACAGTCGCCGACAGTCCCACCGTCGCCGATGTTTCGCTCACCCCGCCCGCCGTGAGTGTGGAAGCGGGTCGCACCATCGCACTCGTGGCGCGCCCCACTGATCTCGACGGCGCCTTGGTCACCAACCGGCCGATTGCGTGGTCGAGCAACAACATCCAGGTGGCCACTGTCTCCGGTGCAGGCGTTGTGTTGGCGCGCAACACCGGCAGTGCACGTATTGCGGCCAGTGTTGATGGACAGAGTGCGGTGGCCACAATCACCGTCACCGAGCGAGAAGTGGCGAGTGTACAAGTCGCACCGGTGGTCGTCTCCGTGCGCGTCAATCGTTCTGTCTCGCTGCAAGCGCGCACGCTCGATGCCGATGGCGTTGCGCTCAGCGGTCGCACGGTGTCGTGGAGCAGCAGCAATGCAACGGTTGCGTCCATCAATGCGCTGGGACTGGTGACCGCGCTCACACCCGGTGCCACCACGATTACGGCCAGCAGCGGCGGACGCAGCGGACAGGCCGCGGTCACCGTCACGCCGGAACCCGTGGCCAGTGTTGGTGTGTCGCCTGAACGTGATACACTGGCCGTTGGCACCGAACTCGCGCTTTCCGTTGTGGTGCGCGACGCCGCGGGCGCTGCACTCACTGACCGATCGGTCTCGTGGAGCGTGAGTGATCCCAACATCGCGACTGTCTCGTCTGTTGGTGTTGTTTCGGCGCGTGCACCTGGTTCGGCAACCGTCGTGGCGCTCAGTGAAGGACGCGTCGGTCAGGCAACGATTGTGGTGCTGCAACGCCTCGCGGATGCAATTACGCTTACACCGTCATCGCGCACCGTTCAAGTTGGTGCGACCGTGCAGCTCGTCGCACAAGTGACCGATCCGGGCGGCAATCTGTTGACGGGTCGAACCATCACATACTCGAGCAGTGACGCGGCGGTGGCAACCGTGTCGCCGCAAGGTCTCGTCTCCGCGCGATTTCCGGGTGTCGCACGCATCACGGCGTTGAGTGATGGTAAAACAGCCGAAGCAACAATCACCGTCATCGCCGTGCCAATCGCGGAGGTTCGCGTGCTTCCAGGCAACACGGAGCTGATCGTGGGGAATACACGTGCATTGCAGGTCCAGGCACGTTCGGCCAGCGGCATCATACTCACCGGTCGCGCAACGGCATGGATATCAGGCGCACCAGGCATTGCCACCGTGAACGCCAGTGGTTTGGTCACGGCAGTTGCACCCGGCACTGCTATTATCGTCGCGACGGTTGGCGGCGTGAGCGGCACTGCCACCGTGCAAGTGCAACCGCGCACCGTTGCTCAGGTCACGATCACACCCGCGTCGCCCGAGATCACGGTGGGCGCGCAGATACAGCTGCAGGCCGCACTGCGCGATGCGCAAGGCACACCACTATCCGGTCGCAACATCACGTGGACCACCAGCAATGAATCGATCGTGTTTGTCTCGAGTACGGGTTTGATCGTGGGTACTGGTATCGGCACCGCGACAATCACGGCCACATCGGAGGGAGTGAGTGGAAGCACGACAGTTGTTGTTCGCTAGCGCGCGCTGGCGACACACAGTTACGGCAGGGCTCGTGGCAACGGCTGCGTGCGTATTATTCGGCGCGACATCGCTGCACGCACAAATGTTGAATCCCAAGCGCACGCTCACGACCGGTGCCGCACCGGGCTGCGATCTCGCACCGCCGATGGCCAACGCCGACGCTCCGCGCAACAACGCCGAAGCGCGTCGTCTCGCCGCGGTCGCGCAGGAAGCCGCGCTCGAGGGCAATCAGCGAGCCGCGCGTGATGCGTTCGTGCGCGCTGCGCAGCTCAACCCATCAGATGATCGACTCGCGTATGACCTCGGGCGCTCCCACGAGGAACTGAGCGATACGTTGCCCGCAATCGGCGCGTTCTGTCGATATCTGGTGCTCGCGCCCGCTGGCACGGAAGCCGCTGATGTGCGCGCACGACTGTTACGGCTCGTCCCCAACGACGCTCGACAACGCGCCGACGAATCATTGGTCGCGTTCAACCTTGGCCTCGAGTTTCTCGACAACGGAGCCTACGCCGCCGCTGTGCGCGCGTTTGATGAAGTTGTACGTCTCTCGCCGGCCGCACCCGAAGGGCATTTCAATCGCGGACTGGCGCGTTCAGCTGTGGGGCAACGCACCGATGCACTGGCCGACCTCGAAGTGTATCGCGCGGCCGCGCCCTCGGTTGCGGAACGTGTCGAGACGGCGCGCGCGATCGATGTATTGCGACGTCCGGTGTATTCGCCAGGCGTCGCGTTCGCGCGCGGCATCGCGCCGGGATTCGGACAGTTCTACACGGCTCGACCGGTGCGAGGCGTGGTGGTGCTCTCTGCCGTAGCCGGCGCCGCCGCCGCTGCACTGGCACAGCAAACCACCGAGCGCACCATCAACTACGTTGATCCCAACGGCGTGCCCGCGCCGTACACCGAATCGTTTACCGAACGTCGCTACTTTACCGCTGGCCTTGCCGCCGCAGCGGGCGTCACCGTGCTGGCCGCACTCGAAGCGGTGTGGTACGCCAACCGCTCGCAGCGTGGTGCGTCGATTCTGGCCCGTCCGGGCGAGCGGTCTGCGCCCAGCGGTCTGGATGCGTCCGTGCGTCCGTTTTTCTCCCGTCAGGGTGGTGGCGGTTTGCAGTTCGGTCTTTCGTTCTGATTCCCAAACACTCTGTCATGCGTCTCACCGTATTGCTCGGCGGCGTTTCCGCCGAACGTGATGTGTCGCTTTCCAGTGGCCTGCGCATGGCCCGGGCGTTGCGGGAGCTGGGCCACACTGTCACGTGTTTTGATCCCGCGTTTGGTACGCTCTCCCACGAGACCGAGCAATCGCTGCTGGCCACGGGCGTGGGAAGCAGTCCGCCGGCGCTGGCCGATCTGGCGGAAATGCGGCACCGATCGTTGTCTGCCGACTGGCTCGCGCATCCGGAAATCAGAAATGCGGAATGCGTGGTCCTGGGCCTGCACGGCGGACAGGGTGAAGACGGCACGGTGCAAGCGGCGCTGGATCTGGTGGGCGTTCCGTACACTGGAAGTGGACACCTCGCGAGCGCGCTGGCCATGGACAAGCACCTCACCAAGATCGTCTTGCGGCACGTTGGCGTACCCACCGCCGACTGGGTGATGGCCCCCCCGCCGAACCAGCCGCTCGATCCGGCCGTGGTAGCCGAACAGGTGGGTTGGCCGGCTGTGGTAAAGCCGTCTCGTCAGGGCAGCACGGTGGGATTGAGCATCGTGAATGGTCCGGACTCGCTCGATTCGGCCATTAATGAGGCCTACAGATTCGATGATGCCGTGATGGTGGAGCGATTTGTCAAAGGACGCGAGTTTACCGTGGGCATACTGGGTGACCGGGTATTGCCGGTGATCGAGATTGTCCCGTCCAAGGAGCTCTACGATTACGAGTGCAAGTACACCCCCGGCATGACGCGGGAGTTTGTGCCCGACGATTTGAGTGCGGAAACGGTGGAGCGTCTGTCTGCGTATTCCCAACAGGCGTTTGTGGCGTGCGGGCTACACGGATATGGTCGCGTGGACTTTCGGATGGATCAAGCGGGCGACCTGTGGTGTCTGGAACTCAACACGTTGCCGGGCATGACGCCTACCAGTCTCATCCCGCAGGCGGCATCAGCGGCCGGTCTCTTGTTCCCGGCCCTGTGCGGCCACATTGTGCAGTTGGCTCTCGCGTCACGGCGGCGCGGGTAATCTTCGTTTACGCGCTCTCCCACCATGTCTTTCGCCATCGCGGACGAATACGAACCGCAACGTAGCAGCGCACCGGCCGTCGCCTGGATCATCGGCCTGTGCGTCGCCGTGGCGTTCCTGCAGGAAACGCTGCTGCGCCCGGGTTTCATGGGCGACTGGTTTGGTTACCGCGCCACCGATCTCACCGAGCGGCGGCTGTGGACCACCGTCACGTACATGTTTGTGCACGGTGGGTTGCTACATCTCGCGCTCAACATGTACATGCTGTGGATTTTCGGGCGTCGGGTGGAGCGCTCGTGGGGATCGGCCACGTTTACGTGGTTCTACCTGTGGTGCGGCGTGAGCGGCTGGGCGTTTCACTGGATGTTGACGCCGCGGGCGGGTGTGCTCGTGGGTGCGTCGGCGGCGATTCTTGGTGTGGCAGTGGCGTACGCATCACGGTGGGGCGATGACGAGCTGTTTCTGTTTGGCATTGTGCCCATGAAGGTGAAGTGGCTGGTGGTGTTTCTGGCGGTGCTCAGCCTGGTGATGGTAGTGGTCAACACCGGCAGCGTGGGTGGCACGGCGTACGCGGCGCACTTTGGTGGCATGGTCGGCGGCTGGTTGTACATGCAAACGCGCAACGGGCAGCCCATTGGCAGCCTGCGCCGTCGCATTGCCCCTGCGGCCGACTACGGCGACGATCCCCCGCGAGCCGTGCCGCGCCACTCCTCGCGTCCGCGTGAACGCGAGCCCGAAATCGATGACATCGTGGCGCAGAGCAAGGCCGCCATGGCGCGCACGCGTCCGCAAGCGGCGCAGGTGGCCACCGCGCCCAGTGCTCCCAGCAACACGGTGGCGGCGCGCGCGGCGATGGACATGCTGCTCGACAAGATTGCCGATCAGGGCATGCAGTCGTTGTCGGGTGATGAGCGGAAGTTGCTTGACGAGATGAGTCGGAAGTTGCGGGGGGGGTGAGGTGGTCTGATGTTGTGGTGGCGGAGTTTCTGGCGCTGTCCTTGGTGTCCGATGTCGTGCGCGCGATCACCGGCTGCGATGCAATGCGCTTTACTGCCTCGTGCTGCTGATTGGTTGGCGGATGGCGGGCTTCTTTGGAAGTCGCGGCTTCGGGATTTTTTGCAGATTATTCTCTGGCCATGGCGGGCGGTGGTTGGCGGTATTTTTGCTGATGTGTGAGTAGGGAGAGATCGCCGCGTGCGTTAGTGCGTGCTTGCGTCATCGACGCGCCGAGTCGGCCCGAACCGCCCGCCCGATTTCACCTTCTGCGGCTTGAGCCAGTCGATAGCAGACTCACGCTCCTGGCAAGAGTGTCATCCGCCAACCGACGAGACCAGCTTTCCCGCCAACCCATCGTGGCGAGATGCTCCGGGAAGAGTTCCTTGTGCCGCTCGGGCTTACCCAGTCGGCCTGCGCGCTGCAGCTCGGGGTGTCGAACAGAGTCTCGTCGTACCCACGCTTGCCGGACGCTGCGGGATCGTACATCCTCTCGCATGCCACATACCAACCCGCTCCACCGCGGCCGCGCCACACACGCCGCCACACACGCCGCCACCGCGCTCGCCCTCGCGGCCCTCGCGCTCACAGCGCTCGCCCCGGCACTCAGCGCCCAGCGCGCCGCGTCGCCCGAACGGCCCGCCTACGATCCCGCGCTCTACCAGGATGGCACGCGCACCAACCGCGCCTTCAAGTCGCTCCAGTGGCGAAACGTGGGCCCCTCCCGCGGCGGCCGCTCCACCGCCGTCACCGGTGATCCCACCAACCCGCTCGTGTTCTACTTTGGCGCCGTCAACGGTGGCGTCTGGAAAACCACCAACGCTGGCCAGAGCTGGGAGAACATCACCGACGGCGTGAGCGACATCTCCTCTGTTGGTGCCATCACCGTCGCGCCCAGCGACCGCAATGTGATCTGGGTGGGCACGGGCGAAGGCAAGCCGCGCGAGGACCTCACGTACGGCACCGGCGTCTACCGCTCCACGGACGGCGGCCAGACTTGGACCCCGCGCGGCCTCGCCAATACACACCAGATCACCACGCTGCGCGTACATCCCACCAATCCGGACGTCGCCTATGTGGGCGCGTTGGGACACGCCTTTGGTCCCTCCCCGGATCGCGGTGTTTATCGCACCCGCGACGGCGGTGCAAGCTGGACCCGTGTGCTCTTCATTGACGACAGCACCGGCGCCGCGGACATCTCCATTGATGTGAACAACCCGCGCATTCTCTACGCCAGCATGTGGAAGTTCCAGCGCACGCCGTGGGGGATGGACGCGGGTGCCGGACGCAGCGGCCTTTGGAAGAGCACCAACGGCGGTGACAGTTGGACCGAGCTGACCTTCAACCCGGGCATGCCGCGCGGACTGATCGGGAAGATCGGCGTGAGCGTCTCACCCGCCAACTCGGAGCGCGTCTACGCCAACATCGAGGCGCAGGATTCCCTGGGCGGCGTGTTCCGCTCGGACAATGGTGGCGCGAGCTGGACGCGCACCAACAACGATCAGCGGTTCGTGATTCGGCCGTACTATTACATGAGCATCACCGCCGATCCAATAAACGAAAACACGCTTTACCTGATGAACCTTTCCGTGCATCGCTCCATCGACGGCGGGAAAACCTTCTCCCCCATTCGCGTGCCACACGGGGATACGCACATCATGTGGGTAGACCCCAACAACGCGAACCGGCTCATCAACGGCAACGACGGCGGCGCCACGGTGTCTCTCGACGGCGGAACCACCTGGAGCTCGCAGGACAACCAACCCACGTCGCAGTTCTATCACGTCACCACCGACCATCAACGGCCGTATCGCATGTACGGCGGGCAGCAGGACAACTCCACCGTCTCCATTGCCAGCCGCTCCGACAACGGCTCCATTGGCGAACGCGACTGGTTTCCCGTGGCCGGCTGCGAGAGCGCCTACATCGCCATTGACCCGCGGGACGCCAACATCACGTACGGCGGCTGCTACATGGGATCGCTCACCCGCCACGACCAGCGCACGAAAACCACGCGTGACATCTCGGTGTGGCTCCGCAACTACGATGGCATGGGCGCGATTGATGTGCCGCAGCGCTTTGCCTGGACGTTCCCGGTACACTTCTCGCCGCACGATTCGACAGCGCTCTACGTGACGTCGCAGTACGTCTGGCGCTCGCGCAATGAAGGCGCGTCGTGGGAAAAGCTGTCGCCCGATCTCACCGTCGCCGACCCGGCCACTCTTGGCCGGTCCGGTGGTCCGGTCACCGGCGACATGACCGGTACCGAATGGTACGCCTCGATATTCGCCTTCGCCGAATCGCCGGTACGCGCCGGCGTGATGTGGGCGGGCAGTGACGATGGGCTGGTGCACCTCTCCACCGACAACGGCGCCAACTGGAAAAACGTGACGCCGCCCACGCTCGGCGCCTTCACCCGTGTGTCGATCATTGAACCGTCGCCCTTTGACGCAGGCACCGCCTACCTCGCCGCCAATCGGTACCAGCAGGACGACTTCGCACCCTACCTGTACAAAACCACCGACTTCGGAGCAAGCTGGACACGGATCGATGCCGGCATTCCGATGGGCGCCTACACGCGAGCGATTCGCGCCGATGTGAAGCGGTCGGGCCTGCTGTTCGCGGGCACGGAAACGGGCGTGTACGTCTCCTTTACCGACGGCGCGCGTTGGGAACCGCTGCAGCTCAACCTGCCGCGCGTGAGTGTGCGCGACGTCCGCGTGCACGACAACGATGTGATCGTGGCCACGCACGGACGGTCCTTCTGGGCGCTCGATGACATCAGCGTGCTGCGCACGCTGGGCGACTCGATTACCGCCAGATCAGTGCATCTGTTCGAACCAGCGCCTGCCGTGCGGTGGGTCAGTCGCGGCGGAGGGGGCAGCGCGCGTGCGGGGTCCAACCCGGAATTTGGCGTCTCCGTGGACTACTGGCTGCAGGAGCAGCCATCCGGGATCGTCACCCTGCAGTTCCTGGAGCGCGACGGCACGCTGATCCGCGCGTTCACCAGCACACGTGACCCGAAGCGCGACAGTACAAACTCTGCCGCCACCGATTCCGCCGCCGCTGCCGCTCGCGTTCGATTGGGCCGAGCGGAGCTGTCCTACTCCGCCGCCACGTCCACCGTACACCACCGCGCCGGTGCGAACCGCTTTGTGTGGGACCTGCAATACCCGGACGCCAAGCGTATTCCGCGCTCCATCAGTGATCTGGGCACCTTTGCCGGCCCCATGGCCATTCCGGGCGACTATCAGGTGCGCCTCATCGTGGGCGGCGACACGCTCACCCGACCGTTCACCGTGGTGCCCGATCCGCGCACGTCACTCGCGAGCGCCGAATACGTCGCGCAGTTCGCGCTGCGCAAGCAGGTGGTAAGCCGGATCAGCAGCATCACCGACGCGGTGGCCCGCATCGAGGATCTCAAGGGACAACTGGCCGAACGGGCGCGACAGGCCAGCTCGCAGCCGTACGCAGATTCAGTGCAGCAGGCGAGCAAGGCGCTGAGCGACCAACTCGAAACCGTGCGCGCCGATGTGTACGAGGTGTTCACCAAGGCCGACCAGGCCACGCTGCACTTCCCCGTCAAGCTCTATCAGCAGTTCGTCACCCTCAACAGCCAGGTGGGGCAAGGCACCTTCCCACCCACCAAACAGCACGGCGAGATCTACACCGAGCTGTCCGGCAAGCTGGAACGCCAACTCGAACGGTTGCAAGCACTGCAGGACACCGAGCTGCGCGCGTTCAATGCCCTGCTGCAGCGGCTGAACATTCCCGGCGTGTTTGTGCCACCGCCAAAGCCGATTGGGTAGCCGCGGATTTCGCGCCGGTCGTCGTGTGGGCGGCGACCGGCCAGCCGCGGCTCCCACCGGCGCCGGTTGGGGTCGAGGCGGCCGTTCACCATCGTGATGAGGCAGCGGCTTGGCTTGACGGCCGAGACAAAATCGCACTGCCAATCGGGACCGCGTCCCATCTCCTGGCGAACACCGGGCAGACCGCGGACCAGGTCGAACGCCTGGCGTGGACGCCGCGCGGCGGTGCAAAGGGCTTTTCGCGGCTTATTGAGCAAGCGCCACCAGATAGAAACCTTGCTCGCTGCGCTGCAGATCCTGGCGTTCGACGCGGCTGCGGCGCGAAGTGCGAGCGACGTTCGACTTCAGCTGGAGACCATCGGCCAGCCCATCGGGATGGCAGACTACCTCATTGCCGGTGTGTGTTTGTCGCGATCCGCGCAACTCTTCACGCGCAACCGCGCCCACTTCTCGCGCATCGACGGCTTGCGCCTGGTTGACTTGTAGGATTGAGGGCATGCCGTGGCACGAGCACACGCGACGCGGCTCTTTTGAGCCTGGTGGTGGCACAATGGGGCACTCACAGCGGATTGCAGGTGCAACTGGCGTATTATCCGGCTGACGGACTCACGAGCATCGTGCTGGCCAATGCCTTTCCTTCAGAGCTCGAGGCAGTAGACGTGGCAACGTATCGCGCCAGGCGCGGACAATGAAAAAGCGCATCTTCATGGTGGGTGCAACAGGCACCATCGGACGCGCCACGGTTCACGCGATGCTCGCGCTCGGACATGAGGTCGTCTGCTTTGTGCGCCCGGCGTCGTCAAACAAGACGTCGGCCGCGACAACCGCGTTGCCCAGCGGCGCCATCATCCGACGCGGCGACGTGACCGATCCCCAGTCCATCGCGCGCGACGGATTGTGTGGTGAACACTTTGACGCCGTGGTCTCGTGCATGGCCTCGCGCTCCGGCGCACCGCGCGACGCGTGGGCGATTGATCATCAGGCGCACGTGCACCTGTTGCACGCCGCGATGTCCGACAATATCAAACAGTTTGTCTTGCTATCGGCGATTTGCGTGCAGAAACCAAAACTGGTCTTTCAACACGCCAAGCTCGCCTTTGAACGTGAGCTCATGCAGTCGCCCCTCACGTGGTCGATTGTGCGACCTACCGCGTACTTCAAATCGATCTCCGGACAGGTGGCGCGCGTGCAACAGGGCAAACCGTTTCTCGTTTTCGGCGACGGCACGCTCACGTCCTGCAAACCGATCAGTGATCGTGACTTGGGCGAGTACATGGCCGAGTGTTTGGACGATTCCACGCGGTTCAACAAGGTGCTGCCGATTGGTGGACCGGGCGACGCCCTCACACCTCGCGAACAGGGTGAACAGCTGTTTGCATTGCTCAAGCGCGAACCGAAGTTCAAACGCGTGCCCGTGGCACTGCTCGACGCAATCATTGCCGTACTCGGCACACTCGGCAAAATCATTCCGCCGCTGGCCGACAAAGCCGAGTTCGCGCGCATTGGTCGGTACTATGCGACGGAATCGATGCTGGTGTGGGACGCCACGGCCAATCGCTACGATGCCAACGCCACTCCATCAGCCGGTCGCGACACACTTTCTGAGTATTATGCACAGTTGGTGCGTGGTGAATCGACCGCCGAGCGTGGGGAACATGCTGTCTTCTAGTTGTCTTATCGCTGGCCATCTGGCTGGCTCTTTCACTGGCCATTGCACACGGTATGAAACCTTACGAGCGTCTCGCCGAAACCACCACACCCAACGGCTCCGTGCTCGCGCTGTATCGGCATGACGGCGCGTATCTCATTCGCGCCGACGGCGTGGAGCTCATGTCCACCCGTCGTCATTTTTCCGAAGACAAACTGGCCGAAGTCGCGTGTGCATCGCTCACTGAAACAACGGCAGCGCGCGTGCTCATTGGCGGACTGGGACTCGGCTTTACCATGCGCGCTGCGTTGCAGCAGCTGCCGAGCGACGCGGAAGTGGTGGTGGCCGAGCTCATGGCTGATGTGATCGCGTGGAATGCCAATCCGGAGTACGATCTTTCGGCGCACGCCATGCAGGATGCACGCGTGCATGTGGTGCACGACGATGTCGTGAATGTGCTCAAGGCCAACCCCGCAGGCTTCAATGCAATCCTGCTCGACACCGACAACGGACCCGGCGGCATGCTCATGTCGGAGAACGCCCCGCTGTATGCGGCGCGTGGTGTGGTGACCACCGTGGCAGCCCTGCGGACCGGCGGTGTGATTGCGTACTGGAGTGTGACCAAGGACCCCAAGTTTGCAAAAACGCTTAAACACGTGGGACTGGTGGTGGAGACACTGCATGTGCGGGCGCACGAAACGTCCGGTCCCATTCACACGCTGTACATGGCGCGACGTGAGGGTGAGTAGCGAGCCGGGCGCTGAGGCTGTAAGAGGCCAAATGCTTCACGCCGCGCTAACTTTCACTCATGACATCCCGTGCCGACGAGCAGCCGTCTCGCGTGACGCTCGACGAGCTACACGGCGAGGAAGCTGCCGCATGGATGCGCCTCACACCGCAACAACGTTGGGCCGAATCGACGCGCCTCGCGGCGTGGTACCACGCGCTCGGAGGTACGAGTGATCCCGACCCAGATCCTGCGAGTCCTTTCTACGATCCAGCAGTACGAAGTACGCGCCCTGTTGGTGGGCGGGCAAGCCTGCGTGTTGTACGGCGCGGCCGATTATAGTCGCGATCTGGAAGCACTCCGGCGTGAGGCGCGACTAACGCGTGAGTGAGACGATGACGATGCGCTATGTTTAGCGAGAGTGTTGCGCCTACCCGTTGAATCTGCCATGCCCAAGCCTGAACTGCTCGAGAACTTCCCCAATCCGTACGCCGATCGCGACTACGAAATCGTGATCGAGACCACCGAGTTCACCTCGCTTTGCCCACTGGGCGGAATTGAGAGCGACGCCACCGAGCTCGATCTGCTCAAAGGCGGCGCGCCGGATTTTGCGACCATTCGGGTCAGCTACGTGCCCGATGTGAACTGCGTTGAGCTCAAGAGCCTCAAGATGTACTTCTGGAGCTTCCGCAACGACGGCATTTTTTACGAGCGAGCCGTCAACCGGATTCTCGACGATCTCGTGGCCAAATGCACGCCGCGTCGCATCACGGTGGTGGGCGACTTTAATGTCAGAGGCGGTCTCAAGAGCCTGATCACGGCCAGCTGGCCGCCCGCGCCGCCGCGCGGCTGACGCACCGGCGCCCGCCCGATCGCCTCACATGTCCACCCAGCCGCTCATCTACGTAGAGTTTGCGCCGGGAGCTGCGGTGCGCGATTTGGCCCTCACATATTGCGGGTTGACGGTTGGCGACCTGCCACGAGGCGAACATCAACTGCCGCTTCGACCGGATGGCTGTTTGGTGATCGCGCTGGCGCTGCGGAACGGCGAGCCGCACGCCACGCCACTCGTAGGGCCGCGCCGCGAAACTTATTTCCTGCCCGTGCAGTCGCACATGCAGTACTGGAGTGTGCGATTCCGACCGGAAATGGGCGCGTCATTTCTCGGGCGGCCGGCCCGCATGTTGCGGGACCAGGGTGGGCCGGCCCACCACTGGATGGGCGCCGAACCGCTGCGCATGCTGGCCCAGCGCGTGACCTCGGCGTTACGCGATTTTCCGCCTCTTTCGGTGGGGCCCGATGTGCAGGCCGCCGTCGGTCTGGCACTGGACCGCTGGCTCTTTGATTCGGCCGACACAACGATGCCGCCAGACCAGGCCGTTCGTGATGCGATTCGGGCAATCGTGGCTACAGAAGGGAGCCATCAAATGGCTGCCATCGCGTCACTTGTGGGAGTGAGTCCCCGTCACCTCCAGCGATGCTTCAAGGAAGCGGTGGGGCTCACGCTCAAGGAGTACGCCCTACTACGGCGAGATCGACACGCCGCGCGACGCAGCGCGTTGGGCATTAGGCCAACCGGCGCCCCGGTGGCCGCGCCGTCAACCGTGTTGGTGGCTTCGGAGCAAGCTGATGCGCTGTTCCTGGCGCGCGATGTCGAGCGACTTTTGTTCGGCACGCCGGAAGCGCTCCGTCGCCGACTGGCGGCCATCTGAGCATCGGCGCGCAGTGGGTGAGCGACGGGTGGCTATCTTCACCGGGTGACTGACAACGACCTGACCCCCGCCGGCGAGTCCTCGCGCCGCTGGCTTGAGAATCCGATTTATATGCTCGTGCTGGCCGTCCTGGCTTTGGGCGTGGGCATTTACATGGCCAGCAACACCACGCGGGCCGCCGCCGAGCGCGCGCAACTACCGGCCCGCGCTGATTGCGTGCGTTTTCCGGGTGCGTGTGAAGACGGCGTGCCGAGTGAGCCGCCCACGGAGTTGCAGGCGTTGCACGCCGATGTGGCGCGCGTGGAGGCGCAGTGGCGCATCACGCTTGAGCAGAATCGTCGCACCGGTGTGTTTCCGGACAAGGCGCTCACCGCCATGCGCGACGGATTGGCGGCCACGGAGTCGGCCATCGCTGACGCGCGGTTTCTGGTGTATGACGCGAGCGGTAACGCGGACGAGCGTACGTTGGCCATGGAGATTTTGCGCGAAGCGTACGAACAGAAACTGGCGTTGCTCACGCGCGCCGTGCGGCTATTTGAAGGAGCGATGTGATGACGTGGATTGGCCTGTGTCATCGTGCTGTGCGCGCGAGCGTGTGGTGTTGTTTGACTGTGATGGTCAGCGCGTTTGGTTTGCACGCACAAACACCGGTTGACGTAGGTGCCGCCGTGCGTGCGAACTCGGTGACGCACGTACGATTGCAAAGTGGTTCGGTGCGCATCACGGGTTGGCGTTATGACTCGGTGCACGTGAGTGGCCGACTGGCACCGGGTGAATCGTGGGTGATGCGTGCCGACGGCGACACGATGCGATTGCGCGCCGAGGGATTGCCGCGTGGATTGGCGGCACCGAGTGAGTTGCAGATTTATGTGCCCATGTCGTCGCCGTTGGTGGTGCGCGCCGCGGCCGCATCGCTGGTAGTGAGCGAGTTCGACAGTGATGTAGACGTGGCCACTGCCGCTGGCAACCTGCAGGTGGAATCGGTGCGCGGCAGTGTGCGTGGCGAGACCATGCAAGGCACGCTCACGGTGCTTGGACCCGTGCAGCGTGTTGATGCGAGTACGGCGTCGGGCGCGTTGCTGGTAAGCGTGCCCTATGACACGATCAATGAGGTGGTGTACGCGCGTCGTGTGAGTGCCAGCGATTCGTTGGCGAGTAAAACATTCGGCACCGTGCTGTTGCGCACGATCAGCGGTCGCATCACGTTTGACGCGCCGGTGGTGGATAGCGCGAGCCTTTACGCCGTGCGCGGTGACGTGCGTGTGGTCACTGCACCAACGGCCAGCGGTCATGTGAACGTGTCGGTGCACACCGGTCGCATCACACTTGGTTGGACCGATCGCATGCAGCCGAACTACAGCACGAGTGCGTTGCGCGGTGTGGTGCGTGGTGAAGCGCCCGCGCCGACTGCGCTGTCCAGTGCTGCCGCAGTGAGTGGCAGCGGTGGTGGCCGGGTGTTGGCGCGAACGGTGCGTGGTGACATTGTGTACGAACGGGTGGTCATTGAGCCGCCGTTGCCGTAGGGGCACGAACGCGCGCGCTATTGGTGTGTGGGGAG
>JBBRDJ010000022.1:0-38660 GCA_038203945.1 Gemmatimonadales bacterium
CTGGTTGCGCATGAACCGCTCCACCTGCGTGCGAGCGAACACTGAATCGAGTACCGGCGACGGTTCGAGCAAACTGCGCGCCAACTTGCCTTGCGGCTGCGACATGTTCACCACGTACGCACCAGCGGGAAACGTCTTTGACGCAATGGCATCGTCGGCGTAGGCGTGCGCACGCGGCGACGTGAACTCTGACGTCACGCGATCAACTTCAATGCCCGCACGAAGCAGCGCCGCCGCCAACTCGGCAGCACGCACCGGATCACTCCCCGGCATAAACACCACACGCTTGAACGCGCCGCTACGACCGTCGCTGATGGCGCCGGCACGGGCCGCCAGATAATCACGTACCCGCTCGGTGTGACGCGCGCCAGTGGCTTCAAGCGTGGCCATGGCCGTGACAAAATGTTTGGCCACCCCATCGCGGTGCGACAAGAGCGTGCCATCTTCCCGTTGCCACAACAAACCCTTCCAACCACCGCCATCTGTTTCAAACGTCATACCGGTGGCGCCGGTGAGCGATGGCCAAGTGTCAAAGTAGCCCGGGTAGTACAAGTCAAAATCGCTGCGCACGAAATACATCCAGCCGTAGGCGTCAAACGCCCTGGCATTGGCGGCGCCGAACACATCGAGCCACTTGCGTGCTTCGGGGCGCATCTGATTGTTGATCGGACGAGCGGCCGGCGCAAAGAAATAGTTCACCGTGTGGCCGTGCTGATCGACTGCCACCATGGGATGCCAGCGCAACATGGCTTGCGTCATGGCCTGCGTTTCGCGCTGCGTGATCGCGATCAGGTCGCGATTCATGTCAAACCGATAGTGATTGAACCGACCCTGAATGCTCCACGGCTCCGAGTGTTCGTAGGCCGAGTTATCCGGGTTGGCCATGGCCAGCGAATGGTACCACACCGTGAAGCGCTCATGTCCATCGGGGTTCGCCGATGGATTGAGCACAAGCAGTGTGTTCTGGAGCATTGCCACCGTGGCCGGCTCATCGCTGGCTGCCAGCTGGTACAACAACGCCATCGCGTTTTCAAAGCCCGGTGATTCATTGCCGTGAATGCTCTCCGAAATCCACACCACCGCCGGTACCCGACCGGTCGCCTCGTCGAGCTCGGCTTGGCTGGCACCACGCGGATCGGCGATGCGATCGAGATCGCGACGGATGGCCTCGAGACGCGCGATGTTTTCCGGCGATGACACCAGAAACACCTGCATGCGTCGCCCTTCAGCGGTCACGCCAATGGGTTCGGCTTTGACACGGTCAGGCGCCGCTCGGGCGATGGCTGACAAAACTTGCTGCTGCTCACTGTACTGCGTATTGCGCGCCCCGATGGCATAGCCGAGCAGCGACTCGGGTGTGGGAACGCTGGCTCTGTACGGTCCGCGTGCGGTGAATGAGAAGTTGCGGTCATCGCGCAGGGTGTCAGCCGCCAGCAGTTGCTGGAACGGCAGTTCCTGTGCCGGCAAAGCCCGCCCGCTCGCAAACACGAGCAGAGCGCCGGCGAGAACGGTGCCGGGCGCCAAACGAGACGCGGCTAGGCGGGAGATCGTGCGCAGTGACATCGCGGGAGGGGAGAGGACACGCTGGTGTGTCCGGGTAGTTGTCGGGCTCGTTTGAAGTAACAATCTCCGCTGTGCGCGCCGGTGGATCAATGGCTGAGCGACACAGATTGTTGGGCAATCTGCCTGTTTTCGATGGGTCGGTTGCCAGACAATGTGTCGGAATTTCGCCCCGTCAGCGTACGCGGAGCGGAGTCAGAGTTCGATCTGAGTTCCCAGCTCAACCACCCGGTTAGACGGAAGTCCAAAAAACTCCGTGGCACTGCGGGCGTTGCGCGACATGAACACAAACAGGAGCTTTCGCCACTTTGGCATGCGGGCCGGCCCGCCGGGGAGCAGGCGTTCGCGGCCGAGGTAGTAGGTCGTGTCCCGCGGCCGACAATGAAGACCATGCACCGCAGCGCGTTCCAGCAGGTCTGTGACATCGGGCGTTTGCATGAAACCGTAATGGGCTATGAGACGATAGAACCCTTCACCCAACTCTTCCACTGCCACACGCTCCGGACCGTGAACTTCGGGTGTGTCGTCGGTGAGCACTGAGAGCAATACCACCTGCTGGTGCAGCACCTGGTTGTGCTTGAGGTGGTGAAGCAGCACGGGCGGAACACCATCCATGGTGGACGTCATGAACACGGCGGTTCCGCGCACGCGGTGCGGCTTTTGTTGGCGAATGTCGTCCAGAAACAGGTTCACCGGCAGCGTGGCCCTGAGCAACTTCTCCCTCAAAATCTCGCGTCCGCGTTTCCATGTGGTCATCATTGTGAACAGCACCGCGCCCAGCGCCAGTGGCACCCAACCGCCGTGTACCACCTTGATGATGTTGGCGCCAAAGAACGCCAGATCGACCAGCAGAAACGCGCCGCACAGCAGCCCCGCTTTCCAGGCACTCCAGCGGAAACGCAAGCGCAACACCATGTAGAACAGCACTGATGTGATCGTCATCGTGCCGGTGACGGCAATGCCGTAGGCGGCACCGAGCGCACTGGTATTCTGAAACGCCAGCACAATGAGAATGCAACCAACACCGATCGCGGTGTTGATCTCGGGAACGTAGATCTGACCACGTTCGAGCGAGGAGGTATGATGAATATCCATGCGCGGCAGGAAGCCCAACTGAATCGCCTGCCGCGTGAGACTGAAGGCACCGGATACCATGGCCTGCGACGCGACGATCGCGGCCAGCGTGGCCAGCCCGAGCAGCGGGTACAGAAACCAGCGCGGTGCGAGATTGAAAAACGGATTCGCGACCGCGCTGGGGTCACGCAGCAGCAAGGCACCCTGTCCGAAGTAGTTGAGCAGCAGCGCCGGCATGACAAAAGCCAGCCAGGCCAGGCGAATCGGGCGTTTACCGAAATGTCCCATATCGGCGTACAGCGCTTCAGCGCCCGTAATCACGAGCACCACCGAGCCGAGCACCAGAAAGGCCAGCGTGCCGTTATCCAGCGCAAAGCTCACGGCGTACACTGGATTGACCGCCAGCAGAATGGCCGGTGCGCGGAGGATTTCGTGCACGCCCAGAACGGCAATCGTGGAAAACCACACGAGCATCACGGGCCCGAACATGCGTCCCACGCGATCGGTCCCGAAACGCTGCAGCGCAAAAAATCCTACGAGAATCACGATCGCCAGTGGCACAACAAATCGCTCAAACTCGGGTGACGCCACCACCAATCCTTCCATCGCTCCGAGCACCGACATCGCGGGCGTAATTACGCCGTCACCGTACAGCAGTGCCGTACCAAAGAGGGCCAGCGCAACGAGCCAGAAGCCGCGCGCACGATTCAGTCCACCCGGTGAACGGCGCGGGAAGATCAACGCCAGCAGAGAGAGCGTGCCACCCTCGCCCCGGTTGTCCGCTCGCAGAATGAACGTGATGTACTTGCCGGAAATCACGAGCGTGAGCGACCAGAAGACGAGCGACAGAATGCCGTACACATTTGACTGTGTGGGCAACAAGCCATACAGCGGCCCGAAACATTCCTTGATGGCGTAAAGCGGACTCGTGCCGATGTCGCCGTACACCACACCCAGTGCCGTGAGGCTGAGCACGGCCAGGCGTTTACCCGTAGGAACGCCGGCCGCTGTCATGGACGGTCGTTCGGGCTGATCGCTCCGCTGGTGGAGCGGACCAGGCGCAGATGCAGATGTCGAGTCGGTCACGAAGTGCGAAAGGTACGCGATGCGTCTTACAGACGATACTGCAGGTTGAGACGGACCGTTGTGGGCGGCTGACGAAAACGCACCGCTCCGGCGAGCGACGTCGGATTGGCCGGATCCTGATTGTTGAGCGCCTCGTTGAGCGCCGTTACGGCGCTGCCGTTGAACACATTGAATACTTCAAGCCCCACGATCATATCATTCTGCCGCAGGCTGAACACCCGTTGCAACCGCAGATCGAGATTGGTCCGGCCGTCGAACTGGCGCGACCCGCGCGTCTCGGTGAAGATCGACTGTCCGACTGTGCTCTGGAACAGTCGTTCGTCGAGCGTGACGGTGCCGCCGCCCTGCTGTTCGGCCGTGAAGGTGGCCTGTCGCGTGACGTTGAGCGACGGTGTCCAGAAATCGCCGGAGATCCAGGTGAGAAACGCGCCACCTTCAAAGCCCCATGGCAATGTGCCGCTGACGCGCAGCTTCATGTCCAACGGCGAAAAATTGCCCAGCCGCCCACTGAAGTTTGTTTGTCCGTTGCGTTCGACAAATGGACCATTTTCCTCGCCACTCGGATTGAAGTAGCCGTTGACTGAAAACAGATTGCCCGTGAGACTGGTATACGCCACGGCCGCATTGAACGACACACGATCATACGTGCCCTGCAACGAGAACTGCAGCTGATCGAAGTTGCGCTGTGCCCCGTCGGCCGGACGCAAGACAAAGCTCTGACGGAAAAACAGCCTTGCCGTGTCGGCCCGTTCGTAGCCCGGAATGCGGTCGCCGGCTACCAGCCGGTCGTACAAGTCGTCATTACGTACGTAAATCACCGGCAGCAGCAAATCGGAACCGTCGGGTGTTTGCACTGCACCACGTGATTCCGACACGCGCACGTTGGCAATCGGTGACCAGTTGCCGGCCAGATTCCGGTCTACCAGCGACAGCACGGAGCGGTTGCGACGATTGATGTACACGACTTCGGCCTTCAGTTTACGACCAAGCGACTTTTCCAGACCCAGGGTAACCTGATCCATGTATGGCTGGCGATAGTCTTCAATCGCGCTTGCTTCGTTGAACAGATTGGTGCCGGCAAAGCAGGTAAAGAGCTCGCCGAATTCGGCCGCACTGTAGCGTTGGCCAAGCGCTGGCAACAGCGTTTTGTCGGTGTTGTTCCAATCACAAAACTCGATGTTGGTGAACACGTTCGCGCCCGGAGCCCGGTCAAAGAACAGGGCAAACAGATTCTGATGAAATCGGCCCCAGTGTGCCTTGGCCACGAGACTGGCATCGCCGAACACATCGAGCGTGGCACCAATGCGCGGGTCAAGCGCCATATCGTTGAGGGCCTCAAACTTTCGCGTGCCCCCCCTGCCGCCGTTGCCGGGTGTAATCAGGCCGCGCCACCTCCCCAACCGCAGGCCAGCGTTGATTGACAGGTGATCATTTACGCGGATGTAGTCCTGTACAAACAGCGCGGCGTTGTGCGTTTCGGCATTGAGATCGATCCGGCCACCGGTATCCGTGGTGGCGTACACACCGATACTCGGGATTTGCTGCCAGCTCGCGGGATTCAGCGGATCGAAGCCTGCACCGGCTTCGGTGTACCACGTGTAGTCGCCGTTGCGCGTGCGACGCTCCCGCCACAGACCAATGTTGTATTCACCACCGATCTTCACATTGTGCTGTGCACCACCCTGCGAGAAATAGCTGTCGTACACGCCTGAGAGTCCGTAGCTCGACGGCGAATTGCGGCGCGTGTACACCGCGTTGGCAAACTGCGGCGTGTTGGGGGCATCCAGCAGCAGGACCGCAGGGACGTTTGATCCGTTGTACGACGATTCATTGTCACGCGCGTTGTAGCCGGAGAACTTGAGCTCCAGGAAGTTGCTGTTGCTGAGCGTGCGCTGCCAGTTGGCCTGATAAAAGACGCCCGGTGATTCGCCGCGCACCGTGGCGTCGATAGTGTTGAATCCCGAAAGGCCAGCGCGTTCACGAAACACGTTGTCCACGCCCACCGATGCGTTCACGATGTCTGCAGACGAAGCCTGCCAGGTGAGTTTGCTGTAGTACTTCTGCTCCCGACGCTCGCTGAGTGTGGGGAGCCAGTTCACATCACTGGCCTGGGCACGGCTGAAATCCACCACGCGGTTTCCGCTCCGCGCTTCCTGTCCGGACAGGTAGAAATAGAGTTTGTTGCGAATGATCGGACCGCGGATTTCCGCATTCACTTCTACACGATTGTCCAGCTCCGACCCGGCCTCAAACGCGTTCACATTGCCGGCGTTCAGTGCACGATTCTCAAAGAAGGTGCGCAGCTGACCCTGCCAGGTATTGGAGCCCGACTTGGTGACAATGTTGATCAGTCCGCCTTGGAAGTTGCCGTACTCAGCGCCGGCGCCCAGGCCAATCACCTTGAAGTCTTCTATCCAGTCCACGTTGGGCAACAAAAACGATCCGCCTGTGCCCGGCTGATTCACCATCACACCGTCCAACTGATACACGTTGGCTTGATCCGTTGAACCGCCAAACACCCCACCCGGACGCGCACCAGGCGTAAAGGCAATCAGGGCATTCGCATTGCGCGCTGCCGGCAACAGTTCACGCTCTCGCGACCCCAAGGTCGATGTAAACTCGGTGTTGCTCGTGCTGATACCCGACGCCCGGGCGCTCACCGTGACGCCCTTGAGCTCGGTGGGCGCGGGTGTCAGAACCACAGAAATGCGCTTCACCTCAGCCGCGCGAATGGCAATGCCTTCGTACATTACCGGTTGAAAACCGACTTGCCGGACCGTCAGTTCATAAAAACCGGGCGTGATGAAGTTCAGACGAAACGCCCCGGTCTGGTCGGAGCGCGTAACGCGTGGATACGACCCATCGGCTCGGCGCAGCGACACGCTGGCATTCGCAATCACCCGCCCGTTGGCCAGCGCTACGCTCCCCTGCAGAATGCCGGTTTGCGATGTCTGCGCGATCAGACTGCCGAGGGGCAGCAAAGCCAAAACGCAGCTGGTCGCCAACGCGAACGAGGTGGCGGCAAATCGCGGATATGGTGGCACGCGGGGCTCTCCGGGCGCGGGGCGGGATGTTGCGCGGGGCCGGAGTAACCGCACCGGTCAACGCGTATCATGATTCACAATAATCACGCACAGAACAACAAAGGGGACCGCAGCAGCTTGCGGTCCCCTTTGCTCTGAGCAGAATATGGCTGGACTATTCGTACCGCAACGCCGTGATCGGGTCGAGACTGGCCGCGCGACGTGCCGGCCAAACACCAAACACCACACCAACCGTGGCCGAAAACGCGAACGCCATCGCCACCGACTGGTAACTCAACTCGGTGTTCCAGTTGAAGACGTTGCCCAGCAGCAGCGCCCCGCCGCCGCCAATGACGATGCCGATGAGCCCACCCAGCAGACACAACACCACCGCCTCGATCAGAAACTGCATGAGGATATTGATGCCAGTGGCGCCCAGCGCCTTGCGCACACCAATCTCACGCGTCCGCTCAGTGACCGACACCAACATGATGTTCATGATGCCAATGCCGCCCACCACGAGTGAAACGGCCGCAATGCCGGCCAGCAACGAACCAAACACCTCTGTTGTTTGCGCGGCCGTGTTCAGAAAATCGGCCTGATTGCGAATCTCAAAATCGTCGGGTGTGTCACGCAGCAAGCGGTGCTCTCGACGCAAGATGCGCTGAATCTCCGCCATGGTTTGCGGAATGGAATCTTCACTCGGCGCCAACACGGAAATCGACCGGAGACGATCGGTGCCCATCACACGAAAACGCGCCGTCTGCAACGGAATGAGCACCTGATCATCGGGATTCTGCCATGGAGACGTCTGGCCCTTTGCGCTGAGCACGCCCACGATGATGAACTGAATACCGCGAATGCGAATGGGCTGACCAATCACCGCCGCCGGATTTTCAATCTTGAGGTCGGCCATCACCTGCGGCCCGAGCACTGCCACCCGCTGCTTGCCTTCATCTTCACGCGTGGTGAACATGCGGCCAGCCAGCAGCTCGTACTTGCGCACTTCAAGAAAATTGGACGTAGTCCCGACAATCTGCGTGCTGGTGTTGTTGCTGAGATACTGTACCTGCAGCTGGCGGTTCATTTCCGGCTGAACAGCCACAGCGATCTTCGCATTGGCGACCAGCGCATCGGAGTCTTTCAGGCGCAACTGCGCACGGTCGGTTTCCGATGAAATACCGCGGCTGGCCACACGACCCGGATTGACGGTGAGCAGCGTGGTACCAAGTGCCGTGATGCGATCGTTGATGGCCTTTTGCGCGCCGCGCCCAATGCCATCCATGGCAATCACGGCACCCACGCCAATGACAATGCCAAGCATGGTGAGCAGACTGCGCAGCTTGTTGGCGCGCAGCGCGCTCAGCGCCACGCGAAAGACCTCGGCGCTGAACATGTTCACCGTCCGCCTCCTCCAGCCGGTGCCGTCTTGGTAAGACCCGGCACACCACCCATCTGACCAAAGCGCGCGTTACGCTGTTCACGCGCCGCCTGCAGCGCCGCCATCGCCAACGACGCGACCATTTCGCCTTCCTGCAAACCGCTGATGACTTCAGAATAGTCGTAGTCGGAGGCACCGAGTCGCACCATGCGCGGCTCGTACACACCACTGTCCTTTACGACAAACACTACGCCCTGCCGCGCGGGCGTCGGATTCCGACGCGACGCCCCCCCAGCACCCGCTTGCGGCATGGTACGGGCGGGACGCCCCGTGCCCGGACGACCACTGCCCGCCCCACTGGCTCCAGCCGGACGACCGCTCGCTGCAGCTGCAGCACCACCCGCAGCGCCACCCGCAGCGTCACCCGCTGCAACACGCGCCGCCGAATCACCGCCCACCGGAACAGCGCGACCGGTGCTCGTGTCGGAGGCCTGCGCATTCGCGCCACCGCGCGGTGCACCGCTACGCAGCGTTGCCATCACCGCCTCAGGATCGAGTCCGAGCATGGTAGCCGCCGCGCCCGCATCGCGCATGCTGCGCACCGCGTCGTTGGGCACCGTGATCACATTCAGACGGCTCTCCACGTTCACCGATACTTCACCGTTCATTCCCGGTAGCAACAATCGCTCGTTGTTGGGCAGGGAAATGATCACCGGGAACATGGTGACGCTCTGCTGAACCACCGCCTGCGGTTCGATCTTTTCCACCGAGCCGCTGAACGCACGATCAGGAAACGCGTCCACCACCACGCGTGCATCCTGTCCGGCGCTGATTTTTCCAATGTCGGTTTCGTTCATGAAGGCGCGCATCTGCACGCGCGATAAATCGGCCATGGTGACAATCGTTGTGCCACCGCCCATCACGCTGGTGGCCGACTGAATGACCTGACCCAGTGATACCGTCTTGGCAATCACCGTGCCCGCAACCGGCGCCGTGACACGCGCTTCATCGAGGCGCTGTTGGGCAATGCTGACGCTCGTGCGCACACGAATCACATTGGCCTGCGCCTGCGTGAACGCGAGATTGGCCTGCTCGTTTTCCTGCGCAGTAATGATGCGCGCCTTGTACAACTCGTCGGAGCGTTGCTTCTGCGCATTGGCCACTTCAAGCGACGCGTCCGAAGAACGCAGGTCGGCGGCGGCCTGATCAAGCTGATTCTTGAGATCGCGCGTGTCGATTTGCACAATGAGATCGCCGGGCTGCACGTTTGATCCGGTTTCCACCGGCATTTGCAGCACAAGGCCCGATGCTTGCGACTTTACTTCAACGATTTCGATCGGCTCCACGGCACCGGTGGCTTGCGCATCAACAATGATGTCGCGTCGCTCAACGGCCACTTCTCCAATCGGTGCCTTCTCCACTGCCGGCTCTCGGCACGCGGCCAGTACACTCAGCGCGCCCAGCGCGCATACGAAAACGAACGAACGATTCACGAAGCGGCGCCCCTGAAAGACAAACCCTGAACGGGTCTCTGAAAAAGTCGACATCACGGTAGATCCTGGCCAAGGAGCGCTTCCAGCTGCGCCTTGGCGACACGCGCGTCGAGGCGCGCCTGAATGAGCGCAATACGTGCCGCGTTGAGCTGCGTCTGCGACGTGAGCAGATCGAGCGAGGTGGACGCGCCCAGTTCATAGCGCTGTTGCTGCACGCGCAAATCTTCCTCAGCCGCCTCAATGGATGCCAGCTGTACCTGAACACGCGCGGCCGCTGCCTGCAACGCGTTCAACTGCTGCGTGAGATTCTGGCGTGATGCGAGCAGCGCGTCACGTGCCTGCGCCTGGGCGTTATCGAAACTCACGCCGGCCGTCACCTGCTGCGCTTCGCGATTGAAGCCGTTGAACAGCGGGAACGACAAGTTGAAGTTGAACGTCTGCTGATTGGCCGCCTGCTCGCCAAACAGAACAAGATTTCCACCCCCAAAGGTCTGGCTCGCGGCGTTCAATCCGTAGCTGTACGTCATCGAGAGAGTTGGAAAATATTGCGTACGCGTGGCGCGACGACCGGCCTGCGCCGCCACCACATTGGCTTCGGCCTGCAGCACCGCCGGTCCGGCAGCCGCCATGCGTTCCAGCGTAGTGATGTCGGGCAGCGCAGCCTCATCGGGCACACTGGCCGTGTCCGACGGTTCGGCGGTGACCGTCACATCGGAGCCCACCAGGCGTGTCAGCGCGGCGTTGGCCACGCGCAGACTGTTTTCGGCGGTGAGAATGGCCAGACGGGCGTTACCCACCTGAATAATGGAGCGCAATGAGTCCGACTTGGTGGCGGCTCCGGCTCCAACACGGGCAATCGACGCTTGCAACTGCGCCTCGGCCTCCTGCAACTGCGCGCGGGCGGCCGACTCCGACTCGCGAGCCGCCAGCACAGCGTAATACTGCTGCTTTACCTGCAGCGCAATGTCGTAGCGCGTGGCAATCGCCGACACGTCGGCCGCGTCGAGCTGCGCCCGTGCGCGACGGAGCTCGTACAGACGTCGTCCACCGTCGAACAGATCGAGGCTCGAGTTCAGGCCATTTCTGTAGTTCCAGGGATTGCGACCCAACGGGACCAGGTTGCCCTGAAAGAACGTTGCACCCTGTGTTCGGCCGGTGCCCAGAGACATGGTCAGCGACGGCAAGAACGCTCCAATGGCGGCACGCTGAGCCGCTGAGGCCGTACGCAACGCACCCTGTGCTTGCACCGCCGCCGGCTGGTTGCGCTGTGCGGCGGAAACGGCCGACGCCAGCTCAATCGCTCTAGCCTCGCTGGCGACGCTCTGTGCCCTGAGCGCACTCGGCGAAGGGGCCACAAAACAAACCGCGGCCATAGCCGCGGAAAAAACCTGCAATCGAGATGTCACGAGGTCAGCGCTCCCTGGTAGCTGCTTGGGCACTGTCGGAGCGAGCCGACATGTGTTCTAAAAGTTTTCGAAAGTCACGGCGCTGCTGCTCATTGAAGCGAGTCTCCATGAGGGTGCGTGCGCTGTCACGGGCTGAATCGAGCGCCGGACGAATCGGTTTCATAAGTTCGCCATAGCGTCGGCCACGCCACTTGAGCACCGAGTCCACATGCGCTGTCTGCGCGTCGGATAACCCGAGATCACGCTGCAGCTCACGCACCATGCCGCTGAGCGTGTATTCACGCGACGCCGTGGACTTGTCCTTCGTGGTGGTGCCGGTGGTGCGTCCGGCGGCAAAGCCGAGTGTTCCGCCGGTGATGAACGCACCAAGCAGAAAGGCTGCGGCCACCGACTTCATTTTGGATTTTGTCACAAACCCTCCGAACTCAGGGTTCGGCGGTAAACAGATACCGAGATGCTGAACCGGATCGTTCCGGCTCCGCCGTCGGTACGGAAAATGCGATCGTTACGTCGTCATCACCTTCACCAAACACGGTCCACGCGGCCGCACCGGCGGCGAGTTTCCGAAAGTTGCGGTCCATCTGAAAGTCTTTGTACAAGGCCGATCCGGCCAGCGTGAGCATGAGCGCCGCAGCCACCAGGCCGGCTGCGCGCCACTCCATAAAAACCGTCCACCATTCACCCTGCTGTTCCGCCTGACGGACGCGCGCCATGATGCGTCCTTCGAGTCCGGCCCAGTAACTGTCGTTGGCTGGCGCGCTGTACAGCTCGCCCAATGCCTTCGTCAGTTGCGTGTCGTTGAGGGGCTGATCCGCAGACTCTCGCCCCGAAATGATCTTCATGAGTTTCTCCGCAGGTTGCCCAGCAAACGGCGCAGCGCCGCCCGCGCATGATGCAAGTCTGACCGGGCTGTGCCCTCGGGGATGCCAAGGGTCTGTCCGATCTCTGAATGTCTGTACCCCTCCACGTCGTGCAAAACCAACACGGAGCGCTGACGCTCCGGCAACTGCGTCATGGCCTGTCCCAAACGACTTCTCAACTCCGCGCGCACCGCCGGATCGTGAAACGGAGACGACACCGATTCCGACAGCTCGTCTGCATCCCGGACTTTCTTGCGACGCGCAATATCGAGCGACGCATTGGCGACAATCCGGTGCAACCACGCACCGAATGCCTGCTCCGGACGAAAACGCTCCAACGCCCGCCACGCGTGTAAAAAACCTTCCTGCACCGCGTCTTCGGCATCGTCGTGCGTGAGCACGATGGACCGGGCCACGGCATACGCCCGTCGCTGATGACGCTGCACCAGACCGGCAAACGCCACGTCGTTGCCCGCTTGCGCCGCCAACACCAGCGAGCGTTCCGCGAGCACTTCGCTCGACGCCCCACCGGCCAGCCGCGCATCGGCCGTCCCGCCCGTCACTGCACCCCCAACGGTGGGCGTGCCTCCGTCCTCACTCTCGACCCGGGGTGCCGGACGCTCGCCCGCCGCACCGCACTTGTCGGTACTCGCGCCAGATGGTGCGCTGCTGATGGGAAAAGCGAGGGTGGCGGTAGACACGCGTTTGTTGGAAGTCATCCCGATTACGCACCCCCGGCAAGCGGCGTTGAGTCGCGGCTCGCATCAGTGTTTTCGTGGCCGTCGCCGTCCAAGCCCAGCTCGCCGGCGATGGCTCGCAACGCGTCCAGCACAAACTGAATGTGCACGTCGAGATCGACGCCCAACTCAGCCGCCCCGCCTGCGATATCCTCACGGCTCACACCGCGCGCAAACGCCTTGTCCTTGAGCTTTTTGCGCACGCTGCGCACTTCCACATCGTGCAGCGACTTGCTCGGCTTGACCAGGGCGCAGGCAGTCAGCAGCCCGCTCAGCTCGTCGCAGGCAAAGAGCGCCTGAGCCAACCGGGTTTCACGCTTCACGCCCGTGTAGTGCGCGTGCCCCAGAATCGCCTGGCACACGGCCTCGTCCACACCAATCGAAGCCAGGTACCGCACGCCCTCGGCGGGATGCTCCTGATCCGCGAGTTGGTCAGCGTTCGGGTAGCGCTCGTAGTCGAAATCGTGCAGCAGCCCGGCAATCGCCCACTGCTCCTCATCTTCGCCAAAATGGCGGGCGTAGGCACGCGTGGCCGCTTCCACGGACAGCATGTGCTTGCGCAGGGACTCGCTCGCGGTCCACGCTTCCATAAGCGCGAGCGCCTCGTCTCGGGTTGGATTCGGCATTATCTAATGTTTGACGTGAAGTGCCGGTGAACGTTAAGGGTCGGCCGGATCAGCGGCGTTGGCGCGGCGTTCAAGGGGTTCGCGGCGTTCGCGACGTTCATGGCGAAATGCCGAACGCGGGCAGGAAGACCGACGAGATTGGTCGACTCCTGCCCGCGTTGAGGCGCTGGGGGCGGCTCCGAGGTGCTGGGAACGCTACCGTGGTGCTGGCGACGGCCCCGGGCGCTGGAGACGCTCCCGAGTGGTGGGAGACGGCCCCCCGCGATATCAGGCCGCGAGCGCGGAGCTGGAAACGCTGGCGGCCGTCTCCGCAGCGTGATCGGCCTCGTGGGAGTCAAACAGGTTGTTCGTCCACACCACCAGCGCGTAGACAACGATTGCAATTAAAATCGCGCCGCCGATCAGGCCAGCGAACGCGGCCCCTTTGTCGGAGCCATGCGAGGGAGCGGAGTTACTCATGATGTGCTTTGGAAGCCGAAGGTGGAATCAGTCGGCGTCCACGACGCGCACTGAGTTCATAACGTCATTGGGGCCAATGGTTTTCACCACGTCAATGCCATCCTTGACGAGCCCGAAGACGGTGTGCACACCATTGAGATGGCGCGTATTCCCTTCGCTCAGCACCACAAAGAACTGGCTGCCGCCCGTGTCGCGACCGGCATGCGCCATGGAGAGCGCGCCCAGCTTGTGTGTGTGCGGATTGCCGGCGGTTTCGCACGGGATCTTGTAGCCCGGCCCGCCAGTACCGATCCGACGATCTCCTTCGGGCAGATCGCGCGAGAGCGGATCACCGCCTTGAATCACGAAATCTTCGATCACGCGGTGAAACTTCACGCCGTCGTAGAACTTGTCGTTTGACAGCTTTTCGAAGTTGGCGACAGCTTTCGGCGCCTCGGCGGGGTACAGCTCCGCAACGAAGGTTCCTTTGTTGGTATCAAAAGTGGCCAGTTTGGGCACGGCAGACTCGGTTTGAGGTGAAGAAGAAGTATACCAACCGGGGCCGGTCCCTGAAAAGCCGTAGCCGGCGCTCCGGCGGTGGTTGGAGGCCTGTTGCGCTCTCGCCCGTGACCGTGCAGGGTGCCGAATGGCCGAATCTATGCCGAGAACTCGGCTGACGGACAGATGTCCCGGACCACGCATTCCCCGCACCGCGGCTTGCGCGCATCGCACACCCGGCGACCGTGCCAGATGAGCAAATGGCTGAGCAGTGCCCATTTCTCACGGGGAAAGAGCGGCATCAGCGCCCGCTCGATCGCGATCGCGTCGGCCTCGCGTGTAAGACCCAGCCGTCGGCTCAATCGCTGCACGTGCGTGTCCACCACGATGCCATCGTTGATGTTGAAGGCATTGCCGAGAATTACGTTGGCGGTTTTCCGTCCAACGCCGGCGAGATCGACCAGTTCGTCAATCGTGCGCGGTACCTCGCCCGCGTGGCGATCCATCAGCGCGCCGGCCATCGAAATCAGATTTCGGGCTTTGGCGCGAAAAAATCCCGTGGTGCGCACAATGTCTTCCACGTCTTCCTGCTGCGCCTGGGCCAGCAGTGCGGCGTTGGGGTACCGAACAAAGAGTGCCGGTGTCACCATGTTCACGCGTACATCGGTGCACTGCGCCGAAAGAATCGTGGCGCACAGCAGTTCGAACGCATTGCGATGATCGAGTTCGCAGTGCGCGTCGGGGTACTCCTGTTCCAGCGCAACGAGTACTATCTGCGCGATGCGTTTTTTGTCGGCGAGAGTTCGCGGCGCACGCCGTACCAGTGGCGCGCGTTGTGACGGCTTCTGACCTGTCGTCTTGACCGTTGATCGTTTGGCCACGCGTTTGCAGTGTGCGTGTTGAGTGATGTGGCGTGGCGGTCAGGTGAGCACGTGCGCACTACGTGTATCGATTGCTGCCTCGCGACGCGCGCGTGCAAACGCCAGCACATCGCTGGCCGAGCGCGTGTTCAACACGTTTTCCACCGACAGCCATCCCTTGCGCGCAATCCCCACACCGAGCGTGATGTGGTCGAGCCCCTGCGGTGAATGGGCGTCGGGACCAATCGACACGAGTGTGCCATGTTCACGCGCCACGCGACACAAACGCCAGTCAATGTCGAGACGGTGCGGATCGGCGTTGAGCTCAACGGCCACACCCACCGCGCCCGCTTTGGCAATGACTTCGTCCATGTGAATCGCGTACGGCTCGCGCGTGAGCAGCAGTCGTCCCGTTGGATGACCCAGCACGGTGACATGCGGATCGTCGAGCGCCTTGAGCACGCGATCGGTCATCTGTCGTGCGTTCATTCCGTACCGCGAATGCACCGAGGCAATCACAAAATCGAAGCGATCGAGCACGCTGGCGTCGTAATCCACGCGTCCGCACGGCAGGATGTCAGCTTCAATGCCCTTGAGCACACGGAATGACAGGCCAGCTGTTTCGTATTCGGCGTTGAGCGCGTCGATCTCGTGGTGCTGTTGCAGAATCGCCTCGCGCGAAAGTCCGCCGGCGTACGTGTTGGACTGCGAGTGATCGGAAACGCCGAGGTAGTGCCACCCGCGCGCGAGGGCCGCCTGTGCCATGTCGTTGATCGTGGCGCCACCGTCGGAATACTGCGAATGACAGTGCAGGGCACCGCGCAGCGCCGACTCCACCACCAGGTCAGGTAGTGCGTGTAATCGTGCGGCCACTACCTCGCCCGCATCTTCGCGCAGCTCCGGTTCGATGTATGACAAACCCAGCTGCGCATATAGTTCCTGTTCACTCTGCACCGCGCAACTCGTCCCGCTGGCATCGCGCAGTTCATCGGCAGTGAGCGAGAATCCCAGCGTTGATGCGTGTTCCAGTACTGCACGCACGTGGTCTGTGCTGCCGGTGGCACGCCACAACGCACAGGCGAACTGTTCCGGGCGTACGCACACCAGATCGAGTCGCGTGCCGTTGGTCAAGCGCAACGCCACGCCAGGGCCACCGCCGCCAATGACTTCACGCACGCCCTCCAGGTGTGACAGCGCGGCGGCCACCACCGATGGCGATCCACGTACGGCCGCCACCAGATCCACGTTGCGAACCAGTTCGCACTTTCGACGAATGGACCCGGCAATGGCGACTTCAAGCACCGACGGTTGCTGCGCGATCAGCGCACGCAAGCGTTCGGCCTCAGCGCGACCGTGTTCGTAGAGCACATACGCACCGGATTCCTTGAGCGACGCAATGCCCAACACAATGCGCTCAGCGGTTTTGGCGCCAAAACGGGGCAGCGTCGCCAGACGGCCGTCGGCCGCTGCTTGCTCAAGTTCGCGCAGCGTCTCGAGATGCAGACCGTCGTGAATGAGCCGAATGCGCGCTGGCCCCAGTCCGGGCACGCGCAGCATTTCCATCAGTCCTTCCGGCGTCTCTTCCTGCAGCTTTTCCAGCAGTGAGGCGCCATTGGTTTCCACCAGCTCTCGCACTACCTCGAGCGCTTCCGGGCTGATTGCCTCAACACCCGCGGCACCCGCCGCGCCCGCTGCACCCGCTGCACCCGCTGCACCGAGCAATGCCGGCGTGACTGCCTCAGCACCCCCTACACCGGAGGGCAACAGACGCGCCAACTCGGTGGGCGTCAGCTGCGACACCGTCCGCGCGGCCGTCTGAAAGCTGCGCACACGCGATGACGGCTCGCCGTGCAGTTCAAGCAGCGTGGCGATTTGCGTGAGCACATGGGAAGCGGCGCGCGGGTCCATATGTGCAATCTATAATGCGGTGCGTGACCACGGCACGTCCCACGTCGGCCGTATCATCCGGGAATCCGCCACGTGGGCCTCCAGCTTCCCCTAAGCAGACGCGGCGGTAGTGAACATTCAGCGACCACGCAGGTAAGTGAACATCGGCGAACGAACGTCCGCTGCGGTTCCCCCACACACACATTCATGCAGATCACAATCGCGCTCATCCAGTTCCGGGTCTCGCCAGGTGAGCCGACCGACAACTTGCGGCGGATGGAGGCGCACATCCGGCAGGCGGCCGACGCTGGCGCGGAACTCGTGGTGTTTCCCGAAGACGCGGTCACGGGGCCGCTCAGCGGGCAGGTCACTTTTGTGCGCAATGCGCCCATCTATCTGGCGCACTTCCAGACGTTGGCAAAGCAGTACGATGTGGATCTGGTGCCAGGCTCCTGGAGCGTGAGCGATGGTGTCGCAGCCTACAACACGGTGTACTACATCAACCGTGACGGCACGATCGCGGGAGCGTACCGCAAGATCAACCTCTGGGACACCGAGCGGCCGCACATGACGGCCGGCAGCAGTGTCTCCGTATTCCCGACCGCATTTGGTATGGTGGGGTTGCTGATCTGCTGGGATCTGGCGTTTCCGCCATTGTTTGCAGCGATGAACGCGCAGGGCGTCGAGTTGGTCGTCTGCCCGAGCTATTGGTCGTTCACCAAACCGGCGGAAAATTTGGAAGCGGTCATCGATGACGAGATCCTGCTCATCGACTCGCTCTGCACGGCCCGGGCATTCGAGAACAACATCATCCTTGCGTACTGCAACGCGGCGGGCGAACTGTCCACCGAAGGCTACGATGCCGTGCTGAGCGGCCGTTCGCAGATCACCCATCCGCATGACAAGGTGGTGCGCAAGGCGGAGGGAAACGAAGAGGAGATCCTGCTGGCCACGGTGCAGCTGTAACGCTGACCCGGCTCGCTACGACTCGACGCCCGCCAGTCGTTTGGCCTGTTTGATGAGCTCGATCATCTGCCGCTCGGTGAGATCCAGCTCCTGTTGCGCCGCGTCGGCGTCGAGCAGACCGCTGCGCATGGACACCCCGACCTGGTTCAGATAGCGGATTTTGTCCAATACCTCGCCGGTGAGTTTGCGCAGTCCATGGTACCGCCGCCGTTCCGCACTGGCTCGACGAAAACGCTGTTGCAGTTCGTCGGGTCGCAGTTTGCGCGCCAGCGTGATCACCTCCGCTTCAGTACGCCCCGGGAGCACGCCGCGATCAGGAATCCCCTCGGCGTCGGTGGCGTGCTCTTCGGCAAACCAGAGCCGACCGACAAACTCCACGCCATCGTGCGCAACGAACACGGTGACGCGGTAGCGAAGGTCACCAAGGTCGAGCGTGGCAACCGGCGCGCTGGTGACGGCTCCGAAGTGGTGCATGGCGATCTGGAGAGTGTGCCGTGTCGTTGCGCCTATGCGGCCGCAGCGTCAGCGATCGGTGGATTGTTCAAGGAACTCATGTATGGCGGCAAACAACGCCTCCGGCTGTTCCACGTACGGTACGTGCCCGCACGCGTCCAGCGCGACAAATCGCGCGCCGAGCGCGTCGGCGACGGCACGGGCCGACGCCAGTGGGATCGGATCCTGCCTGCCATGCACGACGAGCGCGGGAACGCTCACGGCACGGAGTTTCTGGCCCAAATCGTAACGGCCAAGGCTCTCCCATACAGACTGCTGGACACGCCCGGTCACTCGGAAAGGGGTCAGCGACGTTGCACGCGCGGGATCGGCGAAGTACCCGGCCACGCTCAGCTCGAACGCCCGCTGACGGTAGGCCTCCGGATCACGGGCGCGCAAGTCAGACGCCGCCAGTGCCTGCCGCGCACCGGCGATCGAGTCGGCGCGCTGTCGTTCCGCGAGGTTCTGCTCGAATTCGTCGCGCCAACCTCGGGTCATGGGCGCGGGAGAGACGAGCACCAGCCGGGCAGGCGCCGGTATGGAAGTCTCCTCCTGCGCGGCAATGGTGTAAAGCATGGCCAGTAATGCACCCCACGAATACCCCACCAGCGTGGGCGCGCCCAGTTCGCATTCGCGAATTACTGCGGCCAGATCGTCTACATGCGTACGCCATGTGATGGGTTCGCCATCAGTCGTACGCGATTGCCCCCCCCCGCGCTGATCGTATGTAATGAGCCGGTGCGTACGCGCGAGCTCGAGAAACTGCGGATAGAGATAGTCGTGATGAGCGCCGGGACCACCGTGCAGCAACAGCAACGGTGATGCGCCGGACGGACCGTCTTCACGCAGAAACAGCGGCTGCGTGGTGGATGTGGTAAAGCGTTGCGACATGGTGATGATGTTACGCGGTGGTGTGAATGGGAGCACAAGAAATAGTTCCCGAGCCGACAAACGGAACTGTGACGTGCTGCACGTGTTGCACTGCATAGACGCCGTACAATGCGGTGCAGTGACAAAAAGTGTAGACGCACCCGATAAAAGAGTTGAGATATTTCAATATGCGAAACGTAAAGGCATTGTTTGCAAGTGCAGTACTGATGTTGACAGTTTCGGCTACGGCCGACGCACAATACACGAGTCAGCCTGCGCAGAAGGACATCGTTGAGACGGCAGTGGCCGCCGGTAACTTCACCACACTGGCCAGTGCACTCACAAAAACCGGATTGGTGGCGGCGATGAGCGCCGAGGGCCCATTCACGGTATTCGCTCCCACCGACGAAGCGTTTGCTCGTTTGCCCGAAGCGCAGCGCGCCGCGATCATGAACGACACGGCGTTGCTCAAGCGCGTTCTCCTGTCGCACGTTGTCAGCGGAGTGGTAACGGGATCCGAAGCGCTGGCCATGTCAGGCGCTAGCACCGAAACACTGTCCGGCATGATGGCGCAAATCACGGTGAACGATGGGAGTATCGTGGTCAATCAGGCCACGGTGATTGACTCCGATATCAGGGCTAAAAACGGCGTTATTCACGCCATCGACCGCGTCATCATTCCGATTGAAGTGGAAATGGCGATCATTGGCATGGTGCGCTAACATTCAACTTCCTGGTGCAGCTTACAGGAAAGTTGATGCAATACGGGCCGTCGCTGTGTGTACAGCGACGGTCTCTGCAATTACATGTCCGTATCCGCCGGCGATCGTGATCGCAACGGGCACACCAATGTCCCGGCACATCTCCAGTACCAGTGCGTCGCGCCGTTGCAAGCCGGCGTGCGTGAGGTGCAACCGACCAAGTCGATCGCCTTCGTGCGGATCGGCGCCGGCGAGATAGAACACCAGGTCGGGTTGCGACTCTTGCAAAACGCGCGGCAGGGCCGACGAGAGCAACTTGAGATATGTTGCATCGTCGGTGCCGTCGTCGAGTTCGATATCCAGCGAACCCGGCACTTTGACAAACGGATAGTTGCGACCGCCGTGCATGCTGAACGTGTACGTGTCGTCGTCATCGGCGGCCAGTGCGTGCGTACCATTCCCCTGATGCACGTCCAGATCAATCACCGCCACTCGGCGCACCGCACGCTGGGCCCGCAGCTCGGCGGTAGCCACCATCACATCGTTGAACACGCAAAAGCCTTCACCGCGATCGGCAAACGCGTGGTGCGTGCCGCCGGCGAGGTTCATTGCAACTCCGGCCTGCAGCGCGTGCGCCGCACTGGCGATCGTGCCACCCACCGCACGTCGAGAGCGCTCCACCAGCTGCGGTGACCACGGGAAGCCCATTCGTCGCTCCGCCGCGCGCTCCAATGTGCCATTGCTGATGGCCTGCACGTACGCCGGGTCGTGAACCCGCAGCAGTTGCTCGTCGGTTGCGCGCGCCGGATCGTGCACGTGCTGCGGGGCGACGATTCGCTCGTCGAGCAGCGCTTGGCGCAACAGGCCATACTTGGTCATTGGAAATCGATGACCGTCCGGCAGTGGAATGACATAGTGCGACGAACTCCAGACGTGTAGCTTGCCGGGAGATCCGGGCGTCGCTGAAGCGAAGTCCTGATCAGAAGACATTGTCATGTAACTTCATGTAACGCGCAGTGGGGACATGTGAAGAAGCTTAGCGCGGACACCGTGCTCCCGGAGCCGGGTTTTGATCAGGCGCTCGCGCTGGCGCGGTCGCTGGGGACTCTGGTGTTGCAACTGCGCGCCGATACTGGAACGCAGACGGCCATGGAACAGCGTGACGTCGTGCGACGCGCACTGCGAGCGTCCGTTGCGGCCGCACGCGTGATGTCGCTCGAATTGCGTCTCACCGACGATCTGCTTGAACTCGGAGGCCGACAACTTCCGCCCGACTCTCCGTTGCGCGATGACGCCCTCGATGCGCTCGTGAGCGGACTGGCCGCCAACGGATCCAAGGTGCTCGACGTGCGCCGAGCCGCAGCTCCGGGCGAGCTACTGGCCCTGGCCCGCTTGCTGGCGGCCGACGCCAGCGCAGAACTCCAGAGCGGTGCGTGGCGATCGTGGTCGGTGCGTATTACGCCCGCCTCGATGGCGCGCATCGCCGAACCCGTTCACCTGCCCGACTCCCTGCGGCACGAGCTCGCGCGTTTGCCGGCCGTGCGGCACGACGCAGACATGCAAGCCGTGGTGCACTCGCTGCAACGCATCGCTACAACGCCACCGTGGTGCAATGACGAAACGGTGATTGAAGCGATCGCCCTGGCGCTGGTCAGTGACGCAAGAACGCGCGGCGCACGCGGGGGACGCTTGGCGCTGGAAGGGGCGATCCGGCAGTTGCTCACCCCAGCCGTGATCAACGCACTGGTGCAACGCTTGCCCTTCTCCGGGTCACGCGATGATCTCATGCCAGTGCTGGCGCGCGGAGGGGATTTGTCTGTGCAGGCGTTGGTGCGGCTGCTGGTAAACTCGGACACGCTGGCTGAACGCCGGGTGTGTTTTGATGCCATCGTGGCGCTGGACGCGGGCGAGGCGGCCCTGTGCGCGGCGTTGGGCGACGAACGCTGGTACGTGGTGCGCAACGCGGCCTCACTGCTGGGCGAGATGGGTGTCGTGGAAGCCGACGCGCAGCTGGTGCCACTGCTCGCGAACGCGGATGATCGACTACGCATTGCCGGTGTGCGCGCGCTCACCCGACTGGGCACCGAACGGGCACTCATTGAACTGCAGCGCATGCTCACCGACAGCGTGGGGGAGATTCGTCGCCTGGCCGCCGCCGCGCACGGAGCACGCAGTCAGGGCAAACCGTCCATTTCGGCGCTGCTCAGCGCGCTCGACAGCGAGACCGACGAAGATGTGGTTCTGGAAATCATCGCCGTGCTCGGCGCACTGGGGTCGCCAGACGGCGTACAGCGCCTCATGCGGCTGGTGAAAAGTGAGTCAGCCGACGTGCAGCCGTGGATGCGCGAAGCCGCGTACAACGCGCTGCTGGTAGCGCGTGGACGCGGCGTGACGCGATTGCTTGATTAGCGCTGCGTGAAGTCGGTGTTTCGCGTCACGCGATTGGTTGATCAGCGCTTGGTGAAGTGGGTGTTTCGCGTCACGTGATTGGCTGATCAGCGCTGGGTGAAGTGGGTGTTTCGCGTCACGTGATTGGCTGATCAGCGCTGGGTGAAGTCGGTGGCTGGCGTGACGCGACGACAGGTTTCGGCCAGCAGGTCCGCCGCGCGATCGAGATCCTCGAGGCTGACCATTTCGTTGGGCGAGTGCATGTAGCGATTGGGTACGGACACGAGGCCGACGGCGACACCGCTGCGGGCGAGCTGCATGTTGTCGGCGTCGGTACTGGTAAACCGTCCGGCCGCGTGCAGCGAGAAAGGAATGCCCAGTGACTCGGCGCTCTCGCGCAACATGTTGGCAACCATGGGATGCGTTACGGAGCCGCGAGTGATCACCGGTCCGCCACCAATCTTGTGCGCCCCAACTTCTTCCTTCTTCGCATTGGGATGGTCGGTGGCAAACGTCACGTCCACGGCAATCGCCATGCTGGCGTTTGAGGAATACGACGCAACACGCGCGCCACCACCGGTATAGCCGATTTCTTCCTGCGTGGTGGCCACGGCAATCACGCGCGCTTCACCGGGATCGGCGGCGTAACGCCGCGCGGCTTCCAGCACGACAAACGCACCAATGCGATTGTCGATACTGCGGGAGACAATGCGGTTATTGGGCAGACGCAAAACCTTCTGATCAATCACGCCGGGATCGCCAACGGACAAACGCGCTTCGGCCTCAGCGCGGTTGTCGGCACCAATGTCCACCCAGAGGTCGGTGAGCTTGGACGCCTTTTCACGCTCGTCGGGTTTCATGAGATGAATGGGCTTTTTACCGATCACACCAATGACCTCGCCGTCGCGCGCCAGGAATCGAATGCGCTGCGCCACAAGCACCTGAGGGTCCCAGCCACCAATGGCATCGATGAACACAAAGCCGTTGTCGTCGATGTAGGTGACAATGACACCGATCTCGTCAATGTGGCCGGCGAGGATGATGGTGGGGCCGCCATGGTCGTGGACCACGGCGAGCGAGTTGCCGACGACATCGGCGGTGACGTGAGAGAACGATTCGGCCTCGGAGCGCCAGAGTTTGGCGGGGGCAGACTCGAAGCCGGAGGGGCCAGGAGAGTCGAGCAAGCGCTCAAGGAAGGCAATGGCGGGGGAAGATAGCATTAGAGCAAGATAATGGGGGGAAGGGGGGGGGTGGGGGGACAGCGCGTTGGACGGCGTTTACGGTCACGGTTAACGGTGAACGGTTGGGGTGGGACAGCGCGTTGGACGGCGTTTACGGTGGGGGTGAACGGTGAACGGTTGGGGTGGAACAGCGCGTTTGACGGCGTTGACGGTGGGGGGTGGGATGGAATGATGGGGTGGGGGAGGGAATGGTGAGGGGATTTGGGGTATAGTGGGACAGGTTAGGAGCATGCAAGACATTCGCAAACTCCGAGTGTGGCACGAGGCGAGGGGGCTGGCGCTGAGCGTCCACCAGATCACGCGCACGATCAGGGGGCGGGACTTCCCGGGCCTGAGTGCGCAAATGCAACGCGCCGCGACATCGATCGGCGCGAACATCGCTGAGGGCGCCAGTCATGAGTCGGCGCGCGAGTTTGCTCGCTACCTGCAGCAGGCACTCGCCTCCGCCGCCGAGGTGGAGCACCACGCTTGTGCCGCCGGCGACCTGGGCGCGATCAGCCTGGCGTCGTCCGGTGACATCGCGGACCGGTCGCGTCTGCTCCAGCGCATGCTAGTCTCGCTCCGCCGCCGAGTCCTCGCCCACCCCGAGCCCCCAACCCTCTCGCCACCGTAAACGCCGTCCAACGCGCTATTCCACCTAAACCGTCCACCGTTCACTGTCACCGTCAACGCCGTCCAACGCGCTGTTCCACCTAAACCGTCCACCGTTCACCGTCACCGTCAACGCCGTCCAACGCGCTGTTCACCCAAACCGTCCACCGTTCACCGTCACCGTAAACGCCGTCAAACGCGCTGTTCCACCCAAACCGTTCACCGTAAACCGTCACCGTCAACGCCGTCCCACGCGCCGCTCCACCTAAACCGTTCACCGTCCACCGTAACCGTCAACGCCGTCCAACGCGCTGTTCCACCTAAACCGTGGACCGTTCACCTTCACCGTCACCGCCGTCCCCCACGCCATTCACCCCACCCTCACCCCGTGCCTCCCATCCACCGCCGTAAACCCCTCCCCGTACACCATCCGCGCCATCACTTCCACCCCGTCCACCACCCGTGGTCCCGGCCGACTCACCAGTCCGTTCGAGTCCATCGCCCACACCTCCCGCCCCGCCAACCACCCCCACTCCCGCACCACCCGTTCCGCTTCCTCCCGCGCCGCCTCCAGCCCGTACCCACACGGTGCGATGATCACGATCTCCGGGTCGGCCGCCGCGCACTGCTCCTGCGTTGCTGTGACCGAGTGCTCGCCTGCTACTCCCAGCACCGGCACTCCCCCCGCCCGTGTCACCTGTTCCGGCCCCCAGTGGCCTGCCACGTAAATCGGGTCCGTCCACTCGATCACCAGCACCCGTTTCCGCGGTGCCTGTGCTGCTTTGAGCGTATCGTGCACCGTGCGCAGTCGGGCCATTTCGCCCGCGATCAGTTCGTCGGCCTCATCGCTTGCTCCTACCGCCAGGGCCACCGCCCGAATGTCCTGCATGATGCCTTCAATTGTCGTCCCGCCCAGCGTGACGATCGTTGGCGCTGGTGTCATCGTTGCCGCCAACTCGCGTACGTCGCCTTCATGCACGGCGCACACATCGCACAGTGCTTGGGTCAGGATTACGTCCGGGTTGAGTGCCCGGATCATCGCCCGGTCGATTGTGAACAGCGACACGCCGCCCAGCGACGCATCGCGAACTGCGGCATCGATGTCGCCCGCCGTGATGCCCGACACCGACGACGTGCTGTCGGGCAGCGACGATCGTGTCACGCGCGGCCGCGATGCCAGCACTGACGGGAAATCACATTCGTGCGAAATGCCCACCAGCTGATCGCTCGCACCGAGATACGCGACGATTTCGCTGGCTGCCGGTAGCAGCGAGACTATGCGCATCGCGTCTCCGCACTGTGAGTGCCACGGCGTGTTACCATCGCCTCACGCACCGAGCGATAATCGACGAGCAAGCCGACACCCACGACGCGCCTCACGACTTTGGCCCTCGCTCATATACTGCCTTGCCGGCCACCCATGTGGAGAGCACCTGCGTATTGAGCACCAGCTCCGGTGCCACCCGCATGATGTCCTGATCCAGCACCACAAAGTCGGCGTGTTTACCCACGCTCAGCGAGCCCAGTTCTTTTTCCTGAAACGCGCTGTAGGCCGGCCACAGCGTCATGCTCTTGAGCGCTTCGTCGCGCGTCATGCGCTGGTCCGGGTACCACCCGCCCACCGGATAATCGTTTGCATCCTGACGTGAGATTGCGGAGTGAAAGGAGATGAGCGGATTGACATATTCCACCGGAAAATCGCTGCCATTGGGAATGATGACGCCCGTGTTGATGAGGGACCGCCAGGCATACGCGCCCAGCAGTCGCTCTTGGCCCAATCGCTTGCCCGCCCAGTACATGTCGCTCGTTTGATGACTTGCCTGCATGCTCGGAATTACACCCAGCTGCGCGAAGCGTGGAATGTCGCTGTAGTGAATGATTTGTGCGTGCTCAATGCGAAAGCGATGGTCGGCCAGCGGAAACCGGTTGAGCGCCTTTTCGTACGCGTCGAGTACGACGCGGTTGCCGCGATCACCGATGGAGTGGCTGTTCACCTGAAAGCCGCGCTGCAGCGCGCGTTCGGCCACGTCCTGAATGTGGGCCGGCGGGCTGACCAGGAGTCCGTTCGTTCCCGGCTCGTCGCTGTAGTCCTCGAGCAGCGCCGCGCCGCGTGACCCCAGCGCGCCGTCGGAATAGAGCTTGATGGAGCGCACCCACAGGCGACTGTTGTAGAGCGACGAGCGCGGCCCGACGTTGAAGTAGTGCGCAATGTCCGACGAGTCGTCGCTGATCATGGTATAGAGGCGCAAATCAATCTCCCCCGCCTTGGCCATCTCTTCGTACAAGTCAATCATCGTGCGACTCGCGCCGGCGTCGTGCACTCCCGTCAGTCCCCAGCTGTGCATGGCCGACTGTGCTTCGAGCAGCGCCTTGCGCGTGTCGGCCTTGCCCAGCGGCGGCACCACGCGGTTGACCAGTTCTTCGGCGTTGTCAATGAGCACACCAGTGGGCGCACTATTGTCGCCGCGCAACAATCGACCGCCCATCGGATCAACTGAGGCGGCCGAGATGTCGGCTTCGCGCATGGCCGCCGCATTCACCAGCGCCGCGTGTCCGTCTACGCGCACCAGCGAGACCGGATGATCCGGCACGGCGGCCGACAGTTTGTCGTGCGTGGGCCACTGACCGTCCGCCCACAGATTCTGGTCCCATCCGCGTCCTTCCACCCAGGTGCCCTTGGGAACAGTGGCGGCGCGTTCTGCCACGCGACGAATTAGCTCGTCGTAGCTCGTGACGCCCACCAGATCTACCACGCGCAGCTTCTGCGCCAGTCCGCCAAAGTGCGCGTGTGCATCGACCATGCCTGGTATGACCGTGCGGCCACCGAGATCGACCACGCGGGTAGCGCTGCCGACGAGTGCACGGGCTTCGCGCGACGACCCCACAAACGCCACTTTGCCGTCACGTACGGCGAATGCTTCGGCCAGCGGGCGGGCTTCGTCTGACGTGTAGACACGCGCGTTTACGACAACGAGGTCGGCCCGGGCGGCAGTCGCGGGTGTTTGCGCCCTGGCCACGGAGAATGCATGCGTTGAAGCCAATGTGGTGGCCACCAACGCAACACGCGTGACACGAGCGACTGAAAGTTGCAACAAAAATGACATGGCGGAAGAAAACGTGAGTCGACGTTACTGAACAGATATTGAATGTGAACACACCCGTAACGTATGCAACCGTCGTAAAAAGCGCGTACCAAAACTACGCCGAACGCCAAACCGTGAGCTAAAACAGAAGCGGGCGGGGAGCAGCGCCGCCAGACCGTAGTCTGTACACCGTGGCTCCCCGCCCGTCGTCCTGCAACCGCCCGGCGCTGGTGAGCCGGACGGCGTGTCTCAATGCGTCGTGCTTACTTGGCCGGCGGCAGAATGACCGCGTCGATCACGTGGATCACGCCATTGCTGGCCGCGATGTCCGCGCCCGTGACGTGCGCCTGATTGATCATGACCGTTCCACCCATCACCGTGATCTTGGCTTCGGCGCCGGAGACCATCTTGGCCGACTTGCCATCGAGCTTGATCGCGTCGGCGGCCATCACCTTGCCCGGCACGACGTGATACAACAGCACCGCCTTCAGCGCTTCCTTGTCAGCCAACAGCGCGTCGAGCTGCGCCTTGGGCACCTTCGCGAACGCCTCGTCCGTCGGGGCGAACACGGTGAACGGGCCCGGGCCCTTGAGCGTCTCGATCAGGCCAGCGGCCGTCAGAGCCGTGGCGAGCGTCTTGAAGCTTCCTGCGGCAACTGCGGTCTCAACGATGTCCTTGTCCTGCGCCTGCGAAATCGACGGCGTCGCAACAGCAAACATCGCGGCTCCGGCAAGCATCATGGCAACTTTACGCATTCCAGTACTCCTCCACACAGTGATAAGATCAGTAGTTGATCGGTGAACAGACTGATGCCCGTTCAGCCGTTCGAACACTATTCGACTCGCAGTAGTTCCTGAGTGTGTGCCGTATCACGCACATGTTTTCCACAATGGGCGCACACACCAGTTCGGAACGTAAGTTCGGACTGCCAGTCCGGAACGGAGTTCGGGCCGCGCCGAACCTACTGGGCGCGCTCACCGAGGTATTTACCAAACCACGCTTCCAACTCGGCCCACCACACCCGCTGATTGGCTGGACGCTGCACCCAATGTCCTTCGTCGGGAAACAACACCAGCCGACTGTCCACTCCCTGTCGCTGCAATGCCGTAAACAGCGCCGTGCCCTCGGTGTAGGGCACGCGAAAATCCTGTTCGCCGTGTAACACCAGCGTGGGTGTGCGCATGCGACCGGCCAATGCGTGCGGAGACCAGCGCCGATACTGCTGCTGCTGCGCCACGCGATTCCACCACGGTCCACCAAACTCCCATTCGGGAAACCACAGCTCGTCGGTGGTACTCGCAAAGTGTTCAAGATTGAAAATGCCCGCGTGTGCCGCAAACGCGGAGAAGCGCGTGGTGTTGGCGTTCATCCAGTTGGCCATGTACCCGCCAAATGATCCACCCGCCACACCAATGCGCGTGGAATCAATCCACGGATAGCGCGCCAACGTGGTGTCCACACCGCGCATGAGATCGGTGTACACCTTGCCGCCCCAGTCACGCGACACTTCGTCAATGAAACGTTGACCATACCCCGTGGAACCGCGCGGATTGAGCGCCAGCACCACCACACCCATCGACGCAAAAAGCTGCGCGTTCCAACGCGTATTCCACTCGTCTTGCCAGGCGCCCTGCGGTCCACCGTGCACGAGCAACAACAACGGCCAACTCTGTGTGCTGTCAAAACGCGGCGGTCGCACCACAAAGCCGTGCACTGGCGTGTCACCCGGACCGGTGAACTCGATATCCTGCGCCGGACGCAAATCGAGTTGCGCCAGCAATCCCTCGTTTTCGCGCGTGAGCTGACGTGGGTTGCGCACGCCGGCGGAACTCAGCCGGCCGGTCCAGACATCGGGTGGACGGTGCATCGCCTCGCGGATCCACACGAGCGTGAACGCACCGTCGTTGCCCTGCTGATACGCCAACGACGACTGCGACGAGTTGTTGGTGCGCACCAATCGATCCGGACTGCCATCGAGCGTGCCGTCCATGTTCAGCGACAGTCGCCAGATCGCCGACCGTCCTTCATCCTGCGTCTCAACAATCAGCGAACGATTGTCGGGCGTAAAATAAAATCGGTTGGCGTGAAAATCCCAACCCGGTGCAATCTCTCGCGACGTGCGCAGCCGACGGTCGTACAACATGAGTCGCCACTTGTCGCCTTCAAATCCGGCGCGACGTTGCGAGGCGTAGGCAATCCACCGCCCGTCGCGCGAAAACACCGGCTGATAATCGGCCGCACGGTTGGTGGCGGTAATCACAACCGGCGATCCACCTGCGGCAGACATGGTAAACACATTCAGATCGGTGGTCCACGCACTGCTCTCGTTCTCCACGCGTGCCGAAAACGCGAGCTCCTGTCCATCGTGCGACCAGTCGTACGACTCGGGTCCGCCAAACGGCATCGGTGGTACATGCATGCGTGCATTGGGCATCACATCGCGCGCCTCACCGCCCGAGAGGTCCACCACAAAGAGATGCGATCGCGTGCCGTCATCCCAGCGGTTCCAGTGCCGGTACATCAGCCGGTCGTACGTACGCACGCGCGTTGTCGCGCGATCAGCACGCAGCGCCGAGTCGGCGTTGCACATGTCGGTGCCACAACCGGGATACACGCGCGACGCAAACACAATGCGATCCCCTCCCGGTGCCCAACGTGGTCCCGTTGCACCGCCCCACAATCGCGTGAGTGCACGTCGTGCAGAGCCATCGAGCGCAGCCACCCACAGCTGTCCCTGATGCACGTACGCAATGCGTCGCCCATCGGGGCTGAAGCGTGCTTCGGCGGCTGGTGTGGTATCGTCGGGGAACGCACGCGCAGTCCCGCCGTCGCTGCGCACGAGATATGTGCGCGCCGTGCTGCGGTTGGCTGCTACACTGGTAGTGCGCACATTGTACACCAACAGACGACCATCGGGCGACACGTGCGGATCGGACACCGCGCGAATGGCGGAAAAATCATCAAAGGTCATCGCACGACCCTGCGCACCCGAGAGCGCGGGCAGAAACAGCAGTGCTACAACACAGGCAATTCCAAGACGTGCGAGAACGGTCTTCATGACCTCTACTGCATGGTGGACCGGACAGAGCGTGCCGCCATGGCCGCTTCGATTTCCGGTATCTCGCGCGGGCTCCGGGTAAGCCACTCCAGGCCGCGCTCTGTCACAAGATAGTCGTCTTCAATGCGAACACCGATATTCGCATAACTCGGCACCAGCCGCCCCAACCGCTCGGCGAGCGCGGCGTTTTTCGGTGTCTTGGGCAAGACGTCCAACAGATTCTCGCGCACGTACACGCCGGGCTCGATTGTGAACACGCTGCCCACGCCCAACTTCTGTTCGTAGTAATACCGATCCGGGTCGTGCACTTCGAGACCAATGCCGTGACCCAGCCCGTGCAGGTAATACAGCGACAGCTGCGCACACTGACGCGAGGCCGATTCATCGCAGTCGTAGGTGGCGTTCACCGAGTCGATCAGCCCCAAACGGGTCAGACCGGTGGCCAACGCCAACGATGCCGCCGAGTTCATGTTCCGCGCCGGCGCACCGTTGACGGCTTCCTTTTCAGCTGCTGCCTGCGCGTCTCGCACCACCTGATAAATCGCGGCCTGCTCGGTGGTGAACGTTCCATTCACCGGATAGCTGCGCGTCATGTCGGCGGCGTAGCCGGCAAAGCTGGCGCCAATATCTACCACCACCATCTCGCCCGCCTGCATCTGCCGGTCGTTGGCGTTGTAATGCAGCACGGTGCTGTTGGGCCCCGACCCCACGATTGACGCAAACGATGTGCGCTCCGCCCCACCTCGACGAAATACGTACTCAGCCATCGCCTGCACGGCGTATTCATGCGCGGTGGGCTTGACGGTGCGCGCCACTTCCGCGTGCGCCAACACGGTGAGATCGGTCGCGCGCTTGATCAGCGCCAGCTCGGCGTCGCTCTTGTACGCCCGCAACTCCGCCACATTCCCATTGGCCGTGGTCATCGCCACGTTGCCATTGCGCTCGCGCAAAAGTGAGAGATACTGATCGTGTTCTGTTTGCCGAGCCGCCGACACGCCAATGTCGCCCACCACCTGCAGCGCGTGCCCCGCGCCAATCAGCGAATCGAGCGTGGCGTCGAGCTGGTCGTGTGGACGCGCCGCAGTCCCATAGCGCGCCGTCGCTCCCTCGGGCCCCATCTTGCGGCCGCTCCACACCTCGCGCGCCGGATCCCGACGCTGCACAAACAGCGTGCTGCCCACATCGCGCCCGTTTCTGACCACCATCACCATGGCCGCGTTCGGCTCAACGATGCCGGTGAGATAACGGAACACGGGCAACTGGAAAAACGCGATGTAATCAACGCGCGGTTCGTCGGCGCCGAGTGCGAGGAGCACACCATCGGGCAGCTTGGCGGCCAGTTGGGCGCGTCGCTCGACGTACTCAGTTTCCGGGATACTGGATATCACGTCCGCAGGCGACGACGAATCAGCCGTCGCCACGATGGGCTGCGCGCTCAGTGATGAAGCGGCAACGAGCAGCGCCAGGGCGCCGGCGCGCCAGGATGAAGTGGTCATGGTCCAAAACATAAACATCAACGTGTCAAGGTGTTCCGATTACAAAGGCGTGAGGAGCTGTACGTTTATGATTCGTATAATAAGAAATAAAAGTGTTAAGCATATGATAGATGGTTGACGGGAAGAGTTTATTGTACTTATAATAAGTCACTGCGCCTGCAGACTTATCATTCTTTACATTGCCACTGAGCCGGCCAATGCCTGATTCGCTATCGCTCATCGCCTCGATCTGGACCGCGTACGGACTGCAGGATGACCCGTACTTCCAGATGCCGCTTGAGCCGAGCAACGATCCCGCTGCTGAGCGGCCCGCCACGCTGCACGTCGGGCGACAGCGTGAGCTGAACACGGTGGCCAGCCGCGTTCTGAGCGATGCCAATTCGCGCTCTCTGATTCACGGCCCGCCAGGGGTCGGAAAGACGAGCTTTATCAGCAAGCTCAAGGCTACGCTGCGCTCGCATCACGTGCTCATGCACGCCGAGCCGGTGCGTGTTCAGGCGGGCATGACGCCACGGCACTTTCTCGCTGAGGTGCTCAAGGTTCTCCTGCAAATCCACGCCACGGAAGTCGCCGTCAACGGCTGGTTGGATGGCGTGGCAGCGCAGTTCCGTATTCCGAAACGCGAGAAGGAGTTCTGGGTACGCCTCAGGCGCATCATCCACGGTGAGGACACGCAAGGTGCGGGGGGCTCGGCCGGCTTTATTGGCGGCCAACTCGAACCAGTGCGAATCGCGGGCGAAATCCCATCTCTTTCCCTGTTTGACGAAGTGGGACAGGCGCTCGCCTACCTCTCAAGGAAAGGCGCGTTCCGCGTCCTCATCCACGTCAACAATCTGGAATCTCTGGGCGGTGCCGATCTGGCCAAGGCCGCGAGACTGATGCAGCAAGTGCGCGACGTGTTTCTCGCGCCGTGTGGGCACTGGCTGTTTGTTGGCACCACTGAAATTGAGGACGGTATTTTTCGGGTACACAGTCAGGTGTCGTCGATCATCCCACCAAGTACCGCGCTCGCACCACTTACCGCTGACGAAGTGACGGACGTTATCCGACGTCGATACCGCCACTTGCAGCGTGGCCTCCACATGATGGAGCCGATCGAGGCCGAGCAGGCCGGCGCACTGTTCGCGCGGTATCGCGGCGACTTGAGAAAGTTCCTGACGCTCACGAGTGAAGGAGTCAGGCAGCACGCGCTCATCTCTCCCGGAGAGCCGATCACGATGGGTGAGTTGATCGAATCGCTCGCCGATCACCACTGGACGCAAACGGTGCTCAAACGAATCTCACCACAGGATGCGGACCATCTGCGAACGGCTCTGGCCGGCGAGCGTTTCGATGTGCAGTTCCACGCCGCCGAAATCAAGCGTCGGGTCGGGACGATCAGCCAACCGACAGCGAGTGCGCTGATCAGGCGGCTCGAACAGGCTCAGATAATTGAGTTTACGCGCCGCCAAGGACGAAGTGTGTTTTATCGTGTAGCAGATGGTGACATAGCGGTTGCGCTTCGAATGCTCTGACCGTCAGACACCACTGCGCGTTCCTCTACCCAGCTTATGAAGCTTATCCGGCGCAGCATCGCGCTGCTGGTCATACTGTACACAATTGCCATGGTGATTTCGGCGCTCATCGTACACCTCTACGGCGACGCCACCCCGCTCGGCACACTGGCGCTCTTCGCCCCACGTCATCTCATGCTGTGGCCCTGGGCGCTGCTGGTACCGCTGTCGTGGCTGGCGTCGCGCTGGATCGGGGGGACAGCATTGGTGGGGCTGATCGTGACGCTTTTTGGTGTGGCCACATGGAAGCTGCCGCTCCCAAGGCCCGATTCATCACCCACGGACCTGCGCGTGGTGCTCTACAACACCGATGGCTCCGCAACACTCGGCGGTCGCATCAGCACCGACATTGACGCGTGGGACGCTGACCTGGCGGCACTGATAGACTGCCGATCCGATGTCGCAGACGTCATGCGGGCTCGACGTGATTACACGTTTGTGCGCACGCACTTCGCGTGTGTGATCAGTCGGTATCCGGTGGTGGCCAGCAAACAAATGCCACCTGGTCCCATTGACGCGAGTCGCAGGCCGGGAGCGGGCCGAGCGGGACGGGTGCACCGGCTCACGCTCAACGTGAAGGGCAAACTGGTCACGGTGTACATCCTGCATCTGGAGTCACCGCGTACGGCGCTGTCGCTGGCGCGCTATGGGGATCTCTCGGGCATGAGCTCCAATACGGGCTATCGCTCCATTGATTCGTTCGTGGCCAGCCGGTGGGTGGATCGTTCAGCGCCGGGATTGCTGGTCATGGGAGATTTCAATCTCACGGTGGAGAGCACGTTATACGAACGCGATTGGGGGGATTTGACGAACGCGTTCAGCGCGGTGGGGTCGGGGTTTGGTCACACGATGTTCGCGGGCTGGCATCGGGTGAGGATCGATCATGTGATGACGGGGGGGGGACTGGAGGCGACGACGGTGAGGGTGGGGCGGGGGTACCCGTCGGAACATCAGCCGGTAAGGGTGATGGTGCGGTGGAGGTAGGGTGGGAACGGCGCGTTTGACGGCGTTGACGGTGGGAGTTGACTGTAAACGGTTTGAGTGGAACAGCGCGTTTGACGGCGTTAACGGTTGGAGTTGACCGTAAACGGTTTAGGTGGAACGGCGCGTTTGACGGCGTTTACGGTGGGGGTTGACTGTAAACGGTTTAGGTGGAACGGCGCGTGGGACGGCGTTTACGGTTGGGGTGAACGGTGGACGGTTTAAGTGACTGACCGTTTGACGGCGTTTACGGTGATAGTTGAGGGTGTTCGGTGAGAGTCCCGAAATAAAGAAAGCGCGGCTACCGCCGCGCTCTTCATTGTGACGTTCCGACAACTGTCAACGCTGTCCCACGCGCCGTTCCACCTGAACCGTCCACCGTAAACCGTCACCGTCAACGCTGTCCCACGCGCCGTTCCACCCCATCACCTAAATATCCCCTTCGCTATCGTTTGCAACTGCATATTCGACGTCCCCTCATAAATCGTCCCGATCTTCGCATCACGATAAAACTTCTCCACCGGATAATCCCGCGTGTATCCGTACCCCCCAAACAGCTCCACACTCAACGACGTCACCCTTGCACACATCTGCGACGAGTACAGTTTCGCCATCGCGCCCTCGCGCACAATGTCCTGCCCCGCGTCGCGCAACCGCGCCGTGTTGTACACCAACAATCGTGCCGCCTCAAGTTCCGTCGCCGCCTGCGCCACCTGGAACTGAATGCCCTGAAACTCCGCCAATGCTCGGCCAAACTGCTGGCGCTCTTTCAGGTACTGCGTCGCTGCGTCCAGTGCGCCTTGCGCGATGCCGATCATTTGCGCGCCTATGCCGATGCGGCCGCCGTTGAGCGTGTCGATGGCGATCTTGTATCCAACACCCACTTCGCCCAGCACCTGATCGTCCGGCACAAAGCAGTTTTCAAAGTGCAGTGACGTCGTGCTCGACGCGCGAATGCCAAGTTTGTCTTCCTTTTTGCCGACCGAGAATCCCGGTGTGTCGCGCGTGACGATAAACGCCGTGATGCCCTTGTAGCCCTTGTCCGGATCTACCGTGGCGAACACCAGAAACACCTCCGCTTCTGCACCGTTCGTAATCCACGCCTTGGAGCCCGTGAGCTTCCATCCGCCATCCACGCGGTCTGCACGCGTAGCCAATGCGAACGCGTCCGATCCGGAACCCGGTTCACTCAGCGCGTACGCACCGATCGTGGTGCTCGTCAGTGGCGGCAGCCACTTCGCACGCTGTGCTTCTGTGCCGTACGCGTACACCGGGTAGTTCACCAGCGTGTTCTGTACGTCCACCTGAATGGCCGCACTGGCGTCCACTCGGCTCAGCGATTCAACCGCCAGCATGGTCATGAACAGCGAGCCGTCCGCGCCTCCCAGCGCTTCCGGGATTTCCACGCCCATCAGGCCCATGTCGAAGCACTGTTTGGTGATATCGGTGTCGATCTTGCCCGCCGCTTCCATCGCGCTCACGCGGGGACGCACAACGGTATCGGCAAAGTCATAAACCGAATCGCGAAACAGCATCTCCTCTTCAGAGAGCATCGTGAGCGGCGGACGGACATCGGTAGTGCTGGACATGACGGGTTTCCTCAAAGCGCAAAAGTCGGGGCGCGCGACGGGCGCGACGCACTGATAGCAAACAAACCGACGGTGACGCGCGGCGAAAGCAGCGGGCTCGTGTGACCTGCAATCGGACAGACAGCAAACGGGCAACGAAATGGCAGCGAACGCGACGCACAGTCGCCACGACGGCACCCGACCGTTACCGGACCGACAACCGTACGAAAATCGTACGGTCCAGGTCGGCACCGGGTTTGCACCATTACGCAGGGTGTGAGGATCGCTGCCTGTCCCGTAACGGTTGCCCCAATGTCCGCAAGTCGCTTAAACACAACAGCTTACAAGGTACTCGCCAACTTTGCGCGGGCGTGCCGTACCGGGGCTGTGATAGTGTGCGCGCCATTTGTGTGGACTGCGTGCAACAACAGCGACGCAACAGCGCCTCTAGCTCCTGAGCGCAATGTGCCCGCCACAGGGCCGTCGGCCGCATTCTCGCTGAGCCGCGTGGTGGGCCCCGATACCGCCCGCGCCGGATCGACGCTGGTTATCGAAGGCACCGGCTTCGGCACCGCGCTGTCAGACAGTCGCATCACCATCGCTGGCGTATCGGCGCAGGTGCTGTCGGCCACCTCCACACGTCTTGAAGTCCAGCTGCCCGCCGCCGAGTTGCTGCCGTGCGTGGCTACCGGTTCGCAGCCGCTGCGCATTACCTCACGTGGACAGACGGGTGAGCTCGCCGTCACGCTGTCCGTCGCACGTCGCATATCGCTGGCCCGCGGTGAGTCGCTCAACTTGCTGAGCGCCAACGAGAGCTTGTGCCACGAATATGTCGCCACCGATGGCGACAATGCGCGCTACGTCATGGCGGTGATCAACACCAGCGTGATCCCATCGCAGCGCTCGGGCTTTCAGGTGCGTGCGTCGAGTGTGGGCGGAGTGGCGCCCAGTCAGGCGCCCGGTCAGGCTTCTGCCGAGAGTGCGTCGTTTAACGTCGCGTCGCAGCAGGGGCCGCAAACGCAGCCTGCAGTGTCGCCTGCAGTATCGTCTGCAGTGTCGCCTGCAGTATCGTCTGCAGGGTCGCCTGCAGTATCGCCTGCAGTGTCGCAGTCACTGCCGCACGTAACGACCACGCAATCGCTCAACACATCGGCGCACAATTTTGAAAACGCCTCGCTGGGCGCATCAATCACCACAGCAACACAACAATCACTCACCAACTCCCTCACGCAATCGCTGCACGAACACACATCGCACAGCGCCCACCTCACCCGCGAAAACTCTCGCGCTGCACAATACGGTTCGGCGACCACTGCATGGCGCAACGAAACTACCAAGCGTGCGCGCAACGCCGGTCGCTCCGCCTACGCGGCCACTGCCCTGACAGAAGGCGCAACGGTGCAGCGCAACGCCATGTTCAGTGCCTGTGAGTCGGCACAAAACATTACCGCCCGCGCAGTCTACGTGGGACAGCACATTGTGGTGCTCGAAGACGCCGCCTCACCGCGCGCCGGCACCATGGATGCCCAGCTGCGCGACATCGGACGTGAGTTTGATACCGTCATGTATCCGCTGCTGGTTGAACAGGTGGGCAACCCGCTCGCACTCAATGACATCATGCAGGGCGACGCACGCATCAGCATGCTCGTCTCCCCGTACGTCAACAACTCCGCGCCCGGCACCAGCGGTTACGTCACCACCTGCAACCTGTATCCGCGCAGCAGCGTGCCCAACAGCAATGAAGACGAGCTGTTTTATGTGCGCACGCCACACGTCACAGAAACCATTGCCGCCTGGCAGCGCACCATGCGCTCCACCGTGTTGCACGAAGCCAAACATCTGGCGTCGTTTGCGCAGCGCATGGCCACCGGCGCCGAGTTTGAAGAACCGTGGATGGAAGAAGCCACGGCGCGCATTGCCGAAGAGCTGTACGCGCGCACGTTCGATCACGGGCAGGGCAACTCACGTGCGGCCTGGAAGAGCAACACCGGCTGGAGCGCCAGTGTGATGTGCGAAGTGTACGAGTGCGACGGTCGACCGCTCATGATGTGGCGCCACATTTCGGTGCTGCACGATTATTTCGCCGGCGCCGATACGCTCTCACCGCTGGGGAGTGCATCAAACAACGACCATACGTACTACGCCAGCGGCTGGTCGCTGGTGCGCTGGGCCATTGATCACTACGCGATCAACGAAGCGAGCTTCCTGCGCGATCTGGTGCGGGGGGGGGACGCGCGTGGTGTGGCGCTGCTGGAATCACGCACGGGACGTCCGGCTGCGGAGCTGCTGGCCGAGTGGGCGCTGGCCAATTTGGTGGACGACTATCCGGACTTCACGCCGGCCCGGGCCACGCTGAGCATGCCAAGTTGGAACTTGCCGCAGCTCATGGCCGGTCTGGCTGGCACGTTTGGGGGGCGGTACAGTGCGCGGCCAATCAATGTCCGTGAGATCACGGGCGAGCGCCAAGTGAGTGTGGCGGAGCTGCGGGGGTTTGGGGCGGCGTACTTGGAGACGGGGGTAAGCGCGGGGGCGGCGCAGCTGGTGGAGCTTCGGGGGGCAGGGGGGGAGAGAATGGCGGGGAATCTGCGGTTGGCGGTGGTGAGGGTTAGGTGAGGGGAGGAACTGCCGTTTGACTGCGTTTACGGTGACAGTTCACGGTAAACGGTACGGGTTGAACAGCGCGTTTACGGTTGAGGTCAGTAGCGAAGCGAAGAGCCGCAGTCGACAATGCACTTGCCTTGCC
>JBBRDJ010000023.1:0-38250 GCA_038203945.1 Gemmatimonadales bacterium
CGCGCGCGCGTTGCATGCGCACGGGTATCCGGCGCATCGCCTCGAGTCCGTCCTCGGCGACGTATCCGCCAAACTGGGCGTCGAAGCGCAGTTCTTTACCACGCCGACCTCGATTTTTGCCGGATTCGGCGCGCAAGACGCACAACGCACGCACCTGTTGCGCGTTGAACCAGGTGAGCCGAACCTGGGCCACCTGTCCAGGCTCGACGCCATCATGTCCAACGTGCTGGACGGCCGCATCACCGCGTCTGAAGGATCCGTGCGCATTGCCGCCTTGCTGAGTGAACCACCGCGCTGGTCGCACACGCAGACGCTACTCGCGTTCGTGCTCTCGTCGGCGTCCGTATCGTGTTTTTTTGGCGTCACCGTGTTCGAGGCATCCGTGGCCGCGCTGCTCGGACTCGTGGCCGGATTATGTGCGCTGACGGCCAATCGTACGGCCGCACTGGCGCCCGTGCTCGAGCCGTTTACTGCGGGTACGGTAGCCACGCTGGCCTTCTTTATCGCCGGCATCACAACCAGCGGTAGCGCGTACCAAACATCGCTGGCCGGGCTGATCGTGCTCATGCCCGGCCTCACGTTTACCATTGGCCTCACGGAACTGAGCACGCGCCATCTTGCGTCTGGGACCGCACGGCTGGCCGGTTCGCTCGTAACGTTTTTGGGACTCGGGTTCGGTCTCGCGCTTGGTGCCAAGGTTGGTGCGTTGCTTGCGGCACTCGTGCTGCAGGGAGATTCGGCTTTCATCATTGCAACCCCGCGCGTGGCGTGGTGGACGGAACCGATCGCGGCGCTGCTCGCACCCGTGTGTTTCGCCGTGCTTCTGCGCGCCGAACGACGCGATGTGGGATGGATCGTACTCGCCGGAGCGCTCGCTTATGTCACCGCACGATTTGCCGGACGAGAACTCGGCGAGCAACTCGGGGCGTTTCTGGGCGCGCTGGTTGTAGGCACCGGAAGCAATCTGCTGGCACGCTGGCAGCGTACAACGGCCATGGTCACACAGGTACCAGGGCTGCTGATTCTCGTACCGGGCAGCATCGGATTTCGCTCCGTCACCTCACTGCTTGGCAACGAAACCGTGCTCGGCATTGAAACCGCATTCCGTGTGGCGATCGTGGGTATTTCGCTGGCCGCCGGCTTGCTGGCCGGTAATGTGATCACCGGTATCGCACGACCGGAGTTTGCCGAGGGCGATCGCGGCACCAGCTGACGCGCTGCGGGGCCGTGATGTACTGGCGCGTTGTAATGACGCGATGTAGTGCGGCGATGTAGTGCGGCGATGTAGTGCGGGGAACGTCGGTACCACGTCGGTACCCACGTCGGTACCTACATCGCACAGAAAATCAGAACCGGAGACTCTACACGCTCACGAAAATGCGCCACGCGTCACGGCTCCCGTGTGGCGACTGTAGTGCGATAAGCCTCGCGACCGAGCGCCAGAAGCACAATGGTACAGATCATGCCGACGGTCGCACAGATCGCCAGCGACCAACGCAACGCGAGTGCGTCACCAAACACATGATCCGTAATCAGCGCCACAGCCGTCGGACCAAATGCGCCGGCAAAGAGATTCACCACGAGAAAGTAGACCGCCGATCCCTGGCCGCGCATACGCGCCGGAAGCGCCTCGGCAACCGCGGCATTGGCGGCGCCCCAAGGCATCGCGGCAAACAGATTGACCGGCACCAACAAGAATGCCGCCAGCGTAGCCGACGAAACCAGTGGATACACCGACGCCGACAGCAGCATGCCCACAGCGGCCAGAATCCCGACGCGCAGAGGGGCATCGCTACGACCTGATTGCACCCACTTGTCGGTGATGTATCCGCCAAGCAGCGTACCGATGACACCGAATGTCATGGTGAGCACGCCTTGCAGCGTACCCGCCTCGGTTGCCGTCCACCCGTGCGTGCGCACAAAAAACGTGGCCAGCCATGCGCCAATGCCGTAGTTCACGGCCGCCGAACACGCGAAGCCAAGTGAAAGCGTGGTCATGGTGCGAGCGTTCTTGCGGAAGTACGCGATGACTTCCGCAAACGGCAACACCTCCGTCGATCCGGTGCGCGGTGGTTCGCGCATCGTCATCGCCAGCGCACCGATCGCGAGTCCCGGCACACCCACGATAAAGAACACTGTTTGCCATGGACGTATCTGGCCCACGAGCGGGAGTATGATCTCTCCCTGCGCGTCGGCCAGACCCACTACATACGCACCAAGCGCGTACGCGATCCCGCTGCCGAGAAACGTGCCGAGCATGTATACGCTCATCGCCGATCCACGTCGTTCGCGCGGGAATGCATCGGCAATCATGGACACCGCAGACGGACCAAGGGTGGCTTCTCCCACGCCTACTCCGATGCGCAACGCGAACAGCTGTGCAAACGAGCGCGCAAGTCCGCTCAACGCTGTCATCGCACTCCACAACACGGCCCCCGCCGCCACCAACGCGCGACGACTGCGCCGATCGGCCAGTCGGCCAATGGGAATGCCAAGCACCGAATAGAACACCGCAAAGCTCAGTCCCATGAGCAATGACACCTGGGTATCACTGACCCCCAGATCGCGCTTGATCGGTTCAACAAGCAGCGCCAGAATCTGCCGATCCACAAACCCGCTGACATTCGCCAGCGTGAGAATGGCAACGATATACCACGCCTGTCTGCCGGTGAGTGCGCGTACAACGGATGACGTGGCGCTGGGTTGGTGCATAGATCGAGCGCTGGAGTCAAAATGTGGGCAACGGCGAAGCCGCCGCACGTTATGCGCACGCATCGCCCAAGGCAATCTGCACGTCTCAGATAATGCACGTGCCTTGGCAGCGCCGCGCTCCTGAGCGAAGATTACCCGCTCAGGTCACAACGGCTCACACGCGAGGCACTCCCAATGGAAACCGGCCACGACGACTTCGCGCTGCTCACGCAGTCCACACTGCCGCACGGCGTTCTGTCGGTGGTTCGTCTACCTGACGCCAAGAACGAACAGAGGGCCCTCGAGTCGCTGCGCGCGGTGCAGGAACGATTGCACCACGACGAGCAGGAGCTGGCCAATGCGCTGTCCGTGCTGCGACGGGTGTCGTTTGTGGGCGGGCGGGTCGCGTTGCGTGATGCCATCTCGCGTGTGGCACCGAATGAGCGGGAGCATCCGGTGCTTCGCACCTCTCGCGGCGCTCCCCTCATGCCGCCGGGAGTGCTGGGGTCAGTGAGCCACAAGCGCACACTGGCCGTGGCGCTGGTGGCGCCGCAGACTCCTGGTGTGCACACGCTTGGTGTGGACGTGGAAGAGCGCCCCGGCGTGTCGGAGTTGTCGCGACCCGACCTTGCTCCCAAAATCCTCACCGCGAAGGAACGCAGCACGCTGGGCGATCTCGCGTTGCGTGACGCCTTGGCCTATCGGGAAGCCGTGCGTCTTCGCTTCGCACTCAAGGAAGCGGTGTACAAAGCCATCGACCCGCATGTGCATCGATACGTGCGGTTTCAGGAAGTCGAAGTGTTTCCTGAGCGTGAAGGCGAACTCGACGTGCGCTTGTTGTTGCCGGAGTTCACCGAGCAGGCGATTACGGTGCGCGCGTGGTGGGCACGACTGGGTAAGCATCTTGTGGCCACCGCGATCGCCTCACCGCTCAATTCACGATACTGACCAGCTCCACATCGAACACGAGTGTTGCATTGGGTGGAATCTGGCCGGAGCCCTGTGGGCCATATCCGTACTCCGAACCAAATACCAGACGACGTTTGCCGCCTACGCGCATACCTGGAACGCCGATGTCCCAACCGGCAATCACGCGACCGCCGCCCAGTGTGAACTCAAACGGCGCGCCCGACGACACATTGCTGTCGAACTGATTTCCGGAGGCCAGCCAGCCCGTATAACGCACGCGCAGCCGCCTTCCCGCCACGGCTTCGGCGCCCGTGCCCTCCACCAGATCCCGGATGTACAGCTTGTCGGCCCGCTCGGTCATGTTGGCCAGGTTCACCCCCAGTTCGGCGGCGAAAGTATCGGTGGCCGGATCGGACGGTAGCCCAAGCCCGGTGGAATCCGACGCGCTGCACCCGCTACAGGCGGCCAACGCGAGCAGAAGTGCCGAGAATGCGACGCGGCGCGTGCGATGCACGACGCCGGTTATCGGCGAGTACAAACGGTGCATGAAAGACATAAGTTCAAGATGAGCTGAAGACGAGTGGAGGCGGCGCAAAAACGGCGGCGCGCGAAAACTGCGTTACTCTCGTTCGGCCACGTGCAACGCCACGCCACCGCCGAGCCAGCGCCGAACCGAGCGGATGCGAAACCCGTTCTCGGATAGCGACTGCGAGAAAGCCTGCCACGACATGAAGTGATCGATGGAGCGCGCGATGTAGCCGTACACCACCGGCGTTCGATGCCACGACCACCCCACCAGATTACCCGCGACGCGCAAATAGTTCACAAGCAGCACGCGCCACGGCGCAAACTCCGGACGATAGAAATCAAGTGTCACGTAAAGCCCACCCGGGCGTAGTACACGTGCGGCTTCACGAATAGCCAGTACCGGATCGGGTGCATTCCGCACCGCATAACCGGCGGTGATCATATCCACACTCGCCTGGCCGATCGGAAGCTGTGTCATGTCGCCGGTGCCCGTCAGCACTTTGGGCGCCACGTCGGCGTCAGCGCCTCGCAGTCGCTCGCGCGCGTACCGTATCATCTCGTGCGACGCGTCAAGCCCGACCACGTTCATATCGGGACATCGGCTGGCCACGGCGCGTGCCACGGAAATCGCGAAGTCGCCCGTGCCGCAGGCCAGATCCAGCACCCGTGGAGCCGGGTTGCCGCCTGAGCGTAACGCCTCTGACACCACGCGCACGGCCTCACGCTTCCAGCTCGCGTCCATGCCAAATGAAAACACCCGCGTGAACTCGTCGTAGCGCGGGGCGATGACATCGAACATTGGCGTCACAAAGGCCTGCCGGCGCGCCGGATCCGCCAGGTGCGCGTCTACATCGAGCTGCGCCAGCGCGCGCGCGCGTTCGTGCGAGTTGGCGGCAGAGGGTGCCGACAGCGGCGTTTTGGTGCGATTATTCATGTCATGACTCACGATGCTCTCCCGCCGTCAAACGACGACGCGCGCTCCGGTACCCCAGAGCCCGGCACTCCCGACGCCCAGAACAGCACCGCGGCAGCCGAAAAGTCGGCGCCAACAGCTCCCGCAGGCAGCAGAACGGGGCGAGACGCACTGATGGCGCTCGCCGGTGGCGTGGTGGTGTTGGCATTTGCCCTGGTCATGCGAGACCGCCTGCCGTTTTTCGATAGTGCGAGTAGCGGCACGCCAGCCTCTCCCACTACGAGCGCCGCCGCCACCAACGATGCAGCCGCCACCATCGAGGCCGTGGCGTCCGGTGGACCACCAGGCGCACTGGCGTCGAGCGCACAGGGGCTTGGAGCCTTCCCGGTCAAGGACATTTCAGGTGCCACGGTGCCGATCGTTGAAAACGGCCAGCCCGCCATTGTCATGATCAACTCGCGCACCTGCGGATATTGCAAGCTCGCGCTGCGTGATCTGGGCGCATACGCCAACGGTCGGCCGGTCAAGGGATTACGCATGTTGACGCTGGAAGGCGCGATCGACGGCGCACCCATGCTCGTCGATGCGGGGTTGAACGGAGCCGTTCCGCTTGGACCGGCCACGTCGCAGTCGCAAATTCTGCTCACATTCCGCTATCGCGGCACGCCCACGTTTGTGGCCGTTGACGCCGACGGACGTATTCGCGGCACGATGGCCGGTTATCCCGGACCGGAGCAGTTGCGACCGTGGTTTGATGTCATGCTCGGCGTACAAGCGACGCCCTGAAGCAAAGAAGCGGTACGCACAACGCTGCCGATGCGCGCCAGACTCCAGAGCCCCTGAAAGCGTCAGACTCTCCGGACGCGGGGCATCACTCACTCGCCACGCGCCAATCGTTTTGCGTCGAGCGTGACAAGCACGGCGCAAACGGCAATCGTCACCGCCGACACAGCGCACCACGGGCAAAACGATTCCAGAATCACGAACTCCGCCCACTTCAGGCGCACCGTGAACAGCACCGCTGGCCAGATGAGCAGTTGCAGCGCTCGTGTGATCAGGCGCGCGTCTTGGAGGCGCGCGGTCGTGCCCAACAGCGCCGTCACGAAAATGAGCGCGTAACCAATCGTACCAATCAGCGCCACGTCAACGCCGAGAAACGATCCGTAGACGCTGCCCTGCACATAGGCGCAGCCGCCTTCGCCACCGCACGAGAGCGATCCGGCTTTGCCGATTTTCCAGAGGTGCAGGTATAGCGCCACCAGTCCGGAAATCAGACTGGAGAGCGCAATGAGCATGCGGGGCATGTGAGACGGGCGAGAGTGAGCAGACGCCGTAATATGACACGCGTTCACTCGCAGCTGTATCCGTGACAGTGTCCGCGTGTGTATTCCTGACTGCATCGGTGACGAACTCCGTTTACCGGATTCGTCCCGGTTACCACTGTTCCAAACGAGTTGTTTTCGGGTACCGCTCACGCCACGGCGTGCCGGGCGCTATCATCGCGTGGTGACGACCAACCACATCTCCCTCCGCGACCCCTTAACCACTGAGCCCGCTCACGCGATCGCGGCCATTGACTTCGGCATCAGCAACACCGACGCGGTCCACATGACTGATGGTGCGCTGGTGCGCTGGACGCGGGCATCCGACGGCGCTCCGAATGCCAACACGGTGTACGAAGTGCTCGCCGACGGTGGATTGGCGCCATCGGTTCTCGAGCGCGTCGCCATTACCGGCGGTCGACACCGCGTGCTTCCGGCGATGCTGAGCCAACTGGCGCTCGTGCCCGTCAACGAAGTCACCGCCATCGGACGAGGCGGGCAAGCACTCGGCCCGGTATCGCACGACAATTTCGAAACGCCCACGCTGGTGGTGAGTGCCGGTTCCGGCACAGCAGTAATCACGGCGCGTGGACGCACCTACGCACACACTACCGGCAGCGCGGTAGGCGGTGGCACACTGCTCGGACTCGGACGTCTACTGCTCAATACCACCGATGCCTGGACCATTGACGCACTCGCCCAGCAAGGTGATGCCAACGGTGCCGATCTGAGTCTCGGCGACGTTATCTCAGGTCCCATTGGTGCATTGCCGAGCGATGCAACGGCGGTCAACTTTGGACGCCTCGCGCAGCCGAATGTGGACGCCCGTCGCGAAGATCTGGCGGCCGCGCTCGTGACGCTGGTTGGACAGGTGATTGCCGTTACGGCCATCAATGCCGCACGTGCGGAGCGCGTGTCGCACATCGTGGTGATCGGGCATCTGACCGACCTTCCGACGTTCCGCGCCGTGCTCGCCCGCGTGGGCGCATACTACGGGACGGAGCTGTTCGTGCCCGACCAAGCCGGCTACGGCACAGCGATCGGGGCGATGCTGCACGTGGCCGAGTCAACGGCGACGCAGACATGACCGCCCTATTTTCCACGATTTAAGTAATCCGGATCCGAACCCTGTTCCGGGCTCTTCCAGCAGCGGGCGGCTCGGCGAAAACTGCCGCCTCAGGAAAGAACGCGCCAACGAGAACGCTCCATAATTACCAACCCACTCGGCGTCCAGTCGCTAACGCACCGACGGTTCCGATTACCGGAAACGTTTGACAATCAAGCACTTACGCGACTCAGTACGCATTCTTGAGACAAACCAACAGCAGTGGCACGACGGTTGCGTAACCTAGCGCTCGTCCGGAAGTTGCTGCCGACGACGGCAGTTACGCCTTGCTCTCATGGTCCTTGCGTGTCCTATGTGGCTTTCGCTTACCAATTCGTCCGCTACCACTGATCTTGTCGGCACCGCCGTCACCCGACTGCTCTGGTCGGCACCGGCGCTGCTGCTCGCGCTGAGCGCTGCCACGGCTCTGCTCGCGCTGCTGATCACCGTCCGCAACGCCGAACGATCCCGCCAGCGGGCACGTGAACACGAGCTCACGGTGCACTCGCTACAAAAGCGCGAGCGCCGGCTGCGCCTGGCGGTGAGTCAGAGCGAAGACGGGCACGTTCAGCTGGACCCAGTGCGCAACGAGGCCGGTGATGTGATCGATTTCGTGGTCGCTGAGGCCAACGAATGCGCAGCTACCCTGTTCCGGCGCCAGGTTTCCGATGTGATTGGCATGCGCACCTCATCGCTGGCCAGTCTCTACAACGACACCGAGCTCTTTCGCGCACTGTGCGCAACGGCCACCACGGGCGCGCTCTATCAGTCTGAAGTCCGGGCCCATCCGCGACATGTGGCGAGCTCGTGGCTTCGCGTACGCGCCACCTGGGTAGACAACGTGGTACATGTGTCGTTGCGCGACATTCGTGATCGTATGCGCGAAGCGGCGCGGCTTCGTCGTGCGTCGCTCACCGACGGCCTCACGGGCCTGCTCAACAGGCGCGGATTGCTGGCCATCGCCGACGAGCGGCTGCGCAGCTCGCACGCAGACGGCCAGGATGCCATTCTCCTGTATCTCGATTGCGACGCGTTCAAACAGATCAACGATGCGCATGGCCATGCGGTTGGCGATCGCGCCCTCACCGAGATTGCGCGCGCGGTGCGCGGCGCCATGCGTGAAACCGACGTGGTGGCACGCATGGGCGGTGACGAGTTTGTGGTGCTGGCAATCGACGCCATCGGTCTGTGTGCCGACGCTATCCAGGGTCGCATTGCCGATCGCATTGCGCAGCTCAACGCTTCGGCCGTGCTGCCATGCACGGTGAGCGTGTCGCTGGGCCACGTGTACGCCCGCGCCGAGGACGCCACCCCGCTGGCCGTACTTCTGGAGTCGGCCGACCGCGATCTGCTCAGACAGAAGCGAGCCAATCGCGCGTCACAGCAGGGCACGCCATCCATCACCGCGCATCGCCGTTCCCGTGGCGCGGGCAAGGGTACCTCACAGCCGATCAAGCCGCCGCAGTTGACCCGAGTGGTCACTGCCGCGTAGGGTTCAACGTACGCCAACGCCCCGCCGGATACGCCGGTGTGGGCAACGGCGGTGACGGTCCGGACCGAATGAGCTTTCGCGCGACCAATCCATTTACTGCCACCCTGCTCGCCGAATATGACGCCCTCGATGCGTCAGGCATAGAGCGAGCCCTCGACTCGGCTGATCGCGCGCAACGCGACTGGAAAACGCGCACGATCGATCAGCGTCTGCCACTGGTCGAACGCATGAGCGTGTTGCTCCGCGAGCGTCGTGAAAGCCTGGCGCTGCAATGCACGCTCGAAATGGGAAAGCCATTGGCCGCTTCGCGCGCGGAAGTCGACAAGTGCGCCACGTTGTGTGAGCGCGCGCTGCAACTCGGCCCTCGCGCGCTAGCTCCGGAACGCATCACCGAAGACGCCCTTGGCGCTTGGCGCGTAGAGTATCAGCCACTGGGCGTGCTGCTCGCTGTGATGCCGTGGAATTTTCCCTATTGGCAAGCCATGCGGGTCATCGTTCCCAATCTCATTGTCGGCAATGCCGTGTTGCATAAACCGGCCGGATCGGTACCCGGTTGCGCACAACTGCTGCACGCCTTGATTGCCGATGCTGCGGCGGATACGGGTGCATCGCCGGCGCTGGCACCGCTGTTTCTCGTGAAGAGCGACGACATTGAGCGTCTCATCGCCGATCCGCGCATTGTAGCCGTGACACTTACCGGAAGCGAAGGGGCCGGCAAATCCGTGGCCACAGCGGCCGGCGCCCATTTGAAAAAAGCGGTGCTGGAACTCGGCGGCAGCGATCCGTTCATCGTGCTCGCTGACGCCGACGTAGACCGCGCCGCCCGTGCCGCAGTCACCGGTCGCACGGTCAACTCCGGACAGTCGTGCATCGCGGCGAAACGCTTCATTGTGTGCAGCGAAGTGTACGAACAGTTTCTGAGCGTGTTCAGTCAGGGCATGCAGTCACTGCGCGTGGGTGACCCTCAGGAACCGCGCACCGAGATTGGTCCACTCGCCACGAGCGACATGCGCGACTCACTCGCCAAACAGGTGCAACGCACCATCGAAGCGGGCGCACGAATTGCCGCGCAGGCCAGCGTCCCCGACGGACCCGGATTCTTTTATCCGCCCACAGTGCTGGTGGATGTACCGCTCGACAGCCCCGCCGCCACCGAAGAGCTCTTTGGTCCCGTCGCGCCTGTGTTTCGTGTGTCCAACGCCGATGAGGCATTGACGCTCGCCAACGCCACACATTTTGGACTGGGCTCCAGTGTGTGGACGCGTGATCCCGATCAGGCGGCGCGCTTTGTAGCCGGACTCGAGGCCGGCATGGTGTTTGTGAACGAAGTCGTGGTCTCAGACCCGCGCGTCCCGTTTGGCGGCGTGAAGCAATCGGGCATGGGACGCGAGCTCGGCACACGCGGCTTTCGTGAGTTTACGAACGTGAAGACGATTCGCGTGGCGGAATAACGTCGTCCAGATCCACATCGTCATCGAACGACTGTTCGCCATCCATCGGTCCTTCAAACACGCGACGCCACCACGGACGCGGATCATCAGCGCGCCGCATCAGGCGAATCACCTGACGCCACGCCAACCGAAGCTCCGCCGCATCACTGAAGCGTTCATCGGCGCGCGGATGTAACCCACGCATGAGGAACTGCGTGAGTGGTGCGGGAAACGCATCGAGTTGCAGTCGTTCTGTCATGCGATCACCCAACTGCTGCGCCAGCACCTGTTCAGCACTGGCGTCACCAAACGGCGCGCGTCCCGTGAGCACGAAGTACACAATACCGGCAATCGCGTAGCAGTCCGTACTCGGACCCTGCGCTTCGCCGAGCAACTGTTCAGGCGCCGCAAAGGCCGGCGTACCGGACGAACCGGTGACGGCATCCTCGCCCCATGCTTGCGCAATACCGAAATCGCCAATGCGCCAGCGACGATAGCGATCGATAAGTATGTTCTCGGGCTTGAGATCGCGATGAATGATGCCACTGTTGTGCGCGGCGTTCAGACCATCGAGCACGCCGTCTACAGGCATCGCGATTTCATCGAAATCACGTGGCCCACGTCGCGCAATCAAGCTGGCCACCGATCCACCCTCGGCCAGCTCCATGGTGTACCACACCACACCACCGCGTTCGTCGCTGTCGTAGATCGGCACGATCGCCGGATGCGCCAGCTGCGCAGCCAATCGCGCTTCGCGACGAAAACGCGACACCGCGACATCATCTTTGGCGATGTGCGGATGCAGCACCTTGATGGCCACTTCGCGTGCCAAGGTAAGGTCGCGTGCGCGCCATACGCTACCGAACGTGCCCGAGCCCAGCGGCGCGAGAACCTCGTAATCATCTGAGGTCGCCCAGCGCAGCCGTGCTTCCGGCGCTTCACGTGCTGACGGAATTTCCGTGCCCTCCGGTTCCACCAACACAGAACGCACACTCACCACGCGATCCACCTCGCGCAGGAATGTGCGCACCGAGGGAAAACGCTGAGATGGGTCAGCGTGCAGCGCCCTCTCCATCGCACGCGCCAAACCTACCGGACAATCCGGACGCAACAGCGTGATTGGCGGTGCATCATGCTCCGGAGGCGTTTCACCAGTCAGTGCCGTAAACACCATTGCCGCCAGCTGCCATTGATCGCTGGCCTGGCTGGGCGTGTACTCCCCGTTGCTCCACTCGGGCGCCTGTGGTGTGCGGGCCGGATCGGGGCGCAACCCCGATGGCACCTGCTCCGGTGCCAACGCCCACTCCCAGCCCAGCAGCCACAACCGACCGCCCGGTGTCAGCCACACGTTGTACGCCGACAGCGCGCGATGCAGTGAGCCCGCGTCGTGCAGGTACGCCAGCGTGCTGCCCGCTTCCCGTAACACCTGCAGCACGGTGGGCACCGACTCCGGCCCCATGCGCACCACACGCTGCGCCACCGTTTCGCCGGCGATCCAGCGACGCAGATAACCGGGGCCACGTCGGCTCTCCTGGTAGCTGGCCCAGTAGTGATAGGTGGTGGGAATGGACGGATGATTGCGATGCGCCAGCGCCCGCGCTTCGTCGCGCAGCCAGTCGCCATGTTCGGCTTCCGGCGCACTCACCAGCGAGAGTGAACGACCAAGCGCGTCCACCACTTCCTGATAGTGGCGACGGTCACCCCACACACTGTCATGTCCCCAGGCCCAGCCCGGAGGCAACGTCCAATCGGCCAGATGCCGTGGCAGCGTGGCTCTGAGTCGGGTCGGGGTGAGAATCGGATCGCGCGATGCCATGGCCACAACTTAAGCAGGCAATAACGTCATCGTGAGCGTCGTCCCGATACCAGGTTCACTGGTCACGGTCACAGCACCCCCCCAACCATCGAGCAAGCGACGACTGATGGCGAGGCCCAATCCACTGCCGCTCGTGCGCGTGGAGAAGTGCGGTTGGAAAATATGCGGTAATACGTCCGCCGACATGCCCGCGCCATTGTCGCGCACGATCAAGGCGATGCGGTCGCCGCGCTGAACGACCTCAAGGTGTACCGCTGTGGCGTCGGCCAGACGCGCATTCTCCAACACGTTGAGCAGCACTTCGCGCAGTTCGTCGGCTCGCGCGACGGCCAGGAGCGGCGGGCTTGGTGCATCGCTGTCATCCACATCAACATCGGCAATGCACAGCGTCCAGGTGACGGCACCCTCGCCCATCCGTTCGAGGGCCACCACATCGCGTGCCACGCGCGACACATCAGTTGGCTCGCCCGGTGCGCGTTCCGCCGGCGCGCTGCCGTACTGACTGAAGGCACGCGCGATTTCGTCGAGATGATCGATCTCAGCCAGGATGCGCGTCACGTTCGTGTCGAGGATGACGCCAAAATCTCCGCGACCATCGCGCCACGAACGTCGAAGATGCTGCACACCCAACCGGATGGGCGTGAGCGGATTCTTGATTTCGTGCGCTACCTGCCGAGCCATCTCACCCCACGCGAGCACGCGTTGCGCCGTGGCCAGTTCCGTCACATCGTCAAGCGTGAGCACTGCACCGCCGGGTAGGCGCGTGAGCGATGCACGCACCTGACGGATCGTGCGCGAGCCGTCGGCTACGTTGCCGGCTTGCTCAGCGTCCCCCCCCCCGTTGCCGACCGCCGCTGCCGGTAACTGCACATCGAAGGCCTCAAGCGCGCGATCACTACGCTCCAAAAACGCCCGCACACGTGGCGCCAGCAAGGGCCATGCGCCCAGCTGTCCTGTCGATGCCTCGCCCGGCAACACGGGCGTGCCGGGCGCCAGCAACGCGCCCAGCAACTTTTCCGCACGCGGATTGGCCAGCAGCACGCGTCCATCGTGACGGATCGCCACAACGCCGCTGGCCACCTCGCGCAGTACGGCCGCCGTGCGACGTTGCGCTTCTTCAAGGGCCGCACGACTGGCCGACAAATCAGTGGCCATCCGCGCAAAGGCACCAAACACCGGCACGAACTCGGCCGGCGGCATGGCATCGAGGGGTGGCATGGGTCGACCGCTTGCAATGGCCAGCGCGGCATCACGCAGTGTCCCGATGGGTCGGGCCAACTCTCGCGCGGCAACGCCGCTGAGCCACAGCGCGGCCGCCACACCGGAGACGGTCACCAACAGAACCAGCAACGCCAGATCGGCGCGGCGCGCGTCGAGCAGAAACTCATCGCCCCGCGCCGCCGTCGCCAGTACGAGCGCCGTCCCTTCCGGTCCGACGGTTGGACGAAAACCCACCAAGGCGTTGCGCGATGCCAGTGGTACAGATCGTGTCACCACCGCATCGCCGATGGCGTCGAGTCGCACAAGATTGCCCGCCACCCCAGCGGGCACATCGGCCGGTAACAGCGTGCCCAACGGCGCCAGTTCGGACAGGACCTCGTCGCTGGCCTGCGCCAGCACGCCGTCCCGGTACGCGAACAACGGTCCACCAACTTCGACGGCCATGCCGGCCAGCATCCGGGTCGTGAGTAAATCAGATGTGCCCACGTTGTCCGGCACCGTCGGCAACTCCGCCGACCGCAGTGCTTCACGCACCAACAGCTCACGCGCACTGCGATCATCTTCGCGCAAACGAAACGCTTCCCACACAGCGAAGCCAACGGCCGGCGCGAGAAAAAACGTCAGCAGCGCAATGGACAGCTGTGAGCGATACGAGCGTCGCCAGCGTGCGCGCTGCCATCGCAACCAGCGCCACACACCGCCGTCGGCCATCGCACTGGCGGTCCAGATCAGCAACACCACGGCTACGTCAAGCAGCACCAGAAGCGCACCGCGCGGCACCAACGTATCGAGCCCGCGCAAATCAACTTCTATGTGCGCGCGGCGTGGCGCCCCGTCGGTTCCCACGCGCGCGTCTCCCACCATGAGATTGCCGCGGCGCGCCCAGTGGACGCGGTCAGTGAGCGTGTCGGGGATGCCTGCGCGTACGCTGGCCAACGACAGCTGATACGGTGGCGCACGATCGGGCGTAGCCGCCAGTCCCGTGAGTCGGGCAAATGGATCCGGTGGCAGTAACCATGTGCGAGGCGGCACCGCAATCGTCACTACAAAACCGCGATCGAACGGCACCGCAGCGACAAGCATGACGAATGGGCCGTCCGCTGCCGCAACGATGTCGCTGATGCCGGTACCGCGTACACGTTCAGCCAACCCTGCTTGCGCACGTTCGTCGTCATTGATCGAGGTGAGCGACAGCAACTCGGCCGGCACCTCAACCGACTGCTCAGTCCAGATCGCCAACCGCGCCGGATACCCAGCCCGTGCCAACTCGGATGCCGCAAACAGTTGCAGCAAACGTGTTCGGCTGGGTACCGCCCGCTCGCTCTCCAACGCTCCGATGAACCGACGGGTCAGCTGCTCTGCACCTTCATCGTACATGCGCAGTCGCGGGACATCGCCTTGAGCCAGCTGCATGCGTGTTCGCGTGGTGGCACCCCACGTGAGTGTGACCGCACCGCAGCCTGCGACAAACGCCACGGCTGTAACCAATCCGCGACCGCGACGCACAAACGCGAGGCACGCGATGGCTGCAATCCACAGCAACGGGAACCACACGGGCCACGCACCCGGCGCCTGCCAAAGTAGCGGTGCACTGATCGCGGCACACGCCGCAATCACCGGACCTATGGATGACGGCACGCCGCGACGCTTGCCAATCACCACCTGACCAGCGCTGGCACCGGCAATCAGAATGCCCGCCGCCGCGAGCGCGATGGCCAACTGCCACGCTACCCACAAGCCCATGCTTGGACCACTCGGCGGAAACGCAATGCCGCGCGCCAAATCCCGCAACGCAAACGGACCCAGCCCAGCGATCGCTATTACCGCGATCACCGCCAAGCGACGCGACTCGGCCAACCGCTTGCTTCGCAGCACGCGAAACAACGCCAACAACAACAGCAGAGCGGTCAGCGTGAGGGCCGCAATGTTGGCGGTGAGCGGACCGGCGACGGGCGAGAAATAGTTGGCCGCGTTGAACAGCGGCGAGACGTTGGAAAGCGACCCGATCGGGGCCATCGACAGCGCCGCGAGCAGTCCGCCCACCGTGAGCAGTCGCTCACGCAGTCGCGCCGGTCGCCGCCAGGCCACCAGCAATACCAGTACCGCCGCGATCGCCAACGGAACGGCCGTGCGCACGCGCGCGCGCTGAACGCCTGTGAGACGTGCCTCCTCGATAGACCGCGCCGCTGCGCCCACCACGATCAGCGGTGTCTGACCATCGCCTGAGACAACCGTGCGCACCGTAGAATCTGATGGGTTCGCCGGAAACCCAAGGCTCGGACGGTCCAGACGAATAGACTCGGCGATGTCGGCCGAGACGGCGGAGCGCACCAGCGCGCGCGCAAATCGACTGGCCGGCGGAGACGCGGTGAGCAGCACGGTGGTGACCGCATCGCGCTCACCACTTCGCGCCCGTACTACCAGCGCACCGTGAAACGGCGTCTGAACAAACGCATCCCCGTCCGGTCCGGGCGCCAGCGGCACGCGTGATTGTCCGGCGCGAGAAATCAGTCGACCGTTTTGGTACAGCACGGTTCCGGTTTCCGCCCCACGCACGCTGGCTTGCACGGCCACCCCTGAGCGTAGCGACGCTGCGACTGCCAGATCAAGCGACGCGCGGGCAGACTGGATCTGATCGCGTACCTGCAACACATCACGATTGCGTGCGGCGATTGCCCAGAGTTCGCCGGCTTGGGCGAGCTCACGCGAGGCACGCGTTTCGGCCACTGCCACGCCCAGCGCTACCGCCAGCGCACACACGGCCGCCACGGCCCACTTTCGCGGTGCCCGCAACGTAACGATTGCCAGAGATGCCACCACCAGCCCAACCCCGGCCAGCACAAGCGACGCAATGTCCTCCTTGCCCTGCCAACGCGAAAGCGCGAGCAACGCCAGCAACGCCCCGCCGATCCAGACGGCAGGCCAGCGAGGACGCGTCGAATCGGGCGTGGAGGCAGGAATCGCCAAGCGGATCGCGAGAGGGGGACGGCAAAAACGCCGAGGGTGACCAAACGGCTGGGCGAAGCACGACGAGCACAACCAGCAAGTCGAACCCGACGCCGGAAGATAGCACCCGCAAATCGCTCACACAGCCGAGAGGCGCCACTGGAGGCGGCATCCGATCAGTGAGCCGGGTGCCACTAGATTGCGGTATATGAATGCTTTGCGGTTCCTCACCACGTCTCTGGGCGTGTTACTGGGCTGGCTCGCCGTTGCCTCAGTGCACCCAAGGCTTGCGTCGATAGCCAGCAGACCAAGCGCCGAATTGGCCACGCCGACTGCTCCTGAAAGGCAACAGAACGCAGTTGATGTGGGCAGCTTCACCATCTTACGCGAGGGCGCCCGCGTGGGGCGCGAACAGTTCAGCTTGCGTCGCGTGGGCTCCCCGGACGGCATCGAGTTCGAGTTGCGCGCCGAGTCGGCCATCGGTGAGCGCCGACTGGCCACGCGTCTTGAGACGGACTCTGCAGGTACGCCCATGCGGTATTCGGCCGAGGTGCGCGAGGGTACGACGGTGGTGTTGAAGTTGGGTGGCCAGCGCGTGCGTGGCCGTTTTGCTACGCTGGCCCGGACTGACCGCGGAGAGGCGGCGCGAGAATACCTGCTGCCTGCAGGAACGGTGGTATTGGAGGACGAATCCTTTCACCAGGCGGCGCTGTTGTGGCTCAGCCGCGAGCGACGCATGGACGTGGCTCGGTCTGCTCTCGCACCGATGAACAACAGCGAGCGTAGCATCCGCGTTACTCTGGATGTGGCCTCAGACAGCGTGGTGGTGGCCGGCGTGCGATTAGCCGCCGCGCGTTGGATTGTCGACGATTCACGCAATCGTCGTGTCATATGGGTAAATCCGGACGGTCGCATTCTTCGCGTCACCGTTCCGGCGTTGGGTCTCGAAGCGGTCCGGGATGACGTTCCGAGGTAACCGAATGCTCATGTCATCATTTCGTTTCGCGGCTGAAACCCAGTCCTGACCCTGCGCGTACGAACGTTTGTTCCTCTTCATTCCTCCCCGATCTCCTATGCGAATACTGTTGCTCGCGCTCGCGTGCCTCGGCACGGCTCCGGCCCTCGCTGCTCAAGGCACGCCCCTTCCTCTGCAGGGCCCCACGCTCACGCTCGAACAGGCACTGACCACGGCCCGCCAGAACAACCCGGCCTTTCGCACCACGCAAAACAATCAGCGTTCGGCCGATTTGCAGGTGCAAAATGCATACGGTGCATTCCTGCCCAACGTGAACACCAGCTTCTCCGGCGGCTGGCGCGAAGGGCGACAGGAGTTTTTTGGTGGTCAGGGGTTCGGTTCAACCAACGATCAGCTCAACACCAACGGCACCGTGAATGCCGGCCTGCAGTTTTCCATGGCCGCCCTCAACCAGCTGCGGGCCCAGAAGGCCAACGCCAATGCGGTTGAAGCCGACATTGTCGCGGCCGAACTGAACCTCCGTCAGCAGGTCACCACACAGTTCATCTCCGCCCGTCAGGCCACGGCCCGGGCCATCCTGCAGGACACGCTCCTGGCCACCACTCGCGCTCAGCTCGAACTGGCCCGCGCACGACTCACGGTAGGTTCCGGCACGCCGCTTGATGTGCAGCGCGCCGAGGTAGCCAACGGACAGCAGCGCGTGGCGTCACTCAATGCGCAGAATCAGGCGCAAATTGAGCTGTTGCGTCTCTTTCAGTTCATGGGCGTAGCGCCTTCGGCGGGCACACAGCTTTCCGGTCCGCTTGATGTGGTGCTCCCCGACATCAGCGTCGAGACGCTGCTTGAGCAGGCGCGCCGCGCCAATCCAACAGTCGAGGCCGCTCGGCTGCGTCGCGTGCAGGCCGATCGTGGTGTGTCGGTGGCGCGAAGCGCTTATTTGCCGTCGTTCAGTGTGGGCACGAGCGTCTCTGGTTTCTCGCAGCGCTTCACCGACACCGAGCAACTAATTGTTCAAGGTCAGGCGGGCGCGCTGTCTGCACGTGCCAGTTGTATTCGGTCTGAAGAAGTGCGCGCGGCGGTGGGACTCCCAAACAATCTCGCCAACTGCGCCAACATCGCGTTTGGTCCGGAGGCCGAACAAGGCATTCGTGATGAACAGGCGCGCTTCCCACTGAGCCTCACCCGTACGCCGTACAGTCTGAACGCATCCGTGTCGCTGCCCATCTTCAACGGATTCCAGCGCGAATCCAATGTACAGAACGCCATCGTGCAGCGGCGCAACGCAGATAACACATTGCGCGGCGAAGAGCTGCGCATTCAGACCGAGGTCACATCAGCGTATCTCACCCTCACAGCCAACAAGCAAGCGGTGGACTTGCAGGAAGAGAACTCGCGCACAGCACGCAGTGCGCTGTTGCTGGCCGAGGAACGGTATCGGGCGGGTGCCATCAACCTGGTGGAGTTGATTCAGGCCCGCACCGACTATGAAAGAGCAGAGAATGATCGCATCAATTCGATTTATGACTTTCAGCGCGCGTTTGCGCAGCTCGAAGCGGCCGTTGGACGTCCGCTTCGATAACCCGGGAATCCCGTTATGACCAAAGGCGTCAAGATTGGTATTGGTGTAGTTGTCGTAGCTGGCCTCGCGGGGATGGCGTACGTGGGGGCCAAACGCAGCGGCCCGCAAACCACCGAAGTCCGCATCGAGGCGATCGAAAAGCGGGATCTCGTCGCATCGGTGACTGCCAGTGGCAAGATCGAGCCACGCACGAAGGTTGATGTCAGCGCCGATGTCACCGGCCGTATCGTGACGCTGGCCGTCAAGGAAGGCGACGTCGTTCAGCGTGGGCAGTTCTTGCTGCAGATCGATCCGGAGCAGCCGTCTGCGGCGGTGCAGCGATCCGAAGCCGGTCTCGCCTCGGCACGGGCGCAGGAAGCGCAGGCCCGCGCCAACAGTATTCAGGCCACACGCAACTTCGATCGCCTGCGTCAGATCAAGGCGAGCACGCCCGATCTGATTTCAGTAGAAGATGTGGAGCAAGCCAAAACACAACAGGAAGTGACAGCGGCGCAGCTTGAAGCTGCACGCTTTTCTGTGGAGCAGGCGCAAGCCAATGTGCGTGACGCACAACAGGCACTCACGCGCACGCGCATTGTGGCGCCGATGAGTGGCAAGATCACGCGCTTGCGTGTGCAGGAAGGTGAAACGGCCATCATGGGTACACTCAACCGGGATGCGGCAACGCTGCTCACCATTGCCGATATGAGTGTGCTCGAAACCAAGGTGCGTGTTGACGAAACAGATGTCTCGCGCATCAAGGTTGGTGATTCGGCCGTTGTGCAAATCGACGCGTTCATGGACACCACGTTCTACGGGCGCGTCGTGGAGATTTCCAACAGCTCTGTTTCTTCGGCATCCGGCACCACCGCGTCCGCTGATCAGGCGGTGGATTTTGAAGTGCGCATTGAGCTTATCAATCCGCCAGTTGATACGCGACCGGATTTCTCCGCCACCGCCAAGATCGTCACGGATACGCGTCGAGCGGTGCTGTCGATTCCGATTATTGCACTGACGGTGCGCGAGAATGAAGCGCTCAAGACCGAAGACTCCGCGATGGCGTTGGGTCGAGGTGCACCAGTGCGGCAAGTAGGTCGAACGGATGTTGAAGGGGTATTTGTGGTTGGCACCGACAACAAAGTGACGTTCCGTCCCGTAAAAGTCGGGATCGCGGGCGAGAGGCATTTCGAGGTGCTCTCCGGGATTTCCGTTGGCGAGAACATTGTCGCCGGATCGTATCAAGCCATTCGCGACCTTACGGATGGCGCGCTGGTGCGCACTGCACCCATCCCCACAGACGCCAAGCCGAAGGGTAAATCGTGAGCAATACCATGGATGATATCGGCATCAGCACCACGGGCGAACGCCGCGCGGTTGTCACCACGCCCGGCACAACGCCCGATCCGGACTGGGTCATTGTGGCTCGCGGTCTCAAGCGCGAGTACGACATGGGCGGCGAAATCGTACGCGCGCTGCGCGGCGTGGATCTGGCCATTCGCAAAAATGAGTACGTGGCCATCATGGGACCGTCCGGTTCCGGCAAGTCCACGCTCATGAATCTCATTGGCTGCCTCGATTCGCCCGATGGTGGCGAGTACTGGCTCAACGGCATGCTCGTGTCGACCATGAGCGACGATGCGCTGGCCCGGGTACGCAACAAGGAAATCGGCTTCGTCTTTCAGACGTTCAACCTGTTGCCACGCGCCACGGCGTTGCAGAACGTGGAATTGCCGCTGGTCTACGCCGGTATTTCCTCCGACGACCGCAAGCGCCGCGCCACGGAGGCACTCGAATCGGTGCAGCTTGGGCCGCGTTTGCATCACCGTCCGAACGAGTTGTCGGGTGGTCAGCGTCAGCGTGTGGCCATTGCGCGGGCGTTGGTCAACCGTCCCTCCATCCTCCTGGCCGACGAACCCACGGGTAATCTCGACTCCACCACGTCGCAGGAAATCATGCGCGTATTCGAGGAGCTCTCGAATCAGGGTCAAACGGTCGTCATGGTCACACATGAACCCGACATCGCGGCGCATGCACGACGTGTGGTGGTGTTGCGCGACGGTCTCGTGGAAAGCGACGAACGTCGGGAACGCTTTGTGGATCGCGTGGGCATTCAGCACGCCACAACGAAAGTTGCGCACGACTGATTCGCATGTCTGAACGTTCACCCGGGTGGGACTTCGTGTCCCGTCCTCTTCCCCGCCCGCTGTGAACCCGCTCGAAGCAGTGCGCCTCGCGCTCAATACCATTCGCACGCAGAAACTCAAGAGCGCGTTTACGCTCATGGGCGTGTGCATTGGCGTCATGTTCCTCATTGCCGTTGTGTCGATTGTCAACGGGATGGGGGTCTACCTCAAAGACGACCTGGTTGGCAAGCTCATCGCCATCAACAGCTTTGAGGTGCGGCACCGCCCCAATATCAACATCGGCGATACCGATGAGGACACGTGGCGCGAGTATCAGCGTCGGGAGCGACTGCGCGACGATGAGGTGCCCGCGATCGTCGAGGCGCTGCCCGCCGGCACACGGTACGCCGTGATGGCCGACAACATGCTCAACCTGTCATCACCGTTTGGTGGTGGGCCGCGCAGTGTGCGAGTAACCGGAGTCGAGGGCGAGTTTTTTGCCATCAAGGCGCTCGAAGTCATCGAGGGGCGACTGTTCTCGCCACAGGAATATGTGCTCGGCACGCCGGTCGTTGTGATCGGTCCCGACGTCGTGGAGCGATTGTTTCCCGGGCTTAATCCGCTCAACCGCGAAGTGCGCATTGCCGGACTGCCCTACACCGTAATCGGTGTTACCGAGTCACAGGGCAGCGCGTTCGGCATGTCGTTTGACAATGTGGCGTACGTGCCGCTGAACGCACCGGCGCGCCGCTTGATGAACAGCGGCAAGAGCATGATCGATGCGGTCATGATTCAGTCACCGTCCGAAGCGGAAATGACCGAGACCATGGAATCGGTTCGCCAGGTCATGCGCGTGCAGCACCAGTTGCGTCCGGGTCAGAAGGACGACTTTTCGCTGCAAACGGCCGACAGTGCGCTCGAGTTCTGGAACAAGCTGCAAGGCTATCTCGTGCTCGCCGGTGTAGCGCTGCCGGCGTTTGGTTTGGTGGTCGGTGCCATTGTGATCATGAACATCATGCTTGTGGCCGTGGCCGAACGCACCTCGGAGATCGGCCTGCGTAAGGCGCTTGGTGCACGCCGCCGAGATGTGCTGGCGCAGTTTCTGGTTGAATCATCGACACTCGGCGCCGTGGGTGCCATCTGTGGCGTTGCCCTGGGAGTCTTGCTGGCCGTCGTCATGCGCGCGGTCACGCCGCTGCCAACCGTGGTGGCGCCGTGGTCGGTGGCGCTGGGTGTGCTGGTGGGCGCGGGCGTGGGCATCGTCTCAGGCGTGTACCCGGCCAGTCGTGCCGCCAAGCTTGATCCAATCATCGCGCTTCGGCAGGAATAACCCCATGTTTTCAACGATTCGCGAAGGCGTGGTGATCGCTGTCAGCTCCATCAGTGCCAATCGCATCCGCGCGGCCCTCACGATTATGGGTGTGGCGATTGGCGTGTTCGTGGTGGTGCTCATTGCCGCCGCAGTGCATGGCATCAATATGAGTGTAGCCCGGGAGTTTGAGTCGGCCGGACCCACCACGTTTTTCGTTTCGCGCTACCCAATTTCTTTTGAAGCGTGCGACGGTAGCGGCGACACCTGCGCATGGCGATCCAACCCGCCCATTCGCGTGGCGGAGTTCGAAGCGCTGCAGCGTTTGCCCGAGGCCGGTACCGTTGGCATGCGACTGGACTGGAGTGCCGACGCGACCTACCGCGGAGTTCGGCTGGCCTCGTCGTCCGTAGAAGCGTATTCCGCCGAATGGCCCGAGCTCAGTGCGCCGGAGATTTTTCCGGGTCGAGCCTTCACGGCTGGTGAAGCGCAGGCTGGAGCACGGGTGGTGGTGATCAACACCAACATGGCCGAAAAGCTGTTCAACCAGACGGACCCTCTCGAACAGGACATTCAGCTCAATGGGATGCCGTTTCGTGTGATCGGTGTGTATAAGGACAACGCGTCGTTCCTGAGCGGCGGTGACCGTCCCAAGGCTGTGATGCCGGTGATGTCGGCCGTGCGCCACCTGGGGGCTCGCCTGAACAACGTCGGACTGTCGGTAAAGCCGCGAAGCGATGTGGGTCGTGACGCGATGGTTGATCAGGTCACCGCCACGCTTCGTGGCTTGCGTGGGCAGCGACCGGCCGAAGAGTCCTCGTTTGCCATTATCACGCAGGACAAACTGTTCGAAACGTACAACAGCATTTTCGGTGTCTTCTTTCTGGTGATGATCGCCTTGTCGGCCGTGGGGCTGCTGGTGGGTGGCGTGGGTGTGGTGGCCATCATGATGATCTCGGTTACCGAGCGTACGCGTGAAATCGGCGTACGCAAAGCGCTCGGCGCCACGCGGGCCACCATTCTCTGGCAGTTTCTTGTGGAAGCGATCACGCTGACCGGTATCGGTGTCGTGCTTGGACTGGTGGGAGGCTGGCTGGGGGCCCTGCTAATTCGCACCGTCAGCCCGATTGCGGCGTCGGTTCCACCACTGGCCGTGGTTGCGGCCCTTGCGGCCAGCGTGATTACCGGCGTGCTTTTTGGTATGTTACCAGCATTGCGCGCATCTCGCCTTGATCCGGTGGTGGCGCTGCGTCACGAATAGCCCCCACCGGTGTGTCTTTTCTCGAAGCCGTCCGACTCGCCTTCCATCAGATTCGTGTCCAAAAGCTCAAGAGCGGTTTCACACTGCTTGGCGTGATGATCGGGGTCATGTTTCTCATTGCTGTCGTCTCCATCGTTGAGGGGATGAGCAAGTATGTTGAAGAAGACTTTGCGGGCCGGTTGATCGGCTCCAACACCGTGACACTGCGACGCTTCGGGAACTTTGGTCCGCAAGGCAGAGGTCGGGAGGTGCGGGACATGCTGCGTCGGCCGCCGCTCACGACGCAGGACATCGAGGCCGTACGGCTGGCGTTGCCGGAGTACGCGAACTCGGCCGTTGTGGCCGAAACCTTTCTGTACGCCTCCAGTCCCGCTGCACGACCACGTCAGGTGCAGGCGGTGGCCACTGATGCGTCCTACTTCGACATCAAGAGCTTCGCGATCGATCAGGGCCGCGCCTTCACGGTGCAGGAAGTGCGCGCCAGTGCACGCGTAGTCGTGATTGGCGTGGAAGTGGCTGAACATTTTTTCAGCGGACTCGATCCAATTGATCGCGAGATTCGCATTGCCGGTACGCCGTATCGAGTGGTCGGCGTCATTGAAGAGCAAGGCAGTGTGTTTGGCTTTTCGCTCGATCGGCTGGCCATTGCTCCCCTCACCACGCCCATGTCACGCGCGATCAATCCAAGCGGTGACATCCAGTCGTTTGTTGTGCAGGCCGGGAGCACTGAGGAGCTGGATGAGTACATCGAAATCGCGCGTGAAGCGCTGCGGCCAGTGCGTCGCCTCGGACCTTCCGATCCGGATGATTTTACGCTCGCCACGCAGGATGCAGCGCTGGCGTTCTTTGACGAACTCAAGGGGCGACTCGTGCTCTTTGGAACAGCGTTGCCGCTCATCAGCCTGGTGGTGGGTGCGATGGTCATCATGAACATCATGCTGGTCGCTGTTTCCGAGCGCACCCGTGAGATTGGTGTCCGCAAAGCACTCGGCGCACGACGGCGCGATATCATGGCGCAGTTTCTGGCCGAGGCGGCAACTCTCAGCACAGCCGGCGCCGCGATTGGCGTAGCCTTGGGACTGGGACTCGCGCAAATCATTGCCGCCTTCACACCACTACCCGCAGCGGTGGCACCGTGGGCGATTGGCGTGGCGCTGATCATGGGCGGTGGCGTGGGTATTGCGGCCGGCGCGTATCCGGCCAGTCGTGCGTCGCGGCTTGATCCCATCACCGCCCTCAGGCAGGAGTAGAGCGACATGCGTTGGTCCACTCAGCTGCTCACCGCGCTCGAAGGTGTGGGCATTGCGTTTGAATCCATTCGGGGCAACAAGGTGCGCGCCGCGCTCACCATTGGTGGTGTGGCCATTGGTGTGTTTGTGGTGGTGGCGATGGCCGCGACGGTTAACGGCATCCGGAACTCCTTTCAGGAAGACCTCAACAACATTGGCGCCAACACATTTCAGGTGTTCCGCCGAGGCATCAACCTGGGCGGATGTGACGGGACAGACGAAACATGCCCCGACCGCAAGAATCCACCGCTCACTTTTGGCGAGTGGCAGATTTTGCGACAGCTACCCACGGTTGAAACCGTGGTTGGCACGATCGGCAGCAGTGGCACATTTGAATACCGTGACCAGCGACTTGCTGGTATTGGATTCGACGCGCAAAGTCCGGACTGGTTGAGCATTACTGCAGCCGATATCGAACCCGGACGCAACTTTACGGTAAACGAACACGATGCAGGACGACCCGTTGTGTTGATCAATGACACGCTCCGCGCACAGCTCTTTGCACAAACCGATCCGATCGGAAAGCAGATCCGCATCAACGAACGCCCGTTCACCGTAATCGGCATTTACGAATCCAAAGCTGGATTCCTGCGATCACTCGAAGGACGAGGGCCGGACACCCCGCGCGCGATCTTGCCGCTCAACTCGGCGATCCGCAATTTGGCGCTCTTTCGGTCCGGTCTGACGTTATCGGTGCGCCCTCGCGAGGGCATCGCGCAGTCGATTGTGCAAGACGACATCACCGCTTCTTTGCGTTCCCAACGCGGTCTCAAGCCGGCTACCCCCAATAACTTTGAGATCGTTCCGCAGGAGCGACTCATGGAAACATTCGACCAGCTCTTTGGCGCGATCTTCGCGGTTGGCATTGCGCTGTCGGCGGTGGCGCTGCTGGTGGGCGGCGTCGGTGTGGTGGGCATCATGATGATCTCCGTGACGGAACGAACGCGCGAAATCGGCGTACGCAAGGCGCTTGGCGCGACACGCGTCACGATTCTCTGGCAGTTTCTGGTGGAAGCCGCCACGCTCACCTTGGTTGGTGCAGCGCTGGGATTGCTCGTTGGCGCGGGTCTCACGTGGCTCATTCGTGCGCTTTCGCCACTACCCGCCGAGCTGCCCATCAGCGCCGTGTTGCTTGCGCTGGGCGCCAGTGCCATTACCGGAGTCGCGTTTGGCATGTTGCCGGCGCTGCGTGCTTCCAAGCTCGACCCGGTAGAAGCACTGCGGCACGAGTAGCGTCATCATGATGCGCGGTGATGATGTTGTTCGTTTTGCGTTTGCGCAGTTGCGCGCCAATCTGCTGCGTTCATTCTTTACGTTGCTGGGCATCATTGTATCGGTAGGGTTTTTGGTGGCCGTGGTAGCCATCATTACCGGCATGAACGCGTATGTGAAAGAGAACATCGCCGACGCCATGATCGGCATGAACGCGTTTCAGGTTCGCAAGTCACCGCTGTCCATCGGACTCTTTGACGACGAGGCGTTGCGCCGTACGCGTCGCTTTCCGCGCGTGTCCGAAGATGATGCGCAGGCCGTGCGTGACGCGTTGCCCGATGCGGTTGCCATCTCGCTGCAAAGCGGCTGGCCAACACCATTCTCCGACGTCATTTGGCGCAATCGCACACTGGGAAGCGTGTCGGTATTTGGTGTGACGCCTGACTTTCAGGTGGTGCAGGACTACCGATTTGACAAGGGCCGTCCGTTGCAGGAACTCGATGTGCGCGACCGGCGGCCCGTTGTAGTGATTGGCCCTGACATTGCGGAAAAGCTGTTCGAGGGCGTTGACCCGATCGGGCAGGAAGTGCGAATTCAGGGGCGCCCGTTTGAAGTGGTGGGTGTCACTGCACGCAAAGGTCAGGTGCTGGGCCAGTCGTTTGATGGTTTTGTGCTCATGCCGATTTCGGCTTTCGAAACCATTTATGGCCGGCGCAATACCACCACCGTATCGGTGAAGGTGGCCACCGCCGAAGCCGTGGAACCGGCCATGAAGCGGGCCGAAGAAGCAATGCGCGTGTCGCGACAGCTGCGACCCGGCGAAGCGAATAACTTTTCGCTCGACACCGCCGATGCACTGGTGAGTTTCTGGAAGCAGCTCACGCAGGTGCTCTTTGCCGTGATTCCGGCCGTAGTGGGAATCGGCATTGTGGTGGGCGGTATTGTGATCATGAACATCATGCTCATGTCGGTGAGCGAACGCACGCATGAAATCGGCATTCGCAAGGCGCTGGGTGCAACGGCGGGCGATGTGCGGAAACAGTTTCTCGCCGAGTCGGTGATGCTGGCCATTGCCGGCGGTGCACTGGGTGTGCTGAGTGGCTGGTTGTTGGCCGTACTGATCGCGCAGTTCTCGCCACTGCCGGCCAGGGTCACACTGTGGTCTGTGGGGCTGGCGCTGGCGCTAGGAGCGGGCGTGGGCGTGCTCTTTGGCGTGTATCCAGCGGCTCGCGCGGCGCGCCTCGACCCGATTACCGCGATGCGTGCCGAATGAGTCTGCTGCATCCACGCACGCTGGGCCACAACATCGGGATCGCCATTGGCGCGATCCTGTCGGCGCGATTGCGTTCGGCGCTCACCATTCTGGGTGTGGTGATCGGTGTGGCCACTGTGATGACCATGGCGTCCATGGTGCAAGGCATTCGCGACCAGATCGTGAGCACCATCGAGGTGGCCGGTCCAAATACGTTCTACGTGCTCAAGATTTTTTCGCAGACGCCGATCAATCCAGCCAATCCGCCGGCGTACGTACGCATTCGTCCCGATCTCACCGAAGCTGACGCCGACCGCATACGACGTCTGCCGGAAGTGGCCTATGCGTCGTTGTGGGGACAAACGCTCGCGCGCATTGAGTTTGAGGGCACACGCACACAGGGCGTGGCGGTGTTTGGCTCCGACGAAGGCTTCCCGCTCGTGCAGGGGGGGGAGCTTGTGGCCGGTCGCTGGTTCCTGCGCACCGAGATCACCTCGGGTGCACCGGTGGTGGTGCTGCAGGAGAACGTGGCCAACCGCGTGTTCGGTCGCGTGAATCCGCTCGGCAACTGGATAAGATTGGGTGGACGCCCGGTGCAGATTGTGGGCGTGTGGCAGGAGCCCGGCAACATTTTTGCGCCGCCCGGACAGGAAACCGGCGCCATCGTCCCGTTCCGTTTTCTCGATCGGTCATTCACGCTGGATCGCACCAACGGTTTGTGGATTCCGGTGCGTCCACGTGAAGCGGTATCGGTTCCGGAGGCGCAGGAAGCGGTGACGCTTGAACTGCGGTCAGGACGCGGGCTGCGACCGGCCAATCGCAATACGTTTGATCTGGTCACACAGGATCAGGTACTGGACACGTTCAACAACATCACGGGTGTGTTTTTTCTGGTGATGATCGTGCTCTCCGGCGTGGCACTGATGGTGGGCGGCATTGGCGTAATGGCCATCATGATGGTGTCGGTGACCAGTCGCACGCGCGAAATCGGTTTGCGCAAAGCGCTGGGCGCCACGCGAGGGGACATCATGCAACAGTTTCTGGTTGAAGCCGCCACGCTCACCGGCATTGGTGGCGTGATCGGCATTGTGCTTGGACTGGGCACGGGTTGGCTGCTTACCACAGTGCTGGACGTGGACACGGGTGTGCCCTACACGCTGACGGTCATTGCCGTTGCGGTATCGGTGTCGATCGGTATTGTGTTTGGGATGGTGCCGGCTCGGCGAGCGTCTCGGCTTGATCCGATCGAGGCGTTGCGGCACGAGTAGTTGACGTGGTCGGCGCTCGGGCGCATACGGGAACTGCCCTTACCGCAGAGACGCCGAGGGAAACTGCAACGCATGGGGAAACAGCGGCGCAACTGCGGCGTGATTCGTACCATTCCAACAGTTGCTTTTGCCGTTGCTGTGCCCTCGGCGTCTCTGCGGTGACGCAGTTGCCGTGGCAGCGACGCCCGGCAGAACAGTAGCGTTTACCGCAGAGACGCCGAGACACGGAGGAGCACTGCAACGCATGGGGAAAAAGCCACGCACGCGCGGCGTGATTCGTACCATTCCAACAGTTGCTTTTGCCGTTGCTGTGCCCTCGGCGTCTCTGCGGTGACGCAGTTGCCGACGCCCGGCGCAACGGTGAACCGCGTTTACCGCAGAGACGCCGAGACACGGAGGAGCACTACAACGCATCGGGAAACAGCGACGCACGCACCCCAGCGGTCGGCAGCGTGCAACATCCGGACTAGTATCCCCGGAAATCCAGAAACGTGTTCCACAGCTCAAGGTCTACAGCCAGGCCGATCACCAGCAACTCAATCACACCCAGCGTCCCGAGCACCGTGAGCAGCGCCATCGCTTGCCGACGCATCGGGGCCGCATCACGCAGTGCCTTGACCACGAATGCCAGCGTCAATGCGAGCAGGATCGCCACCGATGCAGGCAAGAACAACGAGTTCTGCGTAGGTCCGAAATACGATTCCAGAAACTCGAGATGTTTGGGGAAAAACCCGCGTCCCGGGTTCTCTACTCCAAAGAAAATGCTGAGACAGGCCAGCTGATGCGTCGTGTAAAACAGCAGCAATCCCCACCAGCCCGTGCGGTTGCGCCGTTGCCTGGTGGCAATCCAGCTCACCGCCAGTGATGCCAGCATGAGCAACTGATACCACAACATCGCGATCACCGCTTCGGTTGCGAACGCGAACGTGGCCGGCTGCACGGGCACGTGCACCGCACGCGATTCCGGCCCCACCACCCAGCCACCATAAAACGCGACCTGTACCAATGTCCACAAGAACGCACCGCCCAGAAACGACCAGCGCGCACCAGCCGGTGTGACATCGTCGCGCGAACGCAGCAACAACCAGACTCCCACCGTACCGAGTGCCAACGCCAGCCCCAAACCGGCGCCGCGCGTGGTCGCACTGCGCTCAAGCGCGAAGATCGCACCGGTGGCCAGCCACCAGTAAAACACCACAAAGACAATCGAGCGCAGGAACACGCGCGCTGGCGTTTCGCCAACAGCGCTCGCCTCCAGCGGAACCGATGAGGTTACAGCGGATTGCACTGACACAGGTTGTCTTCTCCCATCCTCAAACACGTTCACCCTCGGCCGTACGCTGAACCGTTCGCACCAAACCGCGCAGTGCGTCACTGTTCGCCGCCGGTAACGGAACATATCGCGCGCGCATCGCTGCGGCGAGCGCCCGGGTGGTGGCGTCGGGTCGCAACGAGGTGTCCACAAACAGCGCCGACACTTGCTGCATGGCAAACAATCGCGCACTGGCCAGCGCATCCTGGGTGGCCTGAGGACGTCCCGGCGTGCCGTCTCGCGCTATGTTGGCCCGGCCGTCGGTGAGGAACACCAACAAGGGCGACGAACCCGCACGCTGCGCCAACAGCGCCGCTTCCACACTCGCGTCGATAGCGGTGGCCATGGGCGTGCCGCCACCGCCGGGCAAGGCCGCCAGCACGCGCCGTGCACGCGCCAGCGCGCGCGTTGGTGGCAACAGCGTTTCGGCGGTACTCCCACGAAATGCGATCAGGCTCACACGATCACGACGCGCGTAACTTTCGGCCAGCAGCATTTCAATTGCACCCTTGGCTTCGGACAAACGCGCCAACGCCGACGAACCACTCGCGTCCACCACAAAAATCACGGTGGTGCCCGTGCGCTCAACAAAACGGCGCACGCGGAAATCATCCTTGCGCAGCTGCACACGCTCCGTGCTATCGGTGCGCCCACGCGCCCGCTGCCACGGCGCGGCCGATCGCAGTGTCTCGAGCAAATGCAAACGCGCCCCCCCCCGAGGCATGCCACTGCGCACACCACGCGGACGACCACGCAACAGACTCATGGTTTCTTCACCGGCACGCCCTTGCACACCACGTTGCGCCGCTGTGCGCGCGAGCAACTGCTCCAGCGCGCCTGGCGGCAACGTGGACGCGACGGCATCACGGAGAATGTCGGCCGGCAATCGTTGCTCTTCCGCCGACTCCATGTCTTCCTCGGGCGGCGTGTCGGGCTCGTTGTCGTCTGTCTCGTCGCGCGGCGGGGGTTCGTTGGCGTTGTCGGTGGCAGGATCAGGTGGCGGCGGCTCAGGCGGCGTGTTGTCCGCGTCCTCCGGCTGAGGCTCTACTTCCGGCTGCACTTCGGGTGGTGGCGAGGGCATACGGGTGGCGCGAGGTAGCAATACCAGGCGTGCCGCCGCCGTCGCGTCATCTTCTGTCACACCCACGCGACCGTGCAGCGCTGCGTGAGCCCGCGCCGCGCGCCAGGCAAACACCGGCGCGCGCATGGAATCAATACCGTACGCCTCCGCCAACTCACACACCGCGGCCATCCATGTCGCGCCGTCTTCAACGGTGCGAACCAGCGTGCGCCCGTCTACCACGGACGCACACAGCGCTGAACGCGCAGCATCCGCGATGCTGAACGCATGCAGACCAGTGAGACGAAACGCCAACCGATCGGTGATCGCCACCGCAATCGCTTCATCATTCGCACTTTCGTCCATGCACACCAGCGCCAATCGTGCGTCGTGTCGCGCCGCAATGCCTTCGCGTTCAATGCGCACGGCGTGCAAATCGAGCACCCCCACCAGCGCCGCCACCACAGCCGCCGACGCGCGCTCCGCCATTGGCAACACCACTACGCCACCGTCACTCGCGGCCAATACGCCGGTTTCCACAACCAACCGTCCGCTCGACAGCGTTGCGGCCAGATCAACACCACCAATCAACCGATCATCCGACACGCTGGCCGGCACACGTCGCATTGGCGCGCCGTCAGGAAAACAGCGCATGGTGAGTTGCACCCACTCACGCGCGGCCTCGTGCGTGGCGTGATCGAGCACCACACCGCCCAATCCAACAGGATCGATCGCCAGCAACGCCGCGATCAGCTCGGCGTCATTCCAACTGCGCGGGCCGGATGGCTTACTCGGCGGCATAGAGTTCGTCGAGCGCACGCGCCACACGCGTGGTGCTACTCGCTTCGTCGAGCACGTTGCGTCGCAAACGATGTCGCAAACACAGCGGTGCGATCTGTCGCAAATCATCGAGCGTCGCCTCGTCGTGCCCCTCGAGCGCGGCGTAGGCACGAACGGTGCGCAGCAGTGTGAGCTCACCACGCAATCCATCGGTGCCCAACTTGGCACACAGTTCAGTGGCTCGCTCCAGCACGTGGTCCGGCACAACGGCCTGCGACAACCGCTCCTGACCTTTCACAATGCGCCGACGCACTGCGCGCTCCGCCTTTTCCCACGTGGCTACAAACGCATCGGGATCACGATCGAAGGCATCACGACGGCGAATCACATCGATGCGCTGCGCCACATCCGTTGGCGTTTTGACATCCACCGCCAAACCAAAACGATCCAGCAACTGCGGACGCAGTTCGCCCTCTTCCGGATTGCCGCTGCCAATGAGTACAAAGCGCGCCGGATGACGCACGCTCACACCTTCGCGTTCCACCACATTCTCGCCCGTGGCGGCCGCGTCAAGCAGCAAATCGACCAAATGATCTTCGAGCAAATTCACTTCGTCCACATACAAGAAGCCGCGGTGCGCGCGCGCCAGCAGTCCGGGCTCAAAGGCCTTTTCTCCGGTCGTGAGCGCGCGCTCCAAATCGAGCGCACCAACCACGCGATCTTCTGTTGCGCCGAGCGGCAGGTCAACAACCGGCACAGGCGCTTTGGCTGTGCGGATACGCTCCGGATGCGGCTCGGTGGCGTGCTTGTCTGCGCCGTGCTTGTCAGCGGAGTGCTTGTCACCGCCGTGCTTGTCACCGGAGTGCTTGTCGCCGCCGTGCTTGTCAGCCGCATGCCCGCGCTCGCAATAGCTGCACCCGCCCTCCGTGGGCGGCGCACAGCCGTATCGACAACCCGACACCACTGTCATTGGCGGCAACAAGCCCGCCAGACCGCGCACCGCCGTACTTTTGCCGGTGCCGCGGTCGCCAAAAACCATGACCCCGCCAATCGTGGGGTCAACTGCCGTGAGGAGGAGAGCCAACTTCATCTCTTCCTGGCCTACAATCGCACTGAATGGATAGACGTGACGCATGGGGGGGTATTTAAGGCCTGACGCAACCGGTGTACACTTCGCTTGACACTCTTCGGGGTGCACACTATCGTCGGTTTCGTACGCCTCCGGCGTCGGGTGCACATCCAGCGCGTCCGCCGTTCAGGCTCCCCACCTACTCCTGTTGCCTGTAGCCCACGCTTCCGGGTGTCTGCCATGACGCCCCCCGATCGTTCGCTCGCCGAAACGCTCCCCGCGCCGGCGAACACGCAGGCGCCCGCTATCGGCGTCCCGGACCACGCCGTCGTGCGCGAGCACGTTGCTCCTTTCTGGGAGCGATGGCGTGATCGCTGGAACTCGTTTGTGGCCACCGAAAGCTTTAGAAACTGGGCCGCACGCTTCCCGCTCACGCGACCAATGGCGCTGCGGCGCAGTCGGCAGTTGTTCGACCTGATGGCAGGCTTTGTCTACACGCAAACACTCTACGCCTGTGTGGAGTTGAAGCTGTTCGATATGCTCGCGGCAGGGCCGATGACACCAGCGCAAATTGGCGCCCGCACCGGGCTGCCCACCGAGGCCACTGAACGCCTGCTGCTCGCGGCCTGCTCGCTGCGTCTGATGGTCCGGCGGAGCGGCGGCATGATCGCCATCGGTCCCGTGGGCGCACCAATGGTCGGCAACACCAGCCTCGTGGCCCTGATCGAGCATCACGCCATGGCCTACGGCGATCTGGCCGACCCGGTCACCCTGCTCCGCTCCGGCAGCGACTTCCGCACCGAGCTCTCCCGCTACTGGCCCTACGCCGACGCGCCGCGTCCGCAGGCGATCGATGACGCCCGCGTGGCATCCTACTCGGAGATGATGGCGGCCACACTGCCCCCGCTCGCCTCCGATGTACTCGACGCCTACGACCTCTCCCAACACAGCTGTCTGCTCGACGTGGGCGGCGGCGAAGGCGTGTTTCTCAGCCACGCGGGGCTGCGCCATCAGCAGCTGAACCTGATGCTCTTTGATCTGCCCGCCGTGATCACCCGCGCCGACTCCAGACTCCGGAAAGCCGGACTGGGCGATCGCTCCACCTGTGTGGGCGGCAACTTCCACGCCGACGCGCTCCCCACCGGCGCCGACGTGGCCACGCTGGTTCGCATTCTGCTCGATCACGACGACGCCTCAGTGGATCGGTTGCTACGCAAAGTGCACGCCGCGCTGCCCAAGGGCGGCACGCTGCTGGTGGCCGAGGCGATGGCCGGTGTGCGCGGAGCCGAACCGGTGGGCGACGCGTACTTTAATTTTTACCTGATGGCAATGGGTAAAGGACGTGCTCGCCGTCCCGAAGAGCTGCGGGCCATGCTGGCCGCGGCCGGTTTTCGGAAGTCACGACAGGTGCCCACGCGCTACCCGATCCAAACCGGACTGATCGTCGCCGAGGCGTGAATCTCGGCGCTAACAGCTGCGCTCGGCAGGCCGACTCGCGTCACCAAAGTGGTGTTGACTAATCTTTCCCGAACAAAAATGTCGGAAATCGTTGACAGGATGAGGTGTCAAGTTCAGTTTACACTTCGCCTGTCCCTCGGGACGAACTCTTCTGTCTTCCACTGAGGTTTTGTGGACACGTTGGCTGTCGTTTTTGAGCAACCTGAGACTCTCGCGCTGCGTCGACTCTCCCTCGTACCACGGGCCGACGAGGATGTGGTGGTCGCCATCCGCTGGTCTGGTATCAGCACCGGCACCGAGCGCCTGCTCTACACTGGCACCATGCCGCCCTTTCCGGGGCTTGGCTATCCGCTCGTGCCGGGCTATGAGGCGGTTGGTGAGATCATTGAAGCCGGTCCGGACTCCGGACGCTCGGTGGGGCAGCAAGTGTTCATTGCCGGCTCCAAGGGCTTTGAAGGCGCTCGCGGACTCTTCGGTGGACAGGCCGCGCGTGTGGTCGCGCCCGGTGCGCGCACCGTATTGCTCGAAGACCATGTGGGCGAGCGCGGCGTGCTGCTGGCGCTCGCGGCCACCGCGTATCACGCGCTCGGAGTAGGCAAACGTCCACTACCCGACCTTGTGGTAGGGCACGGCGCGTTGGGTCGCCTGATTGCGCGACTTGTGCTTGTATTGGGCGGTGCCGCGCCCACCGTGTGGGAAATCAATCCTGTACGCGCGGCGGGCGCCGTTGGATACGACGTGGTGCATCCGGACAACGATGCGACAACGGCGTATCAGTGCATCGCCGAAGTGAGTGGTGCCAACGGCCTGTTCGATACACTGGTGTCACGACTGAAACCACAAGGCACGATCGTGCTGGTTGGCTTCTATCACGAACCCGTTTCCTTTGTGTTCCCACCGGCGTTCCTGCGCGAGGCAACGTTTACCGTTGCTGCACAGTGGGCGCCCGGTGATCTCGTGGCTGTCGCGGAGCTGGTCAACAGTGGCCAACTCAATCTCGACGGTCTCATTACCCATCGCCAGGACGCAGCACAGGCGGCGAGCGCGTACACTACCGCGTTCTCTGATCCTGACTGCGTCAAGATGATCCTTGACTGGAGCTCCGTCGCATGAGTGACAACGCCACTGCCCTGCACCAACTCCACAACAACGTGCGCGCCGAAGCCGAGAGTGAACCGGATGCGGTACACACCGGCCCCGTGACCAAAGAGACGCAGATTATTGCGATCTACGGCAAGGGTGGAATCGGCAAGAGTTTCACACTTGCCAACTTGTCGTATATGATGGCGCAACAAGGAAAGAAGGTGCTGCTCATTGGTTGTGATCCCAAGAGCGATACCACGTCCCTGTTGTTTGGCGGCAAGGCCTGCCCCACGATCATTGAAGTAAGCGCCAAGAAAAAGCTGGCTGGTGAAGCCGTGGCCATTGGCGACGTCTGCTTCATTCGTGACGGCGTGTTTGCCATGGAACTGGGCGGCCCCGAAGTAGGACGCGGTTGCGGTGGACGCGGCATCATTCATGGCTTCGAGATTCTTGAAAAGCTCGGCTTCCATGACTGGGGCTTTGACTTCGTGCTGCTCGACTTCCTGGGCGACGTGGTGTGCGGCGGTTTTGGTTTGCCCATCGCCCGCGACATGTGTCAGAAGGTGATTGTGGTGGGCTCCAACGACATGCAGTCGTTGTACGTGGCCAACAATGTGTGCAACGCCGTTGAATATTTCCGCAGGCTCGGTGGCAACGTTGGTGTGGCCGGCATTCTGATCAACAAGGACGACGGCACCGGTGAAGCGGCCGCGTTTGCGAAGGCCGCCGGCATTCCTGTGCTCGCCGCGATTCCGCAGCACGATGACATTCGTCGCAAGAGCGCGAACTACGAAATCATCGGCATGCCCGGTACGCAGTGGGCTTCACTGTTTGAAGAGCTGGCCACAAACGTGGCCGAGGCGCCGCCGGTACGTCCCAGGCCGCTTACCATGGACGGCATTCTCGACTTGTTTAGCGCCGAGACCACCGGTCGCGATGTTGTGCTGCAGCCGGCCACCATGTTTGACATGTGCGGCAAGGAAGAAATCACCAAGTCGACGCTTGAAGTCGTCTACGACACCGTTTGAGGTTTTGCCATGTCGATAGATGTTCGCCGAAATGAAGTCGCGTATGATGATGCGGGCAACACGCCCATGGCCAACGATGGTGACGAGCCGGGTGGACTCGGCTGTGCGCCGTCTGCTCCCGCGGCCACTGTAGTCGCGCCATCCGACGCCGTAACGGCTGCAACGGCCATCAACACGCGTGACGCCACCACTGCCCCGAGCCCTGCTCGTGCAGGCCTGCCCGTTGTAGAAGACATCAACGTGGCCGCTACACAAACCGATGGCGTAGGCTGTCACGCCGGTGCTGACGAAATGCGCGCTGCGGCGCGCGCTGCGGGCAAGAGCGAAACGCTCGACCGCTACGCCGCCGACTATCCCAAGGGCCCGCACGATCAGCCGCAGAGCATGTGTCCCGCGTTTGGTTCGCTGCGCGTGGGACTGCGCATGCGACGCACCGGCACCATTCTCAGTGGCAGCGCGTGCTGTGTGTACGGCCTCACGTTTACGTCGCACTTTTATGGTGCGAGGCGCACGGTTGGTTACGTGCCGTTCAACTCCGAGTCGCTCGTCACCGGCAAGCTGTTTGAAGACATTCGCGACGCCGTACATGAGATGGCTGATCCCGCGCTGTACGACGCGATCATCATCACGAATCTCTGTGTACCAACAGCGTCTGGTGTGCCGCTGCAGATTCTCCCCAAGGAAATCAACGGCGTGCGCATTGTTGGCATAGACGTGCCGGGCTTTGGTGTGCCCACGCACGCCGAAGCAAAGGATGTGTTGGCCGGCGCCATGCTCAAGTACGCGCGACTGGAAGCCGAGCAGGGTCCGGTACAGGCACTGCGTGCCGGCAAAACGGACAAGCCCACGATCACGCTGGTGGGCGAGATGTTTCCCGTCGATCCCGTGGGCATTGGCATGATGCTCGAGCCCATGGGACTCGCGGCCGGCCCCGTGGTGCCCACGCGCGAATGGCGTGAGCTCTACGCGGCGCTCGACTGCGTTGGTGTGGCTGCCATTCATCCGTTTTACACCGCCAGCTTCCGCGAGTTTGAATACGCCGGTCGCCCCATTGTCGGTTCCGCGCCTGTTGGGTATGATGGCACCGAATCGTGGCTTGAGAACATCGGGCAAATGGCCGGCATCGCGCGCGACAAAATTGATGACGCCAAGAATCGTGTGCTGCCCGCCATCAAGGCGGCGCTCGCGGCCCGGCCGATCAAGGGTCGCATCACCATGTCGGGCTACGAAGGCTCGGAGTTGCTCGTCGCGCGTTTGCTCATTGAGAGTGGCGCCGATGTGCGCTATGTGGGCTCGGCGTGTCCGCGCACGCCGTACAACATCGCCGATCGGGATTGGCTCGAAGCGCGTGGTGTGCGTGTGCAGTTTCGTGCGTCGCTTGAACACGATCTGCAGGCCATGCATGAGTTCGAGCCGGATCTCGCGATCGGCACCACGCCCGTTGTGCAGAAGGCCAAGGAGCTGATGATTCCGGCGCTGTATTTCACGAACCTCATTTCAGCGCGTCCGCTCATGGGGCCCGCTGGTGCCGGATCACTGGCCACCGTAGTGAACGCCGCGCTCGGCAACAAGGCGCGCTTTCTTGAAATGAAGAGCTTCTTTGGCGACGTAGGCTCAGGCTTTGCGGCCGGTGTGTGGGAAGATGTGCCAGTGGATCGTCCGGAGTTTCGTGAACACTACAAGCGACACTTGGCGCGCCTCAACAAGAAGCGGCTCGCGGAGCAAATGATATGACGCTGATTCTCGATCTTGATCGCGCTGGGGGCTATTGGGGCGCGGTGTATGCGTTCACCGCGATCAAGGGACTGCAGGTGGTGATTGACGGACCGGTGGGATGCG
>JBBRDJ010000024.1:0-38197 GCA_038203945.1 Gemmatimonadales bacterium
CATGGTTTCCTTGTCCCAACGCGACTGACGGAACGCGATGGCGCGGTCAATTGACTCTTCCGCGATGATCGGAGCAATCGCGTCGTAGAACGCCAGTGACGCCACACCCAGCCTGGCGCGTATTGATTCCGCCAGTGCATCGGCGGTGAGCGGACCGGTGGCAATGATGCCGGGTGACGGCAAGTCGCTCACTTCGTCTCGCGCCAGCGTGATGCGCGGGTGCGCGGTTACGCGCGCGTGCACCTCGCTCGAAAACACATCGCGATCCACCGTGAGCGCACTGCCGCCCGGCACACGCGCCGCGTCGGCGCACGCCAGCACCATGCTGCCGAGTGCGCGCATTTCGGCCTTGAGCAGACCGTGCGCGTTGGTGGTCTCGGTGCTCTTGAACGTGTTGGAGCACACGAGTTCGGCCAGGCGATCGGTTTTGTGCGCGGCGGTTCCGCGCACCGGTCGCATTTCGTGGAGCACCACGTCGTGGCCACGTTCGGCGAGTTGCCAGGCGGCTTCGCTGCCCGCCAACCCGCCCCCGATGATATGCACAGCGTTATTGGACGTCATGTCGCAATATACCGCAGGCAACCGGGCTCACGCGCGGCGAGTCAGACGGCCCGCGAGAAACCGCGCGCGTACCGACCGCATGGGACGCGGCGCGCGTGTGGCGCGCCTTACGCGACTTCGGCCACGGCCTCTTCCAGATTGACTTCGTCGGGCGACGGCACGTCCCACTCGTTGCTGCAGCTGAGACACTTGCGGAAGTGCCCACGCGACGCCTTGAACTTGGACTCAGCACCCATGTAACCACACTCCGGGCACTTTTCCTTGACCGGCTTGTCCCATACCACGAAGTCGCACGCGGGATAGTTCTCGCATCCGTAAAACGCCTTGCCGCGCTTCTTGGATCGACGCTCCGCGATTTCGCCACCGTCCTTGGGACAGAACACGCCCGTGGGCATGGACCGTGTGCCTCGGCACTTGGGGAACTTGGAGCAGCCGAGGAAATCACCCGACCGACCGTGACGCACCACCATAAACTCGCCACACTCCTGACACTTGTACGACGTGAGTTCGGCCGGCTTGCGCTCGCCTTTGATGGGGCGCGTGTACTTGCACACCTTGGGGTGATTTTCGCAGGCCACAAACGGCCCGAAGAAACCACCCTTGGCCACCAACTTGCCGCCACAATCGGGGCACTTGTCGGTTTTGAGCGATGACAGATCGTGCGCTTCGGCGATGAGCAGATCGAGGTCATCATCGTTGAGCGTTTTGTGGAACGGCTCCCAGAACTCATCGAGGGCTTTGTGCCAATCGAGATGGCCCTCTTCAATGCGATCGAGTTCGCCTTCCATTTGCGCCGTGAAGCCGACGTTGAAGACCGCCGGAAACTTCATGACCATGACCTTTTCTACCGTTTCGCCAAGTGGCGTGGGGAAGAATCGGCGCTGCTCAAGCATGACGTACCGACGTTCGGCGAGCACGCTGATGATGGACGCATACGTGGACGGGCGACCGATGCCAAGTCGTTCCAGCTCCTTGACCAGTGATGCTTCGGAGAATCGCGCGGGCGGCTTGGTGAAGTGTTGTGTGGGCAGAATGGCACTCACCGGCACGACCGTACCCTCTTCGAGCACAGGCAACGCCTGTTCGTCTTCAATGGCCCGGGCGTCGCCTTCTTCGCGCGCCTCACGATAAAGCGCGAGGAAGCCCGGGAACTTGAGCACCGAGCCCGTGGCGCGGAACGTGTAGTCGTGCCCACCGCGCGGGATCGCGAAGTCGACGGTGGTGGTGTCAAACACAGCCGGCGCCATCTGCGACGCCATGAAGCGCTGCCAGATGAGGAGGTAGAGCTTGTACTGATCGGCCGTGAGATAGCGCTGCACGTCTTCCGGACGACGCGATGGATCGGCCGGCCTGACGCCTTCGTGAGCGTCCTGTGCGTTGGCCTTGGTGCTGGGATACAGCTGTGGCTGCGCGGTGAGATACTCGTCGCCGAACTGTGCGCGCAACAGGTCGCGCGCGGCAATGGCGGCGACTTCGGACACGCGCTCCGAGTCGGTGCGCATGTATGTGATCAGACCAACGGCGCCTTCGTCACCAAGCTCGATACCTTCGTACAAATCCTGCGCCAAGCGCATGGTGCGCTTGGAGCCGTAGCCCAGTTTTTTGGCCGCTTCCTGCTGCAGTGTACTGGTTTTGAACGGCCGCGCGGTGTTCTTGCGCCCTTCGCGCTTCTTGAGCTCGGTGACGGTGAACTCTTTCACACCGTCGAGGTCTTTCAGGATTGCATCAGCTTCTGCTTGTGTTCCGATTTCCGGTTTCTTGCCGTCTACGTGATGCAGTTTGGCCGAAAACGGCTGCGCCTTGTGCGCGAGGTCGGCGGCAATGCTCCAGTATTCCACGGGCGTAAATGCGCGAATCTCGCGCTCGCGCTCCACAATGATGCGTAACGCAACGGTTTGCACGCGTCCGGCCGACAAGCCTTTCTTGACCGTTTTCCAGAGTACCGGACTGGCCTTGTAACCCACCAGACGGTCGAGCACACGTCGTGCCTGCTGCGCGTCCACACGATCGGTATCGATTTCGAGCGGGCGGTCCATGGACGCCTTGACGGCGTCCTTGGTGATCTCGTGAAACAGCACGCGACGAATGGGCGCTTCCACGCGCACGTTTTTGTTGCCTTGCGTGAAATAGTTCGCCACGTGCCAACCGATCGCTTCACCTTCGCGATCAGGGTCGGTTGCGATGAACACTTCGCGCGCCACACGAGCGTGTTTCTTGAGGTCGGTGAGGATATCCTCTTTGCCCTCAATTGTCACGTAATCGGGCGCGAATCCCTTCTCGATATCAATACCCAGCTTCTTGGCGGGCAGATCTCGCACGTGTCCCACGGTGGCCTTGACGGTGTAGCCGCTGCCGAGGTACTTGCCAATCGTTTTGGCCTTGGCCGGCGACTCAACAATGACCAGCGACTTACCCGACACGGGCGTGGACGTGAGATCAACGAAGTTCGCGCTCCGGCGACCGGGGCGGGCTGCCGCTTTGGTGGCCGTTTTGCCAGTCGCCTTGCGTGGCGCCTTGGCCGCCGATTTTGCGGCTGTTTTCGTCGGCAACTTTCGGGCCGCCGTTTTGGGCTTCGCGCCGGCCACCTTTTTGACAGTCGCCGATGCGCCCGCCGAGGCGGTCGCGGTCTTGGCGGCGGTTTTCCGGGCAGTTTTTTTTGCGGCTTTCTTGATGGCCATGTTCCGTCAGTGCAGCAAAGTGCGGTCGGAGCCGGACGCCATTGCGTCCAGGCCAACGTCATCGGCCAGTGCCCGAATCTCAGGCATACCAATGCGACCATCTATATGAAAGAGTGCGCGCTCCACCAGCTGTTCGAAATCGAACTCGGACACGACACCCGACTCATGCAACATGATGAGATACCCCCATGCATCGACCGAAAAACGTCCTCGTTCGTGCGGACCCTGCACCCGAAGCGATGTCGATCGAGCATGTGCGCTACGCGCCGACGAGGCATTCGCTGCGTCCACCGCCTCAACTTCGCCAAAGTACAACGAAAGTACTTCACCAATTTCCTGCCGATCCAATCCACGCGCCGCCAGGAAGTACTCCAAATCCGCGACATCCGAATCGGCGGAAAAGTTCGCGCGTAGCGTTTCGAGCATCTGTCCCCAGCGATCACTCATTACTTGCGTCCATGGTGTGCTTGTCCAGCGCCAGCTCCAGCACGCGTTGGACGACGTGTTCAACAGTTACCCCATTTGTCTCTACCACAAAATCCGCTTCAGCGTACCGATCCGCCCGTTCACGCCAGAGACGATCCAGCACAGCCTGCGGATCGTCACCCGAGAGCAAGGGGCGAATACTCGCATCCTGACGCAGTCTCGCCAAGGCTCCATCTGCAGAAACCAGGAGATGGATGATACATGCCGAAGGTCGCACAAGTGCCAGAATGCCCGGAATTGTCGCCCAGCCGCCGCCCGGAGACCACACCATCGGCGGCTCCGAACACAGTTCCAATGTGAGATCGTATTCCCTTTTCCGGAAGGCTTCAACCCCTTGCTCTGCAAAGAGTTGCGGTATTGATGAACCGCTGCGCTCAGCGAGCCGCACATCAAAATCCACAAATCCGCAGCCCAACTTTTTGGCTACCGCGCGCCCAACGGTGCTTTTGCCCGCGCCGGGCAAGCCGACCAGAATGAGCGGGCCGGCCAAGCTCATCGAGTGACCGGACGCTCCACCCGCTCGTCGAGGCGCGCGAGGTATGCGGCCAAATTGCGCTGGACTTCACCGAGTGAGTCGCCGCCGAACTTCTCCAGCACCGCCTGCGCGCACACAAACGCCGCCATCGCTTCGGCAATAACACCCATGGCCGGTACGGCGGTCACGTCACTCCGTTCGGCGGCCGCTGAGGCGACATCGCCGGTGGCCACATCCACCGTGGCCAGCGGTTTCATGAGCGTGGCAATGGGCTTCATGGCCACACGAATCACCAACGGCTCACCGGTAGTCATGCCTCCTTCGAGCCCACCCGCGCGGTTGGTACGGCGACGCACGTGACCGGTGATGGTGCGTCCGGGGGCCGGTTCGATTTCGTCGTGTACTTCGGAGCCTTTGCGACGGGCAGTCTCAAACCCGAGCCCGATTTCCACGCCCTTGACGGCCTGGATCGACAGCATGGCCTGACCGAGACGACCGTCCAGCTTGCGGTCCCACGACACGTGAGAGCCCAGCCCAACCGGCAGTCCCGTCACCACCACTTCCACGATCCCGCCCAATGTGTTGCCGGCCCGTTTGATCTCGTCGATGTGCGCGATGACGCGCTCTTCTGCCTCGGGGTCGAGCATACGCACGGCCGAGGCGTCGGACGCGGCGTTGATGTCTTCCGGCCACTGTGCGGGCGGCTGCGCGTCAATGCCGCCCAGGTGCGACACGTGTGACCCAATGTGAACGCCAAGTTCGGTCAGAAATCGGCGGCACACCGCGCCCGCGGCCACCCGAGCAGTGGTCTCGCGCGCCGACGCACGTTCAAGAATATCGCGCGCATCATCGCGATCGTACTTGAGCACACCCGTGAGATCGGCGTGTCCCGGTCGTACACGCGTGACAACACGTTTGCGCGGAGTGGTGCTGTCGCTCTCGCGCGGCGCGGGGTCCATGATCTCCACCCAGTTCTTCCAATCGCGATTGTGAATGAGCATCGCGAGCGGAGACCCCAGTGTTTCGCCGGCGCGTACGCCGGATTGGAACTCGATGCGATCGGTTTCAATCTGCATGCGTCGTCCCCGACCGTAGCCCTGCTGACGACGCGCGAGTTGCGCGTCAACGTCAGCGGCCAGCAACGGAACGCCAGCCGGCATTCCTTCAAGAATCGCAATGAGTGCGGGGCCATGTGATTCGCCCGCGGTAGTAAAGCGCAACATGTGGCAACATGAGACAGGGGAGGACAGCGCGTACCGAACGCCGCGCCTACGGACACGCGCGCCCGGAGAACGTGCGCGAGTCGGTATGGCGATAACGTAATCAGTGCGAATGATGATGCCCAACGCAACACGCCGCGCTCCGGAGAGGAACGCGGCGTGTTGTGAGCGCTACCAGATCACCGGTGGCGACCCACGGATACTCGGCCAGCGAATCAGTTGCAGGTGGTGGTGAAGTTATCCGGCAGCTCGACCAACGTGACACCGCGGACGGTTGCACCAACCAGCACGATCGCGCCATCGGAGCGCTGCGAAGCACGTACGGGTCCGATGATCGGATCGCGGATTGGCACCGACGCGACACGCCTGAAACAGTAGGTGTCGTAAATATCGATGACCGGTTCTGATGAGGCCACGAATGCCAGACGAGTGTTGAGGGCACCGGTATTGACACCGGCGTTGAGCGGATGGAAGTCAAGGCCACCGGTGCTGCCACGCGACTGGAAAATACCCTGCAAGCGCAGACCACGATCGAAGACGTAGGTGGAATCACCCTTGATGGCGGCCAATTCGCCGTCGAAGTTGATGCCCACACCCTGTACGCGAGCAAACGTATTGGCGATGTAGTCCGACACGTCCATGGAGCGGGACACGCCGCGATCGATCACCGGAATCACGGGCGTTGGATCGAAGCCTCGCAAAGCGTCATACATCATACCGCGGCTGCCGAGCACCGGTCCGCCTTCACCAATCACGGCGCGCCGGAAGTTCCCGGAGTTGCGCACATAGGTGGTGTCGCGGAACGCAAGCTGGTCAATGCGAATGACCACCGAGTAGTCAAAGAAGGAGCCGTCGGGCAGCGGGATACGCTGACGGTACGGGACGAGCGTGGAGTCGCTGCCCACGTCACCGGCCGCGAAGCGTTCGACCTCGAGCGTATCCGCGCGTCCGGCAGACTGACCAATCGCCTGTTCAAAGAACAAATGCGAGCTCTGACGCGTGAGGTTTTCCCAGCGCACGGTGCCTCGGCTGCCAAACGGTGCCGACTGTCCCGGCGTTGGTGTGGTTGAATAGACGAGCACCACATCTTCGCAGGGCGAGCCAGGCGCGCTGCTTCCCTGACAGGTTGAGGCCAGGAACTGCGGACGATCGGAGAAGTCATAGACCGTGCGCTGTGTGATCACTTCATCCGTTTCTGCGCCTCGCACCGACGTCACGCTGTACGCAATGATGTTTGGAAGCGGATAGCGATACACTTCCTGTCCCGTATTGCCGCCGAGCAGGTTGACGTAGCTGATGGTCGTACCGCCGGAGTTGGCCACGAGCAGTGTGTCGCCCATCGCGCCGTCACGATTGCGCGGCCAGGCGGAGATACCCCACGGACGCGAACCAACGTTGATCGCCTGACGGAACGTGGAGTCGGCGAGGTTGTACACCTCGAGCTGATTGCGCTCGATGTTGGAGAGATACAGTCGATTGTTGCGCGGGAAGTAGATCGCGTCGGCGATTTTTCCGCCCTCAGGCAGCGGACGTGTGTAACCGGCCACGACCTGCGCCGTATCAACACGCAACGCACCGGACGGGAAGCGTGCAAAATCGCGGCGACCGTTGGCGTTTCTGGCGAAGCCTCGCACCAGCACTGGTGTGGGAAAGACGCTCACCGGAATGCGGGTGTTGAAGGTACGAACGAGATTGCTGAAGCTGCCGTCGGACTGCACCGAGTCGGCGACCAACAGTGCGCCGCCGAGCGTGCGCACCTCGTAGCCGAGCGCGATGATGCCCACCGGATCGGATGCTGAAACAAAGATCGTATCGGTGATTTCGAGGCGTCGGGCCACTCCGGTGCTTACGATTGGAATTGTGTTAACACTATCGGGGCTCTGCACCGCATAGGCCACCGGGTTACCGAGTACGCGCTGATTGAGCGAATCGGTGACGAACGGTGTGACGGTGATCGTGGCGCCTCTGACCGAGTCGGGTACCACGAGCGTGTCGAGCGTGGCGGCGGAGTCGCGCAACAGTCCGGTAAACAGCACCGAGTCTGTTGAGGCGAATGCGCCGCTGCTGACAAACCCAAGGGTACGCACACCGTATCGCGCACGCGCACTCAGCGCGAGCACGAGCGACTTGCCCCGAACGACCTTGGTACCCGCCGTCGGACTTGTAATCACAGCGATGGGCGGTTGCAGGTTGCCGATTGTAAGCAGAAGCGTGGCCGTATCGGACACGTTACCCGCGCCGTCCTCGGCGACTGAGCGGGCGAAGACCGTACTGCCCAGTGCGGCCGACGTTGGAATCACCGCGTTCACATTGAATGTGAACTCCTGAACAGCAGTGCTGAACGTGGTGTCGATGAGTGCGTTGTAACCACCGGAAAGCTGAATGCGAATATTCTTGAGGCCGATGTCATCCACCGCGCGCACCGCAAATACGAGCGCGGAATCCGGCGGATTGATGGCACGGGTCATGGAGACCCGTGGTTTGGCGGTGTCGCGAAAGGGAGGATCGATGACCTCATCCCCTTCGCACGCCGCCAGCCCGAGCACGGCCAACCCGAGCACGGTGGCTCGCAGAGCGAGCGCACCGGATCGGCGGAGCGGTGAAATTTGGGTCATGGCGAATGCAGGCATGATGTGAGTGCTCCTCGTGGCTTAGCGGCCTGGAGGCGGTGCGGCAGCACCGTCTTCGAGGATGTACGGGGTCACCAGGATAAGCAGGTCACGCTTGGTCTCGCTGTTGGTGTTCTGTGAGAACAGGCGACCAATGAACGGCACGTCCATGAGGAACGGAATCCCACTGCGGAAGCGCGAGACTTCGGTGACCGTAAGTCCACCAATCACCGCGGCTTCGCCGTCGGCCACCAGCACCTGGCTTTCGGCCCGCTGCTGATTGAAAATGATGCCGACATCAGACGGACCCACTTCGGCGTTGGAGTTCTCGGCTTTGATGTCAAGGATGACCATGCGGTTGTTGGTCACCTGCGGCGTCACACTCAGACGGATACCGGCTTCCTTGATCTGCACTGAGGCGCGCGGGAAGAAGGTCTGCGCGCTGGGATCCATTCCGGCGCCGCCACCGCCACCACCACCACCACCACCGCCGCCACCGGCACCGCCGGCGCTGGCGTCGATGACGCGAATCGGGATTTCCTGACCGACAAAGATTTCAGCCGTACGGTTGTTGAGAATCGTGACGCTGGGCTCGGACTGCACATCAGCCAGCGAGGACGTCTGGAGCGCGTTCAGGAACGCCGTGAGCTGATAACGGCCGAGTGCGGTGGAGTAGATCAGGTTGAGGGCGTTCGGCTTGATCGCGTTGTTGGCATTGGCGATGCCGGAGATGGCGTTGCCGCCTAACGCGATGCGGGCCGGTCCCTGGAACGGCGTACCGCCGCCACGCGAGTCGGGCACACCATCGGCATCGGTGTCCACGGGAACGAGCGTATTGGGATCGGTGCGCGGCACCAACTGCTGGAAGAACTGCTTGGAGCCGGTGCCCAGATCATACGCCAGACCAATGTCCTGAATGCCCGTGCGGTTGATGAAAATGATCTTGGCCTTGATCGCGACCTGCGGCGTGCGCACGTCGAGCTCCTGCAGGCGCTTGATCAGTTCGGGCAGACGCGTGGGGACTTCACTGATGATCAGCTTGTTGGTGGAGCTGTCGGCGGAAACGGAGCCACGGATGGCGCAGCCCTGTCCTTCGCCCTGCTGTGCGCCCTGCACTCCGCCGCCACCACCTTGGCCGCCGCCCATATCGCGGCCTACCTGCATGGTGGCCAGATTCGAGCAGTCACGAGCCAGCAGCGCGCGCACTGTTGGCACGAGGCTTGCGGCCTTGGCGTAGTTCACATTGACGATTTGCGTAATGAGCGGCTCGAGCGACTGATTTCTGGAGAGTGAGCTATAGCTGTCAACCGTGATAATGCCGCTGGGATCTTCCGTGGCAGCCAGACCCTGCGACTGCAGGATGGCCTGCAGCGCGACGTCCCATGGCTTGTCCGTGATGTCGGCGGTGACCGTACCCGAGACGTCCTTGCCCACGATGATTGTGCGACTGGAGAACGAAGCGAACGTTGCGATGACATCGCGAATGTCGGTGCCGTCCACACTGATCGTGATACGGGGCTGCTGCGACGGCTGCACGCGCGTAGCGCGCATGACATCCGGCGCCTTGGGAATCGAGATCGGCAGCGAAATGGCAACCGGCGCGTCTCCCGAAGAGAACGAACTCGCCGACGCATCGACACGACCTGCGCGCTCGTCGCGCGATACGACAGTCGCAACACGAACAGCCGGTTGATTCAACACCTCAGCCGGATTGACCAGCGCGGCCGGTACGATCGGCGCGGGCCGAAGCGCTTCGACCGGCACGTTGCTCAGCCCTGCAGTCTGCGAGGCAAGCGTGACCGTTGGCGCCGGAAGGACGCGCGTTGGTACGGGCGCGTCGAGCATGTCGTCGATGGCGTCCGACTTGAACTGCGCCGCTTCCGCGGCGTAGCTGATTGGCGTGATTGACGAGGGCGACGCTGAAGCGGTGCGAGTGGTGGGTGCAAACGCTCCCGGTGCCATGTCCCAACGCGCGAACTCTGCAGCGCCTCTCAGACTCACACGGATTTCTCCACCTTCCTGACGGACCACGTACGCCTGCTTGCCGCTCAGCTCGAGCACCACGCGCACGGTATCCGTATTGAACTGCGCCACGCGCAGATCGGTAATCATTCCGCGCTGCGTTCGATCGTATCCGCGTGGCTTCACTGACAAGCGCGCACCAGTGATGTCGATGACGATGCGATTGGGATTTGACAGCGTGAAGTCCGACACCTTGGCGGCGGCGTCCACGGCAATGCGCAACTCAGCGCCACCGTCTCCTGGTACAAGCGATACACCGGTCACATTGGACGCGGCGGCTGCATGCAGCGTGGTCCAACGCACGGCGGCGTTGGTGACAGCGGTGTGTGGCTCCGGGCGCACGGGCAGCCCTGCTGCCCATGCGTGCACCAGGGCCACGGTAAGCACCGCGGCCGTCGACTGAACGATCATCGCGTCCTCGTTGTGGTGGAATCGCTCGTCAGTGGCAGCGTTTCCTGCCGGCTGAATCCGAACTCGTCAATGGAAAAGATCACGGCCTTTTGCCGGATACCGGATACGCGCAGTCGGCCGAGCGTTTGCCCGACACGTACGCGGTACTGCACTTGCGACGTGAGATCGCGCAGGATGGCGACCGAGTTGCGACCGACAGGGTCGAACGCGACAGCCGTGAGGCGCAGATCACTCACGAGTGGACGCAGCTCGCCCGTGGCCATGAGCGACTCATAGGGATCGCGGCGACCAAGACCGGCATAGCTGTAAATTTCGCGTTCGATGTTGATTGAAGGCGCCGTTGCCTCACCGCGTGTGACACGCGTGGCGCTGTCTGCAGCGGCACTCGCGGCCGGGCTCGCGGCAGGACGTACGGTTGGCTTGGCGCTGGCCTGCGCGCTCACCGTGTGCGGCGCCACGCCGATCGTCATGACGGCGGCCGCGCTGAACGCGAAGAAAAGTTGAGTACGAGTAATCATTGGTTGTTCTCCGCGCGAACGCTGGCCACTTGTGCACCGGTTGATGACCGCACCGTGCGCTCCACATAGGTTTGCAGGGTGACGGTGGCTTCGAGGCCCACTCGATTGGCGTTGGCTGTGACGCGTGAGCCACCACCGCGACGCGAGCCTTTGGCGGGGTTGGCCGGTGAGAGTTGGAAATGCACCGGGGCGACGATGCGCGGCAGCGAACCGACATTCGCCAGGAAACCTCCGATCTGGTGATAGCCGCCAATGATCGTGACCTTGTAGCGATGCGTTTCGAACTTGTCGCCCACGATCACCGGCTCAGGGGTAAACGTGCCGATGTCGAGTCCGGAGCGACGCGCTGCTGTGGACACCTCTTCAAGCAGCGCGGGCACTTCGTTGCTCGTTGGTACGAGGCGACGCATGGCGACCAATGAAGCGCGCTGTTCGGCCGCTTCGGTGCGCAACGCCTCAACGTCGCCAGCGGCGAACAGCTTTTGTGCCGCGCGATTGGCCACTTCGAGAGACTCCACGCGTTCGGTGTCGAGCGCCAGCTGTGCGCTCGTGGCGGCATAAGGATACATGTAATAGACCACGGCCAGCGCCACGGCGACAAAGCCAATGACAATCTTGAGCTGGTCGCGCTGGTTGGTTGGAAATTGAAGCATGATGTGTGGCCTCGGTCAGCGGACAGGAACAACGAGCGGCTCAGTGCGCAGCGTGGACAGCGGCGCAACCTCATACTCGGCGTTGAGTTGGAACTCGGTGATGTCTTTTCCGTCCACCACGACGATCTCTGACTTGACCAGCATCACGTTCTTCACAAACGGTGAGCTCTCGAGATCCTTCATGAAGGTGGTGAGCGCCTGCATGTCGACGGTTTGTCCGACCACGCGAAACTCGATCGGCTGATGGATCACGATGGAATCCTGTGCCGCTGCAGTTTCGGTCTCCTTCCCCGCCTTGGCGGCAGCGCGTCCCTCGGCGACGGGCTCAGACGCCTCGGCACCGGCGGGCAGTTTGGCCTTACTGGTTTGCTCAACAGACGTCAGCCACGTGTACTGCGGCAACGCGGTGCTGATTTCGTCGAGCAGATGCGCCCACACGTAGCGATTGTCGTCGATTGTGCGAATGATCTGCACCTGACGGCTCACCGAATCGCGTTCCGCCGACGCCACACGGCGCGCTTCGAGCACCGTGGTGAGGCGAGTGGAGTCACTGACCGCTTTTTCGAGACGCACGTCAAGTTCACCGGCGCTGGCCTGCTGCGTAGTGAACAACGCGCCCACAACGAGGACCGATACAGCAACCGCACCAACGGAGCCAAGCAGGAGCGGATCGCGAATCTTGTCCGACAAACCGGCGAATGCCGCCCCGACGTTGAACGCGGTGCCCTTGCCCGCTTTGCCTTTCTTCTTGCCGTCCGGAAGGAGATTTACCTGAATCTGCATGGTGATGTCCTCGCCTCAGGAGATAGTGCGGAGGGCGAGGCCCACCGGCAACATGAGCAGTGGTGCCACTTCATCGGTGGCCAGGAACTCCATGGCGCCCTCGCGCACGGCCAAGCGTGCGAGTGGATTGGCCGGCTCTACCTGCATGCGCAGGCGCTCGCCCAGCCATGGCAACAGGCCCGGCGTGCGTGAACCTCCACCGCAGGCAAACACCGCGCGTGTCTGGCCGTAGTGACGTGACGACGACGCGAGGAACGACATGGCGCGCTCCAGTCCAACCGCCAGCTCCTCACCGCGCGACGCGATGACGTCATTGAGCGCCGGCGTGCGATCAAAACCACGTACCAGCTGTTCGGCTTCTTCGGCTGAAAGCCCGTGATCGCGCTGCAGGTCTTCGCGCATGCGACGGGTGCCGACCGTGAGGTCGCGCGTGAGAATGGGCACGCCGTCATCGAGGATGCTGAGCGACGTGACATCGTTGCCGATGTTAAGCAGCGCCACCACGCCCTGCATCGCGTCGGGATAGTTCATGGCGAACGCGTTGTGCAACGCGAACGCATCGACATCCATGATTTTGGGCGTGACGCCGGCATCGGCAAGCAAGTGGCGCTTGATCTCGATGAGATCACGCTTGGCGGCCACCAGCAGCACGTTCATTTCGAGACTGTCGCCATCGGGATCCAGGATCTGGTGATCCAGTTCCACTGATTCCATGTCAAACGGCACATGCTGCTCCGCTTCCCAGCGAATGAGCTCCTGGGCCTGCGGGTCTTTTACACGTTCCACCTGAATTTTTTTCACGATGACATCGCGCCCGCCTACTGCTGCGACCACGTCGGGCTTTTTGGCACCGATTGCGGCCATTGTCTGGCGTATTGCATCGGCGACCATGGCATGATCCATGATCTCACCTTCAACGATGGCATTCTCGTTGAGCGGTGTGATGACGACTTTGGTGAGTTCCGGTGTGGCACCGGCATGATCGATGACCGCGGCCTTGACCAGGCCTGACCCGATATCGAGTCCAACAGTCATTTTCTTTCGGCCGAAGAGCTGCATACGGCAGGGGGTTGCGCGGTGGTGGTCGTAAGACCGGGGCGATCCCTGGCAAAAGCGTCACACAAACGGCACTGGACACTTTGACCTGAGAGGTCGGGCGATTCACCCTCCATACGACCGGCGAAGAGCGAAGTAACGCCAGATGGAGGGGGGCCCCCCTACCTGACGACAGGATTTGTGACACCATTGGCTCGCTCTGTGCGGTCGCGGAGCGATCGCGAGACGACGGTGTCACGCCGTGTCAGCGATGCTGCCTGCAGGGAGGCCAGTGAGAGCAGGTGCGGTGCCGCACGGGACGAGTGATGTAGAGGGTGCGCCGCTTCAAGGTCGTTCCGTCCATCCGTACTGCTGGAGAGGATGCGCTTGACCGGCCGCAGCCAGCGCCAGCCGCAGCGCGCAGCGGCTGGATTGGATGACCACTGCACCGTTGATAGCGCTTCCGCTGTTCAGCAAATCGCGCACAATCACTGCGCCAATCAGTTCCGAAGGCGTGGACGGGGCCGCATTAATGGTGAGGCGCCCGGTTACGAGCACAACGCCGGAAAAGCGCACGCCGGCGTGCACCCGCAGATCACCCATGACAATGAGCGTGCCTTGCGCGGCGATGGCGCCGGTGAGCTGCGTTTCCCCCGGATGATTGGCAATCACAATGGGCCAGCGACGGCTGCATTCATCGTGTGCGGCGGCGGTTCGTCGCGCATCACCAAACCAGAGCGGACAGGCGGGCGTGCTCATGCTGAATGCGTCAAGCGACAACACACTGTCATTGGTGACAACGGTGGCGCGCGTGGTAATCTCCATGATCGCCAGAGAAACAGCGCTGTCGAGTTCAGCCTGCTGAGTTGACGGAATGGTCCGAACCGGCGTGCCATCGCCGGCGATCACAGACAGCGAATCAACGGTTGACGAGCCGCCCAGCAGTGCGACTGTGGGATGCGTGCGAGTGTCGGCGGCGCATTCGTTGTTCCATCCTGTCGGCTGCGCATCAGCTCCCAGTATGGCAACCTGCGGTCCGATACTGACGTTGCGTAGAGCGGTAAGTGCGGCGTGCGCGGGCACCGCAGGCCATTGCAGCCGAACCGCGCGCCAAACGTGTCGCGTGGACGGGCGCAGCGCGCCATCGGTGACTTCTGCCCACCCTTCAAGCACATACGCACGCGCTTGTACTCGCGTACGGACAACACCGGTGCGCAGCGTCGCGCTGGCCGATCCTGCGAGTGTGTCCGATTCGCCGACGCGGAGGCGCGCAGCCGATGAAGCGTCCCAGGAAACGAGCGCGCCAAGTGCGCTGCCGTCTGCGGCGTGTGTGGCGCGTTCGCCTTGCCAACCCAATCGCGTTGTGCGCAGCGACTGCACCACAGCATCGGCAAAGGCGACTGCAATGAACAGCAGCGCGCTGGTGAGTACGAGCACGATCACCAGAGAAAAGCCGCGGCGATTGCGGTCTGGCATTAGCGTCCACCTCGCAATGCGAGCTGCACAAGCAGCGAGTCGTAAGGCGTGGCAACGTTGTGGGGTCGACGTGGCATGCGGAACGTGAGCTGCAGCATTCGTGCATCGGGATCCGCAGTATTGACGGGCGTTCCGTTTGCTCGCGCGACGGACAGACGGAAGCCGGCCTGTACGTTGGGTAACAGCGGACCAATCGCTGGTTGCGTAATGCTCCACACGCTGCCGTTCCACTCACGCTTGCCCAGATAGTACTCGCCATCGGCTGCACGATAGGCGCGCCATTCGGTGCGACGCGCCACCGTGACCAACTCGCCAATGGCGACCGAACCCGATGCCAGCGGCACTATGGTGAGCCGCCATGGAGACGCCGATGCAGACCGTCGAAGTGGTGATGCGCTGCAGGCAGACGAGACGGTTTGTGCGTGAGTGACTGTGGCATAGCGACTGCTGCTGTCGAGTTCCGCCAGCGGTGCGCCCGCATTGCTTGTATCGGCGGTTGGCGCGGCGAGCACATCACCCGCGCGAGGTGCGGCGAAGAGAGCAGCACGCAGTGGATCGCTGGCGTCTCCCACGATGATGTCTACCACGTGCGGTGCCGGTGTAGCGCATACAATGCCCACAGCGACAGCGTTGCGCAGTACGAGGCTACTATCAGTCCAGCTTTCGAGTGAATTGGCCGATGCGCCGCGCAGCTCCGACGCAAGCACCATGGCAGCGTGCTCCAGTTCGCGTTGATTGTGAAGCTTTCCCTCCACGCGGGCGGTCACACGCAACTGCGTGACAAACAGCTGCACCGCCAGCCCGGCCACCAACAACGCCAGCGGCATGGCCACGAGCAGCTCCAACAGCGCGCTGCCTGGTCGCGCGCGCACACCGCGCACAGCGCTCAAGTGCACCACCTTGTCAGTGATGATGTACACCACCCTGGCACCGCGCCCTTCCGCGACTTGCGTCATGCGCACCACCCAGCCAATACCGCGTTCAGCGACCGTGGCGGTGCAATGCCTACGGCATGCGGCAGAAAACTGATGGAGAGCGAGAGATTCACCGACTGCTGCACCGTGCTCGGTGACCAGTGCGCATTGATGCGCGCCCGCGTGACTGCGCCGGCCGCGGCCGCGCACGGTGTGACCACGGTTTGTTCGGCCAGATCCCGTGCCAGATCACGAGCCTGCGTGAGATCGGAGATGCGTGTTGATGCCGCCAGTGTCAGTTGCAACAACGAGAGCGTGGCGGCAGCGGCCACCGACAAGAGCAGCGTGGACACCAGCAGCTCGACGAGCGCTCTACCGGAACGGACCTTCGCCAATCGAAGGGGCAACGCCGACCCGCAAAACCGGGAGCGATTACTGCAGTGAGTGTCGAGAGAAGGAGGCATGGCACAACTTGCAACCACTGTGCACAAACCCCTTCATCATTTTACCGCACGGGCAACAGAATCACGAATGCCGCTCCGCCTTCACGCGCCTGCTGTGTCCACACGGTGCCGCCGAGCCCCTCAACCGTTTGCGCCACGATAGCCAGTCCAAGACCGGTTCCACGCGTCGCTGGCTTCGTGCTGAAGAACGGCTCGAACACGCGATCGCGATCGTCCGGCTGCACGCCCGGTCCGGAGTCGGCCACCACAACCTGCAGTACTGCGGCTGATGACTCGCGTCGATTCATCCACACTCGCGCCCGTACGTTTGGCTCATGTACGAAGCGTTCGTCGGGTTCATCATCCAGGCGACGACGTTCAGCCACCTCGTGCATGAAGTCGGCGGGCAGCCGACGTGATCGAATGCTGATCGTGCCCACCCCTTCCATGGCGTCAACGGCATTGAGCAGCAGGTTCACAAAAACCTGTTCCAGATCCTGCCTCTCCGCAAACACTTCCAGTTGCCCATCGTTCAGCGTGTGCTGCACTTGCACACGCCGCAACACACCCTGATCAGTGAGCAACCCCAGGACCTGCTCAATAACGTCGGCCACCTGCACACCGCGAGGCGTGTTGCGGCGAGGGCGCGCATAGTCGAGCAGCCCGCGCACAATGCGATCGATACGTTCCACCTCGCGCTCAATCCCGTCGAGCGGCTCCCCGATGCCTTGCACCGACTCCGCGCGCTGCCGCACCACGTGCGCGTAGTTGGCAATGGCGCTGAGCGGATTGCCCACCTCGTGGGCCACGCCGGCCGCAAATCGTCCGGTGGCGGCCAGCTTGTCGGCGCGAAGCAGGGCCGCGTTCGCTTCGCGGCTGTATTGCAACGGTCCGAGCACATGGCGTCGCAAGAGATAGCGGGCGATCAGAAACCACGCGGCGAAAATGGCCAGCAGCGCGAGCGGGAGGAAATACGCAGCGCCAGCTGTGGTGGCGAGCACTGGCCCCGCCAGAGAGGCGCCAACGAGCGCCAATGCCGTGGTGGCCACAAGCAGGGCAAAGGGCGCGACAATGGTGCGGCGTGTTGAGTTGGTGGAATGGGTCACGCGCAGGAAGGTGCTCGATCGCGCGCGCGGGGTCCAGCGGCGCGCGAAAAAGGGGCCGAGCATGCGCTCGACCCCTTTTTGCCCCGGTCCGATGGACCGGCTGTGCTTCAGCGTTGTACGCTGATTACTCTGAGCAGGTGACTTCGCCGTCCGGCAGTCCCGCTGCGACCGTGCTGCCAGCCGCGTTGATGCAGGTCCAGCCCGGGGCGCCCGGGTGCGAGGCCGAGGCCGACCAGCCAGCCGCACCATCAGGCGTGAACGTGATTACATCACCGCCGTTCGAAGCCGGGTTCGGCGTGAATCCGACATAGGTGTTTTCGTCTGAGAAGTACGCTTCAGCTGACGTGGCGATGTTCTTCAGGTCAGACTTCATGGACGACATGTACGCCTTTTCCTTGGTCTCAGCAAACTTCGGGATCGCGATAGCGGCCAAAATGCCGATGATCACGACAACGATCAGAAGTTCGATGAGCGTAAAGCCTTTGCGAGTGCGGTTCCGGGGCATATCCGTATCTCCAAGAGATTGAGGGTTCGATCAACACAGTCTCACTCGAGTCCTGCGCGACACCATCCAGTAAGGCAATGCGCGGGCCACGGGCGATGACGAACACAAACACGTTGTGTGGCAATCACTTACATCATTTGCACGCGTGCCCCATCACCGTATTGCAGGCCGCGTTTCGCACGAATTCTTGCAGCGTGCAAAACGGCCCGGCGCCATGACGTGCATGGGCCGGGCCGCTGGTGAAACATGTGTGCTGCACGTGTGATAATCGCGTTGCTGCTGGCCGGAAACTGCGCGCACTCTGCACTGCAGCTGCCCAATCGCTACGCCGCGTCCTCCCCATACCGCGCCAATTTTCTATACAACGTGGACGGATCGATGCCCAGCACCTCGGCCGTTCGACTCTTGTTGCCGCTTTCGTTCTGCAACACCCACGCGATGTACGCGCGTTCAATCGCTTCGAGGGTGGGCGTTGACGGCGCCCGATCGGCCACCAACGGTTCTGCGCGCCGCTCCACGATGCGCGCCGGCAGCGCGTCGGCCTGAATGAACTCGCCGCTGGACAGAATCACGGCGCGCTCCAACGCGTTCTCCAGCTCGCGCACGTTGCCGGGCCACTGGTAGGCCATCATGGCGTCGCGTGAGCCTTCAGACAGCTGCATGGGTGCTTCCCCGCGCTGCTTCGCCACGCGTGACAGAAAGTGCTCGGCGAGTAACGGAATGTCATCAGCACGATGACGCAGCGGTGGCAAATGCAGGGCAATCACGTTCAAGCGATAGTACAAATCGCCACGAAAGCTACCGCGCTTGATCTCCTCCTCGAGATCGCGATTGGTGGCTGCGATCACGCGTGCATTGATCGGAATCGATTCTGTGGCGCCTACCGGAATCACTTCACGCTGTTGCAACACGCGCAGCAGTTTGACCTGCGTGGCCGCCGTGGTCTCACCGATTTCATCGAGAAAGAACGTGCCGCCGGCCGCCGCAGCAAAGAGTCCGGTCTTGTCTTTGACGGCACCGGTAAACGAGCCCTTCACGTGTCCAAACAGTTCGCTCTCAAGCAACGACTCCGGCAGGGCGCCGCAGTTGATGGACAAAAACGGCAGCTCGGTACGTCCGCTCAGGTCATGCACATAACGCGCAATCACTTCCTTACCGGTGCCCGATTCGCCGGTGATCAGCACGGTACTGTCCGTTGGTGCTACCATTTCGGCCATGCGCAGTGCATCCTGCCACGCGCGACTCCGGCCGATCGCGGTCACCGTGCTGTGTCGGTCACGTTTCCGGATTTCCTGTTTAAGAACCGTGTTTTCGGCACGCAACTGTTTGTGCTCCACGGCGCGTCGCAGAATGGCCAGCAGCTCGTCGTTGCGAAATGGCTTTTGTATGTAGTAGAACGCGCCTTCGTTCACCGCTTGCATGGCCGATTGCAGTGTGGCCTGAGCCGTCATCAGAATCACCGGACATGACGGGTAGCGCGCGCGCACGGCGGCCAGCACCTGCACGCCCGTGACGTCGGGCATGCGAATGTCGGTAAGCACCACATCCGGTTCGCCGTCATCAAGGCGATCGAGTCCGGCTCTTCCGCCGAGTGCGGGTACCGGATGAAAGCCCTCGCCCTTGAGTAGAATGCGCAGGGATTCGAGAATGCCCGTTTCATCGTCAACAAGCAAAACGCGAGGCAACACCGCGGCGGAAGGCATCGCTGGAGAAGTCATTACGACGCTCTGGCCAGGGAAATGGAGGAAGGAATCGCTTCGTGCGACGCCGTGATATGCACGCGGGGCAGCAACAGTGTGAACTGTGACCCGCGTTCGAGATGATCAACCAGCACGACGCCGCGATGCGCTTCAGCGGCCCGGTGCACGATGGGCAGCCCAAGTCCGGTGCCACCGTTTTTTGAGGTCACAAACGGTTCAAACAATCGCTCGCGCATGTTGGCGGGAATGCCGGGGCCGGTGTCGGTCACGCGCACGGCAATCGCTTCGCCTTCGAGTGCGGAATCGGTGGCAGACGCCACGTGCACCCGCACCTCGCCGCCCTTTTCAACCGCTTGCACCGCGTTGAGCACAAGATTGAACACCGCGCGATGCAACAGGTCATCGTCACCGGCCACAATACATGACGCCTCGCGACCCGAGATCTCGAGCGAAACACGCACGCCATCATGACAGGCCGGGTGTTGCTGCACCAGCGAGACAGCCGATCGCGCCACCGCACCCACATCAACCGGTGTGAGTTGCGCCGCACGGGTGCGCGCGAAATCCAGAAACTCACTGAGCAGGCGGCTCAGACGATCTGACTCCCGCACCGTGAGCGCAAAGAGCGCTTGTTCGTCTTCGTCGGCGTCGGCGCGCTTCAGGCTGCGCCGTGCCAGCTGTTCGGTGGCGCTCCGAATCGACGCCAGCGGATTCTTAATTTCGTGGGCCAGCGACGCACTCAGTTCAGCGACAGCCTGCAAGCGCTCCGTGCGCACATGAAGCGCCTGCAGGCGTTTACTGTCGGAGATGTCCTGGAAAATGGCCGTCGCGGTGCGTGCGCCGCCCGGTCCACCACGTTCGGCGATTGTGGTCGTCAAACCCACCAATATGGTGTGTCCGTCTCGCTGAATCGTGCCTTCCACGCGCGTGCGACGATTCCCGTCCGCAGTTGTTTGCTCCAGCACAGACGCCAACTCCGGTGCAACGGACGCCAGTTCGCGAAGCACCGGCCGCCCAACCATGCCGCGCAGCGCCAGCCCCAGCAGATCGGACGCGCTTGGGTTGGCATACAGCAGATGGCCAGTCGCATCGACGGTCACAATACCGCTCTGAATGCTGCGCAGAATGTCCGCCGCTTCGAGCTGCACCTTGACCAGCTGCGCCGCCAGCGCGTCGCGTCCGTCCCCGGCCTGACGCAATCGAGCGGCAATGACACCACTGCCAACCGAGACCACCACGAACACCGCCACCTGCACCCAAATGGCCAGCGCCGGCGTCTCCAGCCGGAACAGCAGTACATCCATGGCGTAGAGCGCGCTGGCCAGCACCGCCACCAACACGCCATCCCGGAAGGGAAGCAGCAGCGCCGCTACCGCGATCACCAGGATGTAGAGGGCGGCGAACTGTGAGCTCCAGCCGCCCGTGATGTGCACAACGGCGGTAACGAGCAGCAGGTCCAGCACGCACTGCAGAAGAAAGAATCCGCGACCGGTGGGGCGGCGATATATTTCGTGGTACATGGCCGACGCCACCGTGGCCAGGATCGCTGCGGCAAATGCGAGCGTAGCGATCAGCGTATCCTGCGGTTCGGCCTGCTCCCACACGAACACGGCGGCAACGAGGATCGCGAATCCAATCACGACACGGCCAACCCAGACCCACCGGAGCACTCGGTGTGGGTCGAGCATGCGTTGGACCGCAATATCCGGATAACTTGGAGTGTACCGCACGACCGTTTCGCGGCGAATGTCGAGGAAATGGCGGAGCGAGTTGTCGGCCGGCGCGGGCCAACAACGTCGCAGGATGCAAGACCCGCGGAGTGCCCGTGACTCTTGCAGAATGCCTGACCAGTACGTGAAGGACGAACCATGAGCGCGCCCGTTTCCACATCGCATGCCCGTTGACCCTGCCAGTACCGAAGTTGCCCTGAGTGCCGGAACGATCGCGTTCCGGTTGGCCATGGTGCTTTTTCTCGTGGCGGCCAACGCCTTTTTCGTAGCCGCCGAGTTTGCGCTGGTGGCCGTGCGCCGAAGCCGCATCGAACAGCTCGTATCGCAGGGCAATCGGGGCGCGATGGTTGTGCAACGGGCGCTCAAAGATCTGGACCGCTACATCTCGGGCACGCAGCTCGGCATTACCCTGGCCTCCTTGGCGCTGGGGTGGATTGGTGAACCCGCGATTGCCGTGCTGGTGGATGGCGCGCTGGGCGCGGTCGGGCTATCGCTGCCCCCGGGCGTGGTGCACAGTGGTGCGGCCATTTTTGTGGCCTTTACCGTGATCACGTTTTTGCACATCGTCTTTGGTGAACTCATGCCCAAGTCGCTGGCGCTCATTCGGCCGGAGCGCGTGAGCCTGTGGGTGGTGAGGCCATTGATCGTCTTCTCCAACGTCATGTCGCCCTTTATCGCGCTGCTGCAAGGCACCGCCAATCGGCTGCTGCGCCTGCTGGGCGTCGAGCCAGCCAGCGAGGGCGCACATGTGCATTCCCCCGAGGAACTCCGCCTGCTGGTGATGCAATCGCGCGCCCACGGCACACTCGACGAGAGCGACTCGGCGATGCTGGCGGGCGTCTTCGATTTCCACAACAAGAAAGCCTGGGACGTAATGCGCCCGCGCACCGATGTGGCGGCGATTTCACACGACGCAGACGAAGATGACATCCGGCAGACGCTGCGAACGGAACGCTACTCGCGATATCCGGTATACCGGGAAACACTCGACGACATCGTAGGCGTGTTGCTGGCCAAGGATTTCTGGCTCTATGAGAAGACGGAGCCCTTCCAGCTCAGCGAGCATCTGCGGGACCCGTTGTTTGTGCCAGCCACCCGTGCGGCGGAGCGAGTGCTGGACGACCTGCGGCGTACACGTGCACATCTGGCGGTGGTGCTCGACGAATATGGTGGTACCGCCGGGATCGTAACGCTGGAAGATCTCATTGAAGAGGTCGTGGGTGACATTGCCGACGAGTACGATCAGATCGCGCGTGAGTCGGTGGTCACCGATGGCGTGCTGGAACTTGCCGGATCGCTCTCGCTGGTTGACGTGCGATCGGACTACGGACTGCCCATTCCCGAAGGCGACTGGACCACACTGGGTGGCTATGCGTTTTCGGCGATCGGCCGTTTGCCACATCTTGGAGATCGAGTGACGTTTCCGGGCGGAGAACTTGAGGTGGTTGCAATGGACGGACGACGTGTTGCCGCGCTGCGTGTATTGACGCGCGCACCGGTTGTGCGATGAACAGATCGGCGCGTATTGGCCGCGTCACGACGGTCCAAGCGTTCGCCGGTGCCCTTGTTCTGGGCGCGTGGCTGACAGCGAGTGGCTGCCAGTCATCCGACGCTGGGAACAACGTAGCGGACGCGTCAAATACTACCGCCATTACCGCGCGTGAGATGGCCCCACCCGGCGCACCCGAAAGCGCGTTTCCTGCGCCCACGCGCGCCATCGCCGACATTGTGGCACCTCGTTGGAGTAACGAGGACGATCGCGACGACAATGGCGAAGCCGAACGGGTACTGCGCATTCTCGATCCCAAGGAAGGCCAACACATTGCCGACATCGGCGCCGGCGACGGCTATTACGTAGCACGACTGGTACCGCGCGTTGGCGAGACGGGTCGGGTGTACGGCGAGGACATTGTGCCCCGTTATCTGGACTTGCTCTCGGACCGGGTCACGCGTTCCGGCTGGACCAATGTAGATGTGGTACGCGGCGAGGCGCATGATCCCCGCCTGCCGGCGGCGTCACTCGATGCCGCATTATTGGTGCACATGTATCACGAGATCACGCAGCCCTTTGGCTTACTCTGGAACCTGGCCACTGCGCTCAAACCAGGCGGCCGCGTGGTGATTCTCGATCTGGACCGACCCACGTGGGGCCACGGGACGCCGTACGAGCTACTGCGCTGTGAGCTGGCCGCCGTGGGTTACCGCGTAGACACGGTAGACCGGAGCGTGCCGGGTGAGTATGTGGCAGTTTTTCTGGCGCCGTCGCTCGATGAGCGACCAACACCGGAAGAGCTGACACAAGCGCTGGCACAAAATCGGTGCGTCGTGCCCGGTGGCCGTGAGTGAGCAACGTTAGAGTGGGCCCGCGCAAAGTATGAGCGATGAGCGCAATACACCCGAGAGGCGCGAGGCGACACGCGGCGCGTTGGTGATCAATCACCACCTGTCACTGGCACCCGACGAACTGGAGTTTCGCGCCACAACCGGAGGCGGTCCAGGTGGCCAGCATGTCAATCGCAGCGCCACGCGCATCGAATTGCGCTGGCGTCCGGCGGCCAGCGAATCGCTGGTGCATGCGCTCTCACCGGCACACTGTGCGCGTGTGGTGCAGCGGCTGAGCGGACGCGTGGACAGTGCGGGCGTATTGCGGCTGGTGGCGGCCGAACATCGCAGTCAGCGCCGCAACCGGGATGCCGCAGCCGAACGACTGGTGGCGATCATCCGTGCCGCTCTGCCCGATCCGGTGCCGCGCAAAGCGACCAAGCCGACACGCGGTGCCGTGGAGCGCAGGCTTGACGAAAAAAAGCAACGCGCGAGCAAAAAACGGGACCGCGGCCAACGGGATTTTGACAGTTAGCGAGCCGCGCGTGGCGCTTTAAAACACGATCGCCTGCACGCCCGCGTAATAAGTGAAATAATCCACCCGCGAGCGCAGCGGCTGAGGGTTGCGCTGGTCTTCGAACGACTGACGCACCTCGTCGGCGGTCAGGTACGTGACATCGTCATGACGCAAGTAGCGCACCCCAAGATCCAACTGGATTGGCCGGGCACCGTTGCGTACCCTGATGTAGGCCCCGGTTGCACCGCCGTAGGCCCACGCAAAATCAGTGGAGTTGGTGGTGTTGGCGAAGGGCCTTTGATTGTCGGTGCCCTCCACCGAACTCGACGTCCAGAAGGCGGAGAACCCACCCAGCGCCGAAGCGTATGGAGTGAACGCACCGGTTGGCCCAAGCAGCTGCGGTCCCACCAGAAACGTGGCAATGTTGTTGGACGTGTTCAGATCCACGCGAATGAGATTGCCAAGAGTGGGACTCAGCGGTACACGCTGTCGCACGTTGCCGTAGTTCTGAAAAGCCACGTCGGCGCGAAAGTTCAGAATGGAGTTGGGCTCGAGTCGGAAAAGTACGTTGGCGCTCAGTCCAAATCCGTTGTTCGTGGTTTCGGCGAACGCACCACGTGGCGCCGTCACGTTGAGTGACAACCCGGCCGACACGGCACCGGTTAGCGGCTGTTCAGCCTGCTGAGCCTGCAGCGGGTTCGCGGAAGCAGTCGCGAAGACTGCGGCCAACACGGAAAGCAGCGCACTTGATTGGGTACGGCGCATAAGTACGGGAGGCGAAGAGTGAGGATTGGTCATCTGTAGTACTACGTAAAAATCGGCGCCGAGTTGCAGGGCGGTTACGAGACTGTTCGCGCTGCATTCCATCTGCACACCCGTCGTGCGGCGCGCTGTCACCCTCACGGCTCGCCAAACACGCGCCACAGCGCCCGAATGTCACCACGGGGAATGCGCAACCGTGCGTGGCATCTCCACAGGGTCACGCCAGACGCGCGCGGGTAAAACGTATACCATGCCGGCCCGCGCCGTAAAAGGTGAAATCGCAACCGGGAGCGCGTTGGGGCCGGCCCCCACCATCAGACGTGAGGTTACGCTGCCGGCCGGCACCGTCGCACGAACCAGCGACAGCCGACCCGGCAACAAGTGCCACGCACGAGTGTCTGCGCGCTCCAATCCCGATGCGAAAAAACCGGCCATCAACCCCGCAAACTCGCCGTGCTGGTCGCGCACGGCCTCCACCACCGCCACTCGAGTAACGGTGCGAGCGGTCAGCCGGGCCAGCCGCGCCGCGCGCTGGCGACGCGCATCGGCGCCAATCGCGTCACTGAGCTCAGCCGTCATCACGCCGGTGTGCGGCACCTCCCATCTCGCACGCCACGGCTCGGGGCCCGGGGTGACGCTGTCCTGCGCTGCGTGGGCCTGCGACATAACGCTCAGCCCGAACTGCACCGGCGCCCTTGGCAAGTTCGGTCGCACCAAGCCGGGCCAGGCGATCTCCAGCCACGTGCGATGTGCGCGACGATCGCCCAGATAGCGGGTGCCTGAAACAACGGCCCCATTGTCAACAAACACGCCGCCGCTCGGGAGATTCTCCATCGCCGCCAGAAACTGCGAAACGTGTGACAGCTTTGCTTGCCCTACTTCACGTGAGTCCAGCGGCACCGCCAGCATGTGCTCCACATAATGCGCGACGAATCCGCTTTCCAGCACCAGCACAACGGTTGCACTATCGCCAAGCGGCCGCGCAACGAGTAGGGAATCCACTTCGGCGCGCGGCACCCCTCGCAGCAGCGCTGCGTTTCGGTACGCCACGCCGGCATCGTTCCACTCGGCCGCCGCTTCAAACACGCCGCCCGCGACCTCGCGCAGTGCCGCATGCGTGGCCCGTTCGTCGGGATCCACGTCATGTCGGGATTGCTCGAGCAATGCCGACAACCGTCGCGCCTCCACAGCGGCGCCCTGCACATCGCCCGATTGCACGCGGACCATCATCGCGTAATAGCGTGCGAACAGCCGCTCGGTGCGCGGTGGCACGTACTTGAGTGCGTGGTCATTGGTGAGCACTGACAACACACCCCGCGACGCGCTTTTGGTGTAGCGCGCCTCGGTCAGCCGTTCCGCTTCTGCAAACGCTTCCGCGCTCTCGGCCCAGCGGCCGGCATAGTACGAAACCTGACCACGAAACAGTGCGCGGAGCAGGTCATCGTTGGGCATGCTGCTCCGGTCGTTCCGCGTGCGCACAAACGCCTGTTCATACGTACCGAGCATGAGCGAACGTCGTACCAGCTCCTCACCCCACGGCAAACCATTCGGCGCCACGGAGGCCGTGCGCATGGTGCCGCGAAACAGCGACGAGCACGCGCTCAGCAGCGGCACAGCCAATACGACCAGGCTCATACCCAGCAGGCCACGAAAGCGACGGAGTGAGTGAAACACGATTCCGACGGCGATGAAGGTGTGTCGGCCGACTAGCGGCGATCAAGCACAACGATGCGTTGCTGTGCAAGTGCAATTGCTTCAGCCAGCTTGGCATTCTGGGTGCCAACGGCGTCGATACGCTGCAGGTCAAGCGACAGTAAAAACTTCTGGTATCGCATGAGCGCCTCCACCGGTCGCAACTGCTGATCGAGCAACTGTGCCACCTTGAAGTTGAGCAGCGCATTGTCGGGTGCAAGCACCAGTGCGCGATCGTAACGCTCGAGCGCGCGTACACGGTCGCCTGCAGCCACGTAGTCGTCACCTTCGCGAATCACGGCGTCGGCCAGGGCGGCCACTCGGGCTACGCGTGTGGTATCGGACGGACGGCTTTCCACGCGCAGCCCGGTGCGGTCCCGTCGCGACACGCTGGCCACGCGATCACCATCGAGTTGCACCATTGCCAGTTGACCCTGTGCATCGGTTGGAATGGCATCGAGCGAGGCGGGTGTCATGACAACGCCGTTGCCGGCGTTGCGAACACTCCACGCATCAGGCGACGATCGGGTGGCAGCCATGACCTGTGCAGTGGTCATGCCGAGTGCGACTTCCTGTCGTGCGATTGCATCGCAGATGTCCGGTACGCAAGCAGCTACGGCCGCCGCAGTTACGGAGTCGTGAGTGGCCTGACGTTCAGCGCGAGCAAAATCTGCCTTTACACGTGCGTCATAGATCATGTTATCGGACATTGGCACGCGATCGCCGGTCACCAGCACCGGTGTTTCCTGCACAACGCGTGGCCCGTTGCAGGCGGCGAGCGCAACCGCAGTGAACCCGACCAGCGCCCGTTGGAAACGTGATGAATGCATCATGGGAATGAATGGCATGAGGTTCTCCTACCAGCCAATGCGGCGGCGATCGACGTACTTCTTGATCTTGTGCTGACCAACCCAGACTTTGGTATTCGTTTCGAGGTCTACGAGTGTCGCGTCGATCTGATATGTGACAACGCGTTCGCGCCCTTGCGCGTCTTCAATGGCTTGCACGTCGCCTTGGAGCATGTATTGCGCGCCCTGCTCCAGCGCCACGCCGGCGCGCGACGTTGCCACGGCGTTGGTCTGCTGATCATCGCGCTCTGCGCGCACCGTGGTACGTTCGTCGGCGCTGGCGACCACGCGCACTGCACCGGTTGTGACATAGGCACGCTCGAGATCGCGCGTGAACGTCTGTACCGGAATGTGTTCGAGTGTGCGGTTGAGGAATGGACCCACAATCACCGTGGGCGTACCGCCGCCGTTGGCGTTGCTGAACTGTCGGGCCCATTCAGCGCCGACCGACTGCTCAATGAGCGCGTTGGCGACCAGTCGCGAATCGGCGTCGTTCCACCGACCCGACAAATCAGTGACCGACGTTGGATCGATGCGGGACACGCGCGTCACACCGCACGCACTCAGCGTGGCAATGGCAAGAGCGGCGAGTGACACCGCATGTGCCGTGCGCCAACGCCAGTTGGCTGGACGAACGGACGGGGAGAGCATGGGACAACTCCTTGAACGAAGCCGAAAGGCGGGGAAGCGAGGTCTGTGCTGCGTGTACGACATCCTGCAGTGCACGGCCTGCGCCACTGCACTCGGCTGCCGGAACCTGTTGCGCCGTAAGGGCTTTCGGTGTTTGTGTTCGTTTACGCCGTCCTCAGTTTCGGACGCCCGGGCGTCGCCTTGGGGGGACACAGCGACTATATCAACCGCTCCACTCTGCGCCGCCCCTATCACACCACGATGATGATGATCCGCCCGCCCGACCGCACCAACGCACCCGACGACGACTCCGACGACTTCAACGACTCCAACGATGCCGTCGGTGACGAGCCGTCGGCAGAGCTGGCCGACTGGCTCGACGATGAGTTCCCGCTCGGCGACGGCGTGGCCGAAGACAGCAGTGTCGTGATGTGTCCCTACTGCGGTGAGCCCAACGAAATCGCGCTCGACGCCGGCTCCGGTGGGCAGCAAGAATACATTGAAGACTGTCAGGTGTGCTGCCAACCGTGGCAGGTGATCGTCCAGTATCTGCCGGACGGTTCTGCTGACGTATCTGTAACTCCCGCCGATGGTGACTGAAACGTTGAACAATGTCCCGCCCGTTGAATCGTTGCCCTCGCCGCTCGGTCGCGAGGCGCGCGACGGCGTGCGGGCGCTCGCGCTCGATTGGATCGATCGGTTGTCGGCGGCTCACCTGCGTTTGCACGCTGAGCCCGAAGACACAGAGGCACTGCATCAGGCACGCGTCGCCATCACACGATTACGTGCGACCTTGCGCATCTATCAATCCGCATTGGCGCCCGGACTTGGTAAGCGAGCGAAACGTGAGCTACGCTCTTTGAACGGGGTGCTGGGAAGCGTGCGCGATCTCGACGTCCGCCTGCATTGGCTGAAGGCTCAGCACGAAAGCTTCGGCGAACTCGCGCGCGAAGGTGCTGTATTGCTTATTGCCGATGCAGAAAGCAAACGGGCAGCACGACTTCGTCGCGTCGCACCCGCACTGTCCCACCACTTCTCGGCACGCGCAGACACTTGGCGCCATCGTTTGGCCCACTATCAAGTACAGCGGACGGTTGGTGAGCCTGACCGAGCGCAGCCGCTGGCCGCCGTCGTGGTGGAACAGCTGCACCGCGCTGTACACCAGCTTGAGCAATCCATTCAACAGGCTGCCGTCGGGCGCACCCAGGACGAGCTACATAAGGCACGCATTGCATTTAAACGTGTTCGGGCGCTGCTGGTCCCTTGGTTGCAACACATAGCTGATGGCCGCCCGCTATATGCGGTGCTCACCCAGGCGCAGGACACGCTCGGCGACATGCGGGACACGCACCTCATCGCTCGCGCTGCTGAGCAGGCATCGAAGCGTGACCCACGCAACGCGGAGTCATTGCTCGCGCTGGCAACGCATTTTGAGCAACTCAGCAACGAAAAGCGCGTGCAGTTCGAAGCTCAGTGGATTGAGCAAGACGGCATTGCGTCGCTTGCTGATGTGCCGCGTGTGGCGCATGCACTCACCAGCGCCGCCGGTGGCCAAATTGAGATCGAACGCAAGTTTCTGTTGAGCGACGCACCACCGCGTGCGCTGGCCGCTTCTGGTGTGCGGATTGCACAGGGCTGGCTACCAGGAGAGCGCCTTCGTGAACGACTGCGGCGTAGCGTACACGCGGATGGCCGCGTAGAATGGACACGCACGGTAAAAGTCGGAACGGGTATAGCTCGTGTTGAATTGGAAGAGCCTGCTGAGCCAATGCTTTTTGAAACGTTGTGGCCGCTCACCAGTACCGCGCGCGTTGAGAAAGTTCGCTACGCAGTAGCGGACGGCGCGTTCGTTTGGGAGATAGACGTCTTTCTTGATCGCGATCTGGTGCTGGCGGAAATCGAGTTGCCATCCAGCGACACCCTGGTGACGCTGCCCGATTGGCTGGCACCGCACATCGTTCGTGACGTCACTGGAGAGAGTGAATACGTGAACGCCAATCTCGCGCGGTCGCGCCAGCCCACGTGAGTATCGCGACACCGCTGATGACATTGCTTCCCATTCGGGATGCACGTGAACGCACGATTGCCTACGAGTTGCGCACGCATCCGCTGGCGGATCTGCCACTTGATGATATTGATAACGAAGCACGCCGCACGCTCACATTTCTTCAACGTGGCGAGCTGTTGCGCATGGTGCGCGGGCGCACATTGCACGTTCCCATTACACCGGCGGTAGTGCGCGGTGGGGCCATTACCGGATTTGCATCGGCTGACGTCGCGTTTGTGCTTGCGGCCGACGCATTGGACGACGCCGACACGCTCCGTGCCCTGGAACGTTACGCCAGTGCCGGTTTTCAGTTTGTCTTTCTCGGCGAAACACTGCCGCTGGCACTGCCAGATGCCCTGCAGGGTTCGCTGGTGGCGTTTGATACCGGAGCAACACGCGGAGTCACCCTCACGAACCTTGTGCAGCGATTGCTCGACGCCGGTGCTCGCCCCATCGCACGTCAGGTGGACGATCGCGCCACTCGTGAGCGATTGCGCAACAGTGGCGTGGTGGGATTTACCGGTCGCGCGTTGCCTCGTGGCCGTCGTGCTGCAACTGAAGCACGACAGCGGGTGATCAACGCGCTGCGCGTGCTGACGTCGCTGGCCGACGGGCGCCCACCTGACGCGGCGTTTGACGCGTTCATCGCCAGCGATGCGGTGGTCGCACAAAGCGTGTTTCGCGCAGCCACTTCGGCGGCCGTCGGTACCACGCGTCCACGCACACTCACCCATGCATTCTCGCTGCTTGGCCGCGAAGCCATGCTCGACCGTCTGGTGGTCGCGACGGCATTCCTGCTCGGTGATTGCGCCGGCGACGCCGAGTTGCCGCTGATCGCAATTCGCCGAAGTCGCGCCCTGGATCGTTTGGGCAGCGCGCTCGACCGTGTGGGACATCCGCGGTCACGCGTGGTCGCAGGGCTGCTGTCGGTGGCCGATGTAGCCACCGGATTGCCGCCCGTGGTGCTCGCCGACGAACTGGAGGCACCGCCGCTCCTGCGCGACACGCTGCTCGCGCGTGAGACTTCGCTCGGCCAGCTGCTCGATGTGGTCGAGGCACACGAACAGGCGTGGTGGGACGACCTGTTTTCTCGCTGTGAGTTGATCGGTCTCGCGCCAGCGGTTGTGGGCGAGGCGTGGACAGACGGCTGGCAGCAAGCGCGCCTCGAGGCAACCGCGCGCTCTGTAGGGGACGCGTAGCACAAGGCCTCAGGGCGCACCACGTTTCGTGGGGCACGCAAATGACAGGATCACCTGGTGACTGGCGCTGCGCTCGTCGTTTGTGCATCCATTCAGGCATGGCTGATGACCCGCGTACCTATCTTCTGGATCGCTTTGCGACCGACGCAACCACGCTGCGCTCGCGCGCCGACATGCTGGCCGGAAAGCCGGCCCCGGAACACGGTCCGGACAGCGCGACATCACAAGCCATGGCCAAGGCGTGCGACGAAGTGATCGCGTTGCTCAACAACTTACCGTTCGAAGGTGAGGACGAACTGCTCAATGCACTGGACAAGCTTGGCCCTGAGCTGCATTCGCAAGCCGAAGACGAATCCAATGCGTTTGTGCGCAGCGTGTACGCTGGCGCGGCCGTACGCATTGAAGACATCGTGCAGAAAACACGGGCGCTCGGTGCGGATGATGACGACGACCAAGAGCTCGATGATAGCGATGACGCGCCAGAGGAGGACGACGACGCGCTCGACGCCGACGACGAGGACGACGACGCGCTCGACGCCGACAACGAGGAGTACGACGAGATGGAGGAGAAGTAGCCGGTGTCCTCACATGATCCAACCGCAACTGCCGTATCAGGCCCGCAATCGGTCCGCCTCGACAAGTGGCTCTGGGCCGCACGCTTTTACAAAACTCGCGCAGTTGCTGCGGACGCCATTGATGGCGGCAAAGTTGATGTCAATGGCGAGCGGGCCAAGCGATCGCGCCAGCTGGGGCCGGGTGATCAGGTGTCCATGCGGCTTGGGCAGTACGAATGGGTGGTGGTGGTTCGCAGCGTTTCTGAGCGTCGCGGCTCGGCGCCCATTGCGCAGCTATTGTATCAGGAAACAGACGAGAGCAAAGCCCGGCGCGCGGCGTTAAAGGTGCAGCTGGACAGCATGCCGAGCTTTTTTGCGCATGGCGAAGGCAAGCCGGGTAAGCAGGACCGCCGCGCGCTGCGTCGGCTCAAGGGAGATCGCTGAACGGTCGCACAACGCCGAGCGGCAGCACCGCTCGCACAGCCTGATTACATACCGCTGGCGAGCGCACGTCACGCTCAGCTAACACTCAGCTCACGCAACAACGTCGCAAGCAGCAGTGTGTCGAGGCGGTGCCCACCGTCAAACATGTGTTCCTGCGATTTCACACCGATCGCGGCCAGTCGTGAGCGTACCGATGCACGTGTCGTGTCGCTGGCGAATTTATCGCGCTCGCCAGCCACCACGTGAACCTGCGTGTGCTTCCACGCCGCACGCAACGCGTCGTTGGAGACGTCGTGCGCGAGGCCACCAGCCCACACAACGTGCGAGCTCACGGGTGTGTGCGTGCCCAACGCCGGATTGGCAGAGGCGTCGGCTACCCACCGCATGCTCATGGCCACACCCTGCGAGAAGCCCAGCACTCCGATCGTTGGTGTTTCGCCACGTTCCCTCACGACGCCCGCCACTTCCCGTGCGACCACCGCGTGCAACATCGCCATTGCATCGCGTAGTTCGTCTTCCCGGTCATCACGGGTCAGCCATGACGCACCGGTGCGCGTGAGATGGCCGCCATCGGGACGCGGCAGTTCCAGATAAAAGCGTGATAGTCCTTCCGGCGCGATCACACGCGTGTCTGTTGGTACGGACTCGGCGAACGGGGCGACAAAGTCCTCCGCTCGATGCGCGTAACCGTGAAAGGCAATCCACAGCCGCGCGGCCTGTGCCGGCGCTGCACCCACAATCGCGTAACGCGCCGTCCGCGCCACCGTGATCTTGTGCATGGTCACCGGCATTCCGGCGGCGGGCATTCCGACGTTCGGCGAGCGCTCGGACGTCTGTTGGTCGATTGAGAGCGCGTCGGACGACGATGCGTGTTCGATATCTGTCATCGGGGGCGATGCGCGATGGCTGTGATTTCTACGAGAATGCCGCGCAGACCCGCGCCCACAACCGTGCGCGTGGGGAATGGGTTGTCCATGAACTCGCGATAGATGCGATCAAACGCCGGCCAGTCGCCTTCGTCGGCGAGATGCACAGTCACGTTGACAATATCATGCAACCCGAGTTCTGCTGCAGCAAGCACACGTGCCAGATTTTGCATCGTCGCACGCACTTGCGATTCGATGTCCCGGCCTGCCAATTCGCCAGTGACCGAATCACGCGGCACTTGTCCCGACACAAAGAACAAGTCACCGGCCCACACACCGGGGCTGTAGGCGCCCGCCGGCGGCTTTGCGTGCAACGGTTGGACCGCAGTCCACGAACGAGTTTTGTCAGACATATGCAATCGGGTTGAGTCCCGGGAGATAAAGTGGCGACGCACCTCGAGACGCTCGAGACGCCGGTGCCGATCGTGGACCTCGATCGGCTCTCACATAATCTGGACCAGATGGCGGCGTACGCTACCCTTCACGGGCTGCGACTTCGGCCGCACGTGAAAACGCACAAGGCGCCCCGCATCGCGACTGAGCAACTGCAGCGAGGTGCGGTGGGCCTGACCTGCGCGACAACGCATGAGCTCGACGTCATGAGTGCCGTATGCGATAATTTGCTGCTGGCCTATCCGCCGGTTGGCGCGGCGCGATTGGAGCGCATCATGCGCTTGTCGCCGGACACCAAACTCACGGTAGCCGTAGACTCAGCCGATAGCTTACCGGCGCTTGGCATGGCCGCCAGGCTGGCCCCGCGCGATCTCGATGTCTATGTGGAGGTTGACCTCGGGATGCGTCGCGTGGGTGTAAAGCCGTTGCAGGAGGCGGTGGACTTGGCGCGCGCGGTGCTAGCGCAGGCGCCACTGCGATTGGCCGGCATCATGTTCTATCCGGGCCACGTGCGCGAGTCGGTCACGGAGCAAGGGGCCTCGATTGCACGGCTCAGCGCCGACCTTGAAGGGCTGCTTGAACGCTTGACTGATGCGGGTCTTTCGGCTGGTGTCGTTAGTGGTGGCAGCACACCGCTGGCGTGGCGGATTCATGAGGTGGCCGGCGTGACCGAAGTGCGGCCGGGAACGTATGTCTACAATGACCGCACCACCGCGGGTATTGGCGCCTGCGACTGGATGGATTGTGCGTTCACCGTGCTGGCCACGGTGGTGAGTACGGCGGTGCCCGGACAAGCCGTGATTGACGCCGGCACCAAAGCGCTGGGACGGGAGCCGCTACGCAGCGAAGGTGACGGGTGGGCGGCGCTCCTTGATCGCCCGGAGGTTGTGGTGTCGCGCATGAGTGAAGAGCACGGTGTGTTGGACCTGCGACACACCGACTGGCGTCCGCGTATCGGTGATCGCGTGCGATTGGTACCCAACCATGTGTGCATTGTCACGCATCTCTTCGACGAAATATTCGGTGTGCGTGGAGACTATGTGGAAACGTCGTGGCCCGTACGGGCACGCGGGCGTGGTGTGGTTACGCCTGATCGCGAGCTGTCAGCGCGCGGACTGCGTGCGGTGTAGCAGTTTCGCCGTCAGCGAAGCGGTGTAGAAAGACGCCACATTCGACCTTCCAGACGCTCCGCTTCGCTGGCTATCTGGGGTAGCGGCACGAAGTCCGCACGCGCACTCCACAACGCCAGCGCACCCATGAGCGCATCGAACGCGTCATCGCTGCGCGATATGTCGTTCTCCATCTGCGCGACAATTCCGGATTGCGACAGTGCGAGTGACTCGGTTGTATTGCGCACCAGCGTCTTCCACAGTGCCAGCGAACGCACGTGCAACAGCCGATGCTCGGCGTTCGATTTGTTCACGTGCGGTGCATAGAGGCGGGGCCAGATCTCAAGCACCAGTGCATCAGCTGTGCGTTCACGTGCATCGCGTTCGTTTTCACTCACGGCTGCGACAGCGGTCGCGGACTCAGCGGGCGCAACTGCAAAACAAATGTCAAACGGCCACACCGCCGCGCCTGCATTATTCAGTGCGCGCAACGTGGCCATGCCTCGCAGCGAGCCCACGCCCACGGCACCCGCGCCCACCAGCTGAAACACCGAGAATGGTCGCGGCCCGCCGACAGCGCTCTCACGCTCCGTCGTTCGCAGCGGCGGTGTTTCGCTATCGTCGCGCAGCTCTGGCGGCTTCGTGCGAATGGCACCACGGCCCCAGAACGGAAACGCTGGTGACGTGAGCGTCTGCTCTACACGCTCGGCCGTCCACGCACTCCAAACTTCCTGCCCCGAGCGCCACCCGTTCTGCTGCGAATACCACGCGGGGAATCCGAAACTGAAGTCCAGTCCGATGACCAGGCGTTCAGCACACGCAACCGACTCGTGCACCGCGCTTACCAACTCTGCGGTCACTGTCTCGCGTGTCCATCCTTCGCACAAGCGCACCAGCTGACCGCCCGCAGCGGACCCGCCGCCGGCGCCCAACGCAATCTCCGCCAGCCAGATTTTGCGCTGCTCGCCGGTGCGCGCGCCCGACCAGTCAACGGCGATTACTCGTGTGGGTTGCATCTGCAGCAAACAAACGCAATCGCACGTTCGTTGCCGTATCTTTGAAGCAGACCCGCCTCGGAGCACACGCTGTCGATTGCACGCCGTATTCTGCTCGCCGACGCCGACGCGTTCTTTGTGGCCGTCGCGCGGCAGGAAGACCCCGAAGGAGCCGGGACCGCGCCGCTGCTGATTGTGGGCGGACGTCCGGGCAGTCGCGGCGTGGTGTGCTCCGCCTCGTACGAATGTCGAGCGTACGGCGTGCGATCGGCCATGCCCATTGCGCGCGCACTGCAGCTGTGTCCCGACGCCATGTGTGTACCCGTACCGCGCGGCGCGTGCTCCCGCAGCAGTCGTGCGATTGCGGCCGTGTTGGCTGAACATGCGCCGGTGGTGCAAGCGTCCAGCATCGATGAATGGTATCTCGATCTGTCGGGCACCGAAGCGATGTACAAACATGAGCCGCTGGCCCGTACGGCCGAACGGATTCGGGCTGCGGTCATCGCCGCCACGGGCTTGACCGTCTCCATTGGTGGCGGCACATCCCGTCTCGTGGCAAAAATGGCGGTGGAAGACGCCAAGCCGTCTCGCGGCGCCACGGGAGTGCATTGCGTCGCTCCCGGAAGCGAAGCGCTGTACCTGTCCCGTTTCAAACTCTCAGACCTGCCAATGGTCGGGCCCAAACTGGCCGAACGACTCGAACGCACGGGCCTGGTCACCGTGGCCGAAGCACAAACCGCCGGACGCGCCCGACTCGAACGCGCACTCGGCGAGCGTGCCGGCGCCTGGCTGCACAACCGGGTAAGCGGCATTGATCCAAGCCTCGTGGAACCGCGCGAACAACAGAAGTCGGTAAGCCGAGAGGACACGTTCGCACGGGATATCGACGATCAGGTCACACTGGAGCGCGAGTTATTGCGATTGGCGGTGCGCGTGTCAGCCGATTTGCGCGGTCAGCAACTGGAGGCTCGCACCGTGACAGTGAAATTGCGCGACAACCGTTTCACCACGCGTTCGGCGCAGCGGTCGCTGGTTCTGCCGATTACCGGTGAGCAATCGGTGTTCAAGGTCGCTCGGGCGCTTCTGGCCAAGCTACGACGCGCGCAGAGTGCACCGGTCCGACTTCTGGGCATCGGTTTGTCTCACTTTGAAGGCAAAGACGCCGAAGCGGCGCAGCTGGGCCTCTTTGACGACCCCGCGTGGTCGGCGGCCGGGTTGGCGCCAGCAGGGGTCACAGCTGGCACCGCAGGCGACGGTACCGGCGTTGACGCGCCCCCGGTGGAAAGCGAGCGTGCCCGGTCGCTCACCAAGGCGCTGGACCTGATCCGGGCCCGTTATGGCGCCTCGGCAATTGTACCGGCACGGCTGGTGGAGCAGCACAACGGCACCGGTCCACGGGTGGAGGAAGATCCCGAATAAGTTTGTCGCCAGCAGTGGAACCGCTGCGTGAGGCGGGTTAGTTTAGCTCTTGTGAAGGGTGGCGTGGACGGTTTCAACCGCCAGCGCTTGGCCCTGCCTGACTTTGATCTCACCTTCCCGTTTATGAGCAAGCCATACAATCCGAATACGCAAGGCTGGGGATTCGCCCTTGTTGTCTGTGTGCTCACCGGCAGCCTGTTTTACGGAGCCTACAGCATTCACTCGGCGACTTATCGGCACCCGCGTGACCCGATGGCCGTGCAAGTGTACTCGGAGCGCGACAGCATGAAGGCCGCTGGTGGCGGTGGCTACGGAGAAAAGAAAGACGGCGAAAAGGCCGCCGACGACCACTAGTCTTACGCAGGATCGGCGCTCCATCGCCACGCGATGGAGCTCAGCACAGTGGGCCGGCAGTCAGCGTGCAGGCGGTCGGCAGCACAGCAATATTTAGATTGCCGGTAACACGACGGATATGGTCGTGCCCTGCCCCGTTGTGCTCTCGACCGTGATTGTGCCACGGTGCGCGTCAACGATGCCTTTGGCAATGAACAGTCCCAGCCCCGAGCCCGCACGCAGCAGCCGCGGCGCCTGCCAGTAGCGTTCGAACAACCGGGATTGGTCCGCGTCCTCGATGCCTGGTCCCGTATCGCTCACTGATATCTGAATCGCCGAGCCGCCGTTCACCGCGCTCACGTGCACGTCTATCTGCCCGCCCGGGGGCGTGAACTTGATCGAGTTCACAAGCAGATTGGACAGGACCTGCTGAATGCGCGCCACATCGGCCGTTACTTTCGGCAGCGAATCGGCAATGTGCACGGTGAGCTCGAGTTCGGCTGACTCGGCCGTGGCCGCAAAGAGATCGCACGATTCCATGATCGCCTCACTGATGTCGACCAAGCGCAAATCAACGCGCAGTCGACCGGCCGAAATGCGCGACGTATCCTGCAGGTCTTGAATGAGTCCGTCCGCTTGGCGCGCCGCACCGCGAATGGCCTGCAGCTGCTCAAGCTCCACC
>JBBRDJ010000025.1:0-37983 GCA_038203945.1 Gemmatimonadales bacterium
GCGGTCCAGCGCGGTCCGATGCGGTCCGCCGCCCTACGGCGCGCGACCTACTCGGCGAGCCTGCAAGCCGGTGCGCACCGCAGGCTCATCCTGATGCATGATGATCGCGGTCGCGCCATGCTCCGTGATGCGCACAACGCGCACATCAGCGACACGGGCGTGTGATTCCATGTCCGACACCAGCTCAAAACGGTCGCCCACTTCAATACCAGGCTGCGACGTCAGCACTAGATAAGAACGCAGGCTTGGCAACAGTTGACCATCGGCCACCCAGCGCACCTGGGTTTCGAGCAACGACACATCAGCCGCCACAGGTGCGGCAGGCGCCTCAACAAACGGGACCAGAGTCTGCCCCTCAATCACCACATCAAACATCATTGAAATGCGCGCCTGCGGCACACCGGCCTTTGGTTCCTCCACAGTCAGTACTCCGATTGGCATGGCCAGACGGATCCCGCTGCCCAGAACAGCGCCCGGGACAATCACCAGCAGCTGCGTGCCAGGAATCGCATCGAATCCTTCCGGCGCCACGAACTCCACCAGATCCCGAGACTGCATGCGCTGCGGCAAGCTCGACTTCGCGCTCGACGCGTGCGTGCGACGGCCCACACGACCGGTCGTTTTCCACACGTCCGCACTGACGGCAAACGGCGCCGCCGCAAACTCCCCGGCTCGGCGACCCGCCGGCTCGACAAAGCTCAGCTCGGTGCCCAAATCAATGGTGCCCTGCATGGTGTCGGCGTTGAAGGGCTCCGGTCCGAGGAAGATGGTGGTGTTATCGGAGCCGCGAGCCAATGCCAGATCAACCCGACGTACCAATCCCAGCTTGACGACCCCCCGCGTTTCGACTGGGGCTTCGCCCATGAGCGTTCCGCGCTCCGGAGCGGCCAGCGGGGCCGGGGCGGCTGGCTCAGCCACTGCGGCGACTTCGGCATCGGGCGCCGACGGCGTCGCCGGTTCGGCAGAGGCCGGACGTTCAGTGGCTGGAACATCGGCGGCGGCGGCCGGATGTTCAGCCGGCGACCGCGTGGTTGCGGCAGGCGTCACCGCCTCGCGTGGCGTCGCTCTGGGCGGCGCTTCGGCCATCGCCGCGCGGGCCTGAGCCAAAGACGGTCCGGCAGCGGGAACGCGCAACAGCTGCCCCACCACGATACCGCGCTCGCCCCCCTCGGCGAGGCCATTGGTGGATGCCAGCTCTCGCCACTTGTGGCCATCGCCGTAGTAGCGCGCCGCCAGGCTCCATAGGGTTTCACCCGCACGCACTGTGTGCGCGCCGGAGGAAGACGCCGTGGTCGTGGCGCCCGAGGCCTGCGCGCGTATGTGTGATGGCCAGGCCATTAACAGGGCAAGCACGAATGCCAGTACGAGCGGCAACAGCAGCCGCTGCGCTTCGGCTGCGTCGGACCGCGAATCGGCGACTCTGGCACGGGCTGCTTGGCGATGGGGGCGAACAGGCAACATGACGCAAACCTCTCTAAACGGTGGGAACGCGTGAGAGTTGGCTGAAGCCCGTGCTGGCTATCGGCTACACTCTCTCAATGAGAGGGACGCCGACGCGGGGGCGCCCGTCACGCAACCAGCGTCACCGAGGTGGCACTGAGCGTAACGCGGACGACCGCCACCGCAGCGGTATCTCTGAAAAACACGATCAAAACGGGAGATCGTCGTCTTCATCCTGCAATGCGCCGGGGAAATCGGCGAAATCGTCACTCCCACCGGCGGCCGCCTTGCTGCCAGCCTTGGCTGGCGCGCTGTTGCGACGTGGTGCCTCCTCATCATCACCACTGCCACTGCGACCACCCAACAGAATCAGCTCGCGCACCTTGATCTCAGTGGTATAGCGGGTCTGGCCGTCCTTGTCTTGCCACTGACGATACTGGATCTCTCCCTCAACGAAGAGCTTTTCACCCTTCTTGACGTAGCGATCCACCACGTCGGCCAGCCCCGACTTGCCCTGGTTCCACACCACGCAACGGTGCCATTCGGTTTTTTCCTGCTTGGTGCCCGACGCGTCGTTCCAGATGTTGCTTGTGGCCAATGAAAAGGTTGCGACACGCCCGCCATTGGACGTGGACTTAACCTCGGGATCGGATCCGACATTTCCGATCAGAGTGGCCTTATTGAGACTGCGACTCACGGTGCCTCCTGGCAAACGAGTGAACTTCGGTTGGCACATGCATCCTAGCACCACCACCCCCGAAAACTACCACCGTTCTACGACAGCCTGCATCATTTCCACGCAGCGTCGCAGCGGGTCGTTCCGTCCCCCGGTCAGCACTGACTTTATGCCCCGGCCTGCGGCGCGCGCCAATGCATCAGCAGCGCATCCTCCGCGGGCTTGCTGTAGTAGCGCGCGCGCCGTCCCGCGACCGCAAACCCCAGGCTCGCGTAAAGTCCCCGGGCTGCGGTATTGGACTCACGTACCTCGAGATACACAGAACAGACCCCCTCCTTGAGCGCCGCACTCAGCGCGGCCTCGAGCATTCGTCGTCCCAGTCCCTGACCGCGCTCCGTCTCGAGCACGGCGATGTTCGCCAACTCCGCCTCGTCAGCAGCCACCATCATCACCGTGTAGCCCACCGTCGTACCATCGCGTTCGGCAATCGTCACCCGCGCAGCAGAAGTCGCCAGCAGTTCGCGGAAGCCGGACACTGGCCACGGATCGGAAAACGCCGTCGCTTCAATGTGCGCCATGGCATGCACATCGTCGAGGCGCGCGGGCCGCAGGGCGAGAGACAAAGCAGTCAGCGCCTACCCCAGCGTTCGTCCATGTGTCGCCTCCCATTTGACCTGCGCCTCCGCCAACCGACCATACGCCGGTTCCCAGACATCGAGATTCACGGCACCGGGCGCCCGCCAATCACGCAGCCACCGCACCATCGTCGCCCGGGGGTGCGTGTCTACGCTGGCATCGGCGAGCACCAACTCACGTCCCTCGGCGAACCGCTCCAACTCGCGCGTCAGCACACGCTCCACGCCTCCCGCGATGGTGATCGTGTGGTCGGATGTCACATCGATCCACTGCGCGTAACACTCGTCACGCAACGCATCGGTAGAAACACAGTACGTGCCCGACGAGAGCGGCCGGTCATCACTCCCCGATACCAGCGCCAACGACGGCACGCCAAAAAGCGGGACATTGAGGCCAAACGCCATCCCCTTGGCAAAGGCCGCCGCAATGCGCAGCGATGTAAAGCTGCCCGGGCCCTCACCACACACTACGCCACCCAACTCGCGAATGCCGATGCCCGTTTGCACCAACAGCGGCGTCACCGCCGGCGTGAGCAAGTCATCCCGTCCGCGCCCCATTGTGATCTGAGAACTGGCCAGTAGCTCCCCGTCGCGGATCACGGCCATCGACCCCGCGTCAGACGAGGCTTCGACAACCAGGAATACGTTGCGTGGGGTGGAAGTAGCGAGTGGGTACGTCATGCCGCACAATCTCTTACACAGCACCAGCGCACAAGGGCGGGCACGGCGAATCGGTTAGCCGATTCACCTCCGCACGTCACGCCCGGCAATCAGCTCACGCAGCAGTGGATTGGGAAACCGCCGAGACAGCGTGACAGCGTAGAAGGTCTCGCTGAGCTGCGGGAACTGATCGGCCTCCACGAGTAAACCGCTGCTCAGTTCGTTTTCGACGACAATGGGCGGCACGACCGCCAAACCGATATTTTCTCTCGCGAGCAGACGCATCATGGCCATGTCATCCACCTCGGCCGCGATACGCGGTCGTATCGACAGTCGATCCAGCAGGGCGTCGACGCCAGTGCGGATACTGCTGCCGGTGGTCGGCAGCACCAAGGGCTCCCTCGACAGCAGCTCTTTGAGCGTGGCACCTTCGCCAATCCGATTCGGATGACCGACCAGGCTCACCGGCTGTTCCGCGATCGGGTGCGCGATCCATGGTGTGGCCGCGTCCCGCGGCGTGGGTGCGTTTACCAACACCACATCGAGCTGATGCGCTTCCAGACTTTGCAACAGGTCGCCATGCATGCCGGAACGCACCACAATCTCCACATCGTCGCGCGTGAGCAGCGGGCGGAGAAAGGCAATCTGAAAGTTGCGCGACAGCGTGGCGAGCGATCCTACCCGAAGCACCAGCCGCCGTCCCGCAGGACGCTCCTTGAGCGTGCCAACGAGCTCGTCCCCGCTGGCGAAAATGACGTCGGCGTGGTCGAGGGCGATCCGACCTGCCTCCGTCAGCAGCAGCTGCGTGCCGCGCCGCTCAAACAGGGCGTGCCCCATTTGTTGCTCAAGCTTTCGAATCTGCACCGAGACAGCGGACTGCGACACGCCCAATCGGCCGGCGGTACGAGTGAGATTGCCGTCGTGCGCGACGGCCCAGAAATACCGCAAATGACTGTAGTTCAATAACGACATGCGATCATTCTATTCCATGAATCGGTCTGTCGCAAACACAGTGCTAAATAGCACGCCGAAGTCCCTACAGCTTTGCGTTGTGCGGTCGGCTAAGCGGTGAGATGCTCACACGCCTGACGTCGGGCTCTCCGGGCAGGTGGGCAAGCCGCACGTGCACCATATCCTCTGGCAGCCGGTCTCCCCCGCGCTCCGGCCACTCCACCAAAATGACCGCCGCGCATCGCAGCAGCTCATCCCAACCGAGTGGCTCGAGTTCGTCGGGCGACCGCAGGCGGTACAGGTCTGCATGCACCACGAGTCCGCGCGCGCTGTCGTACTCGTGCAGCAGCGCAAAAGTGGGACTCGTGACCGCGCCCGGATCAAAGACGCCGAGCCCCTCGCAGATGGCGCGCACCAGCGTGGTTTTGCCCGCACCGAGTTCGCCGTGCAGCGCCAACACGATACCTGTTGGCAGGGCCGCGCCGAGTGCTCGCCCCCACGTGGTGAACTGCTCAAGCGTGAGACGCTCTGTCGGCGGTGACAGCACAGCGTCTGTCACGTCCATTTAACGGCGTCCGCCGCGCGCGCCACGCCCACGACCGCCACGTGGACTTCCGCGACCGGCGCCGGCGCGTGATGGGGCACCGCTGCCCTTGCCGTCCAGCAGCGTGCGCACTTCAAACAGTTCGTCGCGCAGCCGTGCGGCCGCCTCAAAATCGAGCGCGGTGGCAGCTTCGCGCATGGCCGCTTCCAGTTCAACCACCCAGGCTTCGAGCTCTTCGCGCGTGCGGCTGCCGGCGGGTGTGCTCACCGTTGCTGGTGCCGCTTTGCCGCCCTTGCCTTCCTTGGGCTCACGCGCATCGGCGACACGCGTGATCAGTCGAACATCACTCACACTTTTGATGACGCCGCGCGGCGTGATCCCGTGCGTGATGTTGTGCTCCGCCTGGATCATGCGGCGACGATCGGTCTCATCAATCGCGCGCTGCATGGAGCCGGTAATCCGATCGGCGTAGAGAATCGCCCGCCCATTCACATTGCGCGCCGCGCGTCCCACAGTTTGCACCAGCGAACGATCACTGCGCAGGAAACCCTCCTGATCGGCATCGAGTACGCACACGAGCGAGACTTCGGGCATGTCGAGTCCTTCGCGCAGCAGGTTGATACCTACCAGCACGTCAAAATCTCCGAGCCGAAGACCGCGCACAATTTCCATGCGCTCGATCGTGTCAATGTCCGAGTGCATATACCGCACCCGCACACCCATCTGCTGCAAATAGTCGGTGAGATCCTCGGCCATGCGTTTGGTGAGCACCGTAACCAGCACACGTTCGCCCTTGCGCTCGCGCAAGTGGATTTCGTGCAGCAAATCGTCTACCTGCCCTTTCACCGGACGGATTTCAATAATTGGATCGAGCAGCCCGGTGGGTCGGATGACCTGCTCCACCACCACGCCTTCGGACAAACCGAGTTCCACTTCGCCCGGCGTGGCCGACACGCTGATCAACTGCGGTACCAGCTGCAGGAACTCTTCAAACACCAGCGGCCGATTGTCGAGCGCGCTGGGCAGCCGGAATCCGTACTCCACCAGTGTGAGCTTGCGCGCTCGGTCGCCATTATACATGCCACGAATTTGTGGCAGCGTAACGTGCGATTCATCCGCGACCACCAGAAAGTCGTCGGGGAAATAATCGAACAGGCACGCCGGACGTTCACCCGCTACGCGTCCACTCAAGTGACGCGAATAGTTCTCGATTCCGGCGCACGTACCAACTTCCATCATCATCTCGATGTCAAAGTTGGTGCGCTGTTCAAGCCGCTGCGCTTCGAGCAGCTTGCCGGCCATGCGCAACTCGGCCAGGCGTGATGAGAGCTCGTCGCGGATGGCCACCACGGCTCGCTCCAGTGTTGGCCGCGTGGTGATAAAGTGCTTGGCCGGATAAATCGCCGCACGCTCCAGCACGACAATCGTATCGCCCGTCACGGGATCGATCTTGCTGATGCGCTCGATCTCGTCACCCCACAACTCAATGCGCACGCCCTGCTCTTCGTACGCCGGAAAGATCTCCACTGTGTCACCGCGCACGCGAAACGTGCCGCGTTCAAACGCCACATCGTTGCGCATGTACTGAATGCTCACCAGCGCGCGCAGGATGTCATCCCGTCCTTTCTTTTCTCCGCGGCTTAAACTCATCATACGTTCGCGATACGACACCGGATCACCGAGACCGTAAATCGCGCTCACGGTGGACACGATGACTACGTCGTCGCGCTCCATGAGGCTCGATGTGGCACGCAAGCGCAATCGATCGATGTCTTCATTGATCGACGCGTCCTTCTCGATGTACGTGTCGCTGGTGGGGACGTACGCTTCCGGCTGATAGTAGTCGTAATACGAGACGAAGTACTCCACCGCATTCGCTGGAAAGAACTGCTTCAGCTCCCCGTACAACTGCGCTGCCAGTGTCTTGTTGTGCGACAACACCAGCACCGGTCGCTGCCACTGCGAGATGACATTCGCAATGGTCATTGTCTTGCCCGATCCGGTCACGCCGAGCAGCGTTTGATGACGGTCGCCACGCTGCAAGCCGGCCGCCAGTTCGGCGATCGCGCGCGGCTGGTCGCCGGCGGGCTCGAACGGGGATTGCAGCGAAAACGGCAACGGCGCCGCGCCCGCCCCCGGCATATGAGCGCCACCGCGCATCAGATCAGACATAACAGAATCATAGCCTTCGGGGTGTATTCGGACAACAGGCCTCAGTCGTGCCTATTGCTCTTCCGTGAGACGTTCACGTCGCGCGACACTGCCCACGCCTTTCACTCGACGCATGGCCTTCATGATCTTCTCGAGGTGCGCAAGATTCTCCACCTCGACAAGCGCGGCACCGGTGACTTTGCTGTCGGTAGTACGCAGTTCGAGTGACCGAATGTCGGTGCCGGTGGCGCTCACGGCGGCCGCGACATCGGCGTAGAGGCCGCGACGGTCGGTACCTTCGAGCGCCAGTCGTACCGTAAAGCGTTCGCCAGCCACTTCCTGCCAGTCGATCTCCAAACGGCGTTCCGGCTCATTGACCAGCAGCAAGAGGTTGGGACAATCACCACGGTGAATGCTCACGCCGCGCCCCCGCGTGACGTAACCCACCACTTTGTCACCGGGCACCGGCTGACAACACTGCGCGTAGCGAACCAGCAGCCCATCGGCACCCTGAATACGTACGCCGCGCGACGTGCCGCGCACCCGATCAACCAGTCGCTCGATGGTACCGGTTTTGGTTTCCGGCTCGGGCGCGGTCTCCAGCTGCGGATGCAGAATCTTGAGCACCTGCATCACGTGCACATCGCCCTGTCCAATGGACGCGATCACGTGCGCCGGATCCTTGAGCTTGAGCGTGCGCGCTGCGGCCACGAGACCGGCGTCATCAACCTTGGGCAAACGACGACGCTTGAGTTCGCGATCAAGGATATCGCGTCCCAGCCGAACGGCCGACGTCTGCTCTTCGTGACGCAACCACTGACGGATCTTGTGTCGCGCACGACCGGTCCGCACGTGCGCCAACCAATCACGGCTGGGACGCGCATTGGGATTGGTGAGAATCTCCACCGTTTCGGAGTTCTTGAGCTCACGCGACAGCGGCGCAATGCGCCCGTTGACCTTGGCGCCGGCCGTGTGCGAGCCCACCTGCGTGTGTACGGCGTACGCGAAGTCGAGCGGTGTCGCGCCCTTGGGCAACTGAATCACATCGCCTGTTGGCGTGAACACGAAGATCTCGTCCTGATACAGATCGAGCTTGAGGAACTCGAGAAACTCGCCCGGCGTCTCGGCGTCCATCTGCAGCTCGAGCACCTGCCGAAACCACGCCAGATGGCGGTCGAGTTCATCTGTGCCCGACGGCGCCTGCTGCTCCTTGTACAGCCAGTGCGCGGCAATACCGAACTCGGCGGTGCGATGCATATCGCGCGTGCGGATCTGGATTTCAAACAGCTGGCGCCCGGGCCCGAACACCGTGGTGTGCAGCGATTGATAGCCGTTGCTCTTGGGCTGCGCGATATAGTCCTTGATGCGCTCCTGCACCGGCGTCCAGCCGTCGTGAATGACACCCAGTGCGTGGTAACACTCAATCACGTTGGGCACAATCACACGAACGGCGAGCAGATCGTAGATGTCTTCGTACGGTCGGTCGCGTTGCTGCATTTTTTTGTAGATGGACCACAGATGCTTGGGTCGTCCACCCACATCCACATCGACAATGCCGGCTTCGGTGAGCCGACGCAGCAGCGGTTCGCTCATTTGCGCGATCAGCGACTCGCGCTCACCGCGCTTGGCGGCGACCAGTTTGGCCAGCGTGCGATACGCCTCCGGCTCCACATGCTTGAACGAAAGATCCTCAAGCTCCCATCGCACCTTGGCCATACCAAACCGGTGCGCCAGCGGTGCGTACAGATCGCGCGTTTCCTGCGCAATGCGTCGTCGCTTCTCGGGCGCCAGCCAATCAAGCGTACGCATGTTGTGCAGCCGATCGGCCAGCTTGATCAGAATCACACGCGCATCTTTGGCAATCGACAGCAACAGCTTGCGGTAGTTCTCCACCTGCCGGTCTTCGCGCGAGGTGAGCGGCAGGTTGGCGATTTTGGTGAGGCCATCGACAATGCGCGCGACCTCCTCGCCAAACTCACGCTCGATATCGGCAACCGTGATATCGGTGTCTTCCACGACGTCGTGCAACAGACCACACGCTACGGTGGCGGAATCCATTTGCAGGTCGGCGAGAATCCGGGCCACTTCAATGCAATGCGTGACGTACGGCTCTCCGGAGTGACGCACCTGACCCGCATGCGCACGCTCGCTGTACTTGTAGGCGCGGATGAGCAGATCGGCGTCGAGGCGATCGTAGTCGCCGTCCACGCGCGGTACGAAACCGGGAATCGCCTCATGCAGCCGGATACCCTGGCCCACCACCGCGCCTGAGCCCAGGGTGCTCTCGTCGGCGTCACCTGACGAAGCGCCTGGCGGCTCAGGGGAAATCGCGGGGGTGGTGACCGGGTTCACAGCAGTCCTGATTCAGCGAAACTCATATATCGTCCACGCCCTATGATAATGTGATCGTGCACGGGGATATCGAGCAGTCGTCCGGCCGCAACCAACTGCTCGGTGATGGCCCGATCGGCCGACGACGGTGTCGGGTCACCGCTGGGGTGATTGTGCACGAGCACGATTGCGGCCGCTCGTTCGGCGATCGCTTCACGAAAGACTTCACGCGGGTGGACGAGGGACGTGTCCAATAATCCGCGCGTGATCAGCACGTCTCGTTCGAGTCGGTGTTGCGCATTGAGTATTGCCACGTGGAACTCCTCTACCGGTAAGTCCTGCAGACGTGGCGCGAAGGCCGCGACCACATCACGGGGTGAACGAACGGGCGCGCCGTCCTCCCGTGTTTCCAACGTCATTCTGCGACCCAGCTCCAACGCCGCGTGCAACGCCACCGCACGCGCTTCGCCCACGCCCGGTACGCGCGTTAATACACCCAACGGGGCGACCGCGAGCCGCAACAACGATCCCCCCGCGCCGATCATTACCGCGTGCGCGCACTCCAACGCTGACCCTGAACTGCCACCTGAACCGATGAGCAAGGCGATCAGCTCCGCCGTGCTGAGCGCCTGAGGACCCAGTGCACGCAGTCGCTCACGCGGCCGATCCACAATGGGTAACTCTCGAATACTTAGTGTACGCGAACGCCCTCGGCTACCAGTGACGAACGCCGAAGGGTGAACTGGAGTGCCGACCTGGTCGGCGGGAACACGTGCAGCCATGTGGAAGATGCTCCTGAAAGGGATCCCCCAGTGTGGCCGAAAGTCTGCCGAAATCCATCACCATTCGATTGCCAGCCGTACCGTCCCGTCTCAGGACGGTGAGCTTGTGTCCTGGCCCCGTTCGCACATCGGTGAGCCAGACCGCGCGCGCTCCATCAGCTCGATTACCTCGCGCACCACGCTCGCCCCTTTGTCGGCCGCGTACCACTCGGCGCGATAGGCGTATCGCTCGTCGCTCGACAAAGAGTCGAGCCGCGCATGCGTCCATTCACGGATCTCGCGCGGTAACTCCACCATGCAGCCGGCTTCGCCTCCGCTGGCATCGAGCAGCACAAACGTGGGCGTAGCCTTACGACCGTCCAGCGAACGATGTGTTTCCTGAATGGGCGCGCCAGCGGTCGGAAGCACGATACGAACGTCAAGGCTGTCCACGAGCGCGCCAAGCCGGGCGACGTAGGGCACCTGCTGCATGGAGTCACCGCAGGCGTCGATGGCAATGATCAACAGTTGCCACGAGCCGCCTACGGCGTTTGCCCGTGTCACCAGCGAGTCCTCAATGGCTACGCTGTCGGTGATGCGGTGCCAACCTTCGCGGCGGCGTCGGGTGGCCTCAAGAAACTCGGGGAACGCTTGCCCGGACGCAAAAAGCGCCTGCAGTGTGGAGTCACTCGCTGCTGAGGACTTCGGCATCTGCACCATCGAAGACAGTTGCGTGCCCTCGAACGTTGCCCCCGTGACACAAGGCGTCACTTTGGCACGGGCACGCGGCGGGAGCGCCAGCGAAACGACAGCGAGCACTACAAGAGCGGATGCGACGCGCAGCATGGTCAGTGTGGTGAGGGTGAGGCGGGGTTCAGACGTTCACCCCATGACACTTCTTGAACTTCTTTCCGCTGCCACACGGGCACGGGTCATTCCGACCAACGTTGCTGAAGTCGACCAGACCGTTTGCACCCGCTGCAGGATCGAGCGAGCGAACGCTTCCCGCTCCCACAACGCGCGCCACGGGCGCGGCCGCCGCCGGATCGACGACGCCGTCAGCTGCAGCCGATGCCTCAGCTGAAGCAGGCGCGCCACGTGTCGCGCCAACATTTGCATCAGCCGACGCACCGCCGGCTGACGCTTCATTGGGCGGTACATCTTCGAGCATGCCCATGGCGTTGAATCGCCGGGTTGGCTTGTCTGGCAGCTCACGCAACACGGGCGGCGGTGGCGCTGGCTGATCAAACACGAGCTGTGCCTTGAGGAAGCGTTCCGTAAAGGTGTGCGACAAGTCATGCATGAGGTCTTCGAACATCGTGAAGGCCTCGTGCTTGTATTCAATGAGCGGGTCTTTCTGTCCCCACGAGCGATAGTGAATGCTCGCACGCAGCTGGTCGAGGTCGTACAGATGATCTTTCCACTTTTCGTCAATCACATTGAGCGTGACCAACGCGAGCAGGCGATTACCAAAACCGTTGCCGTCCTGATCACGCACGGTGTCGAGCTGTTCCATCTTGCGATCAAAGGCCGCAAGCACCGCGTCAACGGCGGCGTCCTGTGCTTCGGCCAGCGTCGACGGGTGCGGCGGTGCCTCGAAAATGGGGACCGTCAGCATGTAATGCATAAGCAGGTCCTGCTGCAGCAATGCAAAGTCCCACTGTTCGGGCTGGTCATAAATCGCCAGCGCTGTTTCTACGCGACGACGTACCGCGCGCTCCATGAACTTGCGCGCCTCACCCTTGAGTTCTTCACCGCCTTCCAGTGCAAACGCGCGCTGTGAATAGATCACCTCGCGCTGCTGGTTCATGACGTCGTCATAATCAAGCAGTCGCTTGCGAGACTGGAAGTTCTGCAACTCCACTCGCTTTTGGGCCTGCTCAATGGAGCGCGTGATGATGGGGTGCGTGAGCACCTCGCCCTCCTGCGCACCCATGCGGTCCATCAACTTGGCAATACGATCGGTGCCGAAGAGACGCATGAGATCATCTTCGAGCGACAGAAAGAACTGCGACGAACCGGGGTCACCCTGACGACCGGCGCGACCGCGCAGCTGGCGGTCAATGCGTCGCGATTCATGACGTTCCGAACCAATGATGTGCAGACCACCGATCTCGGAGATCTCCATTTCCTTGCCGTCCAGATCTTTGACCATACTCGGCTTCGAATCACGCACGTCACCGCCGAGTTTGATGTCGGTACCACGACCGGCCATGTTGGTGGCAATCGTGATGGCACCGGGCTGACCGGCGAGTGCCACGATCTCGGCTTCGCGCTGGTGATACTTGGCGTTGAGCACGTTGTGCTTGAGTCCCGCACGCGCAAACAGGCGGGCCAATGTTTCCGATGCTTCCACGCTGGCCGTACCAACCAGCACCGGGAAGCCAAGCCCGTGCAGACGACGCGTTTCCTCCACGATCGCGTTGTACTTCTCGCGACGCGTTTTGTAGACCCAGTCATCGCGATCATCGCGAATGATCGGACGATTGGTGGGAATGACCGAGACCTCGAGCGTATAAATCTGATGGAACTCGTTTTCTTCCGTTTCGGCCGTACCGGTCATACCGGCCAGCTTCTCGTACATGCGGAAGTAGTTTTGAATGGTGATGGTGGCGAGCGTCTGTGTTTCGCCCTTCACCTGCACGCCTTCCTTGGCTTCCACCGCCTGGTGCAATCCCTCCGACCAGCGACGTCCGGGCATGGTGCGGCCGGTAAACTCATCGACAATGAGAACCTGTCCTTCCTGCACGACGTAGTTCACATCGCGTTCGTACAACGCGTGTGCGCGCAACAGCTGATGAATGATGTTGAGCTTCTGACTCTTGAGCGAATACTCCATCTCAATCGCCGCACGCTGCGCGATGCGATCGGCCGGATCGAGCTCCGTGTCGCGCTCCAGCCGGTGAATATCAATCGAGATATCGGGCAACACCATGGCATCGTGATCGTCGGGCGACATGAACTCGACACCCTGATCGGTGAGATGTACCGTGTGTCCCTTTTCGTCGAGCACGTACAGCAGTTCCTGTTCGATATCCGGAAACTGACGACGCGCCAGCGGCAACTTGCGGTCGGCAATGTGCTCGAGCTCCATCTTTTGCACGAGCTGCTTGACGCCGGTTTCGTTGAACGCTTTCTGCAGGCGCTTGTTCTTGGGCGCACCCTGACGCGCCTTGTAGAACGCCATGCCGGCGGCCGCGGTATCGCCCTCGGCCAGCGCGCGTTCACCGTCTCCAACCAACTGGTTGGCAATGTCGGTCTGCCGTTTTACCAGGCGACCAACCGATGCATTGAACTGCGCGTACTGCATGTCGCCTTCGTTGCCCACCGGACCCGAGATAATGAGCGGCGTGCGCGCCTCGTCAATCAGGATCGAGTCGACTTCGTCGATGATCGCAAACACATGCGGGCGCTGCACACGCTGCTCAGTGCTCGAGACCATGTTGTCGCGCAGATAGTCGAAGCCAAACTCGTTGTTCGTTCCGTACGTGATATCGGCGTTGTAGGCCGCACGACGCTGCGGCGATCCGGGCTCCGTGTCATCGAGACAGGCCACGCTGAGGCCAAGCCACTGATACAAAAAGCCCATCCACTGCGAGTCGCGTCGCGCCAGGTACGTGTTTACCGTGACCAGATGCACACCGCGTGCGGGCAGCGCGTTGAGATACACCGGCAACGTGGCGACGAGCGTTTTACCTTCGCCCGTAGCCATTTCGGCGATACGTCCAAGATGCAACTGAATGCCGCCCACCAGCTGCACATCGTACGGGACCATGTCCCAGCTCTGCTCCTGCCCGGTGACTGGCACCGCCGTCCCGACCAGCCGCCGGCAGGCTTCGCGCACCGTGGCGAAGGCTTCCGGCAACAGTTCGTCGAGTGTGTCAGCGATGGCCTGGCGCAGGTCGCCCTCAAGGCCACCGCGCCCGTCAGCTCCGCCCAGCTCGTCGTCAATGCGCTCGCGTTCGGTTGGGTCCTGGGCCAATCGCTTGGCCTCTTTGAGCTCCGCGATCTGACGCTCCAGGTCGGCGGTGCGCTCCGCGATGCGCGCGCGAAACACGGCCGTCTGGCCCTGCAGCTCATCATTGGATAACGCGCTCAACCGCTCTTCAACGCCCTTGACTTCGGCGATGATCGGTTGAACGCGCTTCTGTTCCCGCTCATGTCGCGTGCCAAACACGCGACCGATTAAACCCTTCAGCATGCAGTCCTCGAGAGGCAGAGTCCGGTGGCGGCAATGCGTGCCGCTACCGACTCGGGCACAAATCCGGAAATGGAGCGTCCGGACGCAACACGCGCCCGGATTTCTGACGACGATACATCAATGCGACGCGTGGACAGGTGCATGGGCCGGACAATGTCCGACCACGCCGTCCACGGGGCCGACGACGCCGACGAGGTCGACCCGACACGATCCAGTACCACCAGCTGCGCCAAGCGCAGCAGTCGCTCCGGGTCACGCCAGCGGTCGAGCGCCGATGCGGCGTCCGCTCCCAACACCAGAAAGAGCGCCGCGCCGGGCCATCGCTCGACGTAGTGCTCCATCGTTTCAACCATGAATGATAACCCGCCTCGCTCAATTTCGATCGGATCCACCTCGACTTGCCGCGCGGTGGCAAAGCAAAGTCGCGTCAGGGCCAGCCGATCTGCGGCGGAGGTCCCAACCGAGCCCTTGAGCGGCTGCGTGGCGGCCGGCACGACCTGCATGCGGTCCAGCTGCAACGCGTCAATGACATCCTGCACCAGCATGAGATGACCCACGTGCGGCGGATCAAAGCTTCCGCCAAATATCCCCACGCGACGCGGTACACCGTAGGGCATCGACAGTGCGGTCGTCGCGTCGTCGGCCGCTGCTAATGTCGGATCAGCCGCCACTCAACGTGGGGGAAGCGCGCCGGCGGGCGCCGCCGTCGCCGTATCGGCCGCGACCACAGGCGCACCACAAAGCTCGCGCACCTCCTCATCTCCAGCATATCGGCTACGCATGGCGTCGCACGTCTCGCGAAACTCGTCGTCGTAGTCGAGCGAGTTGTACGCCTTCCCCAAACCCAACCACGCTTTCCGCGCCGTGGGCGTGTTGGGGTAGGTCTCGATCACATCGCGAAAGTAGATGATCGACGAGTCAAAGGCTTTGCGTGTCTTGAGGTAGTGCACGCCGGTTTCGTAATCCTTGCGCGCCAGCCAGTCTTCCACGGTGGCGATGCGCTGCGTGGCTTCGGCGGCCTCAGGACCATCAGGAAACGCTGTAAGGAGCACGCGAAAGGTGCCCAGCGCCCGCAGTCCATACTCGGCGTCGAGCTCCGGTTTACGCCACAGCGATTGGTAGGATCGTCCCTCTCCCAGTACCGCCTTGGGCGTGAGCGTGTCCAACGGAAAGCCGTCACTCAACCGGGAATAAGCCTGCGCTGCGAGCAGAAACTCCTGGCGTTGCTCATGCGCCTGCGCGAGATAGAAATACGTGGGGATGAGCAACGAATCGCGCGACGACAGATCGAGCGTGAGCCGTTCAAAACCGGCGATAGCGTTGGTCCATTCCCGGCGCTCGTATTCCTGCAATGCGCCGCGATACAACGCTTCGGGGTTGGCAAAATCCTGCGGACGGAAGCCGCGACTACACGCGGCTGCCAGGACGGTCACGCACGCAAGCGACAGCGCACGCACCCATTGTCGAGCTGAGCTCACGCCTTATGCCCCGACGCCAGTGCCACCACGCGTGCCCGTCCCGGCGTGAGGTCGGCGCATACGTTGCGGGTGTCGACCACCAGCGAGGCATGATCCATCACGCGCTGCCAGGCCATCTGCTTGTGATCTGTGACGACGACGCAGGCATCAGCCCAGCGCAGCATTTCTTCCGACAGCTCCACAGAGCGACGAACATGATCGTCTTCGCGAATCTCGCTGACGAACGGATCGTGAAACTCCACGTGCGCGCCTCGCTCTTCAAGCAAACGGATGATGTCGAGCGCAGGGCTCTCACGCACGTCGTCAATGTCGCGCTTGTAGGCCACGCCCAGAACCAGAATGCGACTGCCACGCACCGACTTGGACTCGTCGTTGAGCGCGCGCGACACTTTTTCCACCACGTAGTCCGGCATCTGCGAGTTGATCTCGCTGGCCAGATCAATGAAGCGGGTCTTGTAGTTGAGCGTCCGCATTTTCCACGCGAGATAGTGCGGATCGAGCGGAATGCAGTGGCCACCGATACCGGGGCCCGGTGTGAACTTCATGAAGCCAAACGGCTTGGTGGCCGCCGCGTCAATCACTTCCCACACGTTCACACCCAGTTTGTCGCACACAATCGCGATTTCGTTCACTAGTCCAATATTCACGGCTCGAAACGTATTCTCCAGCAGCTTCACCAGCTCGGCCGCTTCCGGCGACGACACGGGCACCACCGTTTCGATGCACGTCTGTAAAAGCGCACTGGCGGTGGCCACGCACCCGGGAGTAATGCCACCCACGACTTTGGGCGTATTGTGAGTCTGGTACACCGGATTCCCGGGATCGACACGCTCCGGACTGAACGCCAGAAACACATCGCGGCCAACCTCGAGCCCTGCCGCTTCCATACGCGGCTTCAACAACTCGCGCGTTGTGCCGGGATAGGTCGTGCTCTCCAGGATCACCAGCATGCCGGCGCGCGCATGCCGCTGCACGGCGTCAGCCGCCGACAGGACAAACGACATGTCGGGATCTCGCGTCTTGGAGAGCGGCGTCGGGACGGCAATCGAGATCGCGTCGCATTCGCCGAGTCGCGATTCCACCGTCGTGGCTACGAACGCTCCGCTGGACACGGCCCAGGCGATGTCCTCCGACTTCACGTCCTGAATGTGCGAAACGCCGCTCATGAGCGAATCGACTACGCGTTGGCTCACGTCATAACCAATAACGCGAAATCCAGCGCGTGCGAACTCCATGGCGAGTGGCAGGCCAACGTAGCCGAGTCCTATGACGCTGACAACCGCGGTGCGATCCGCAATCCTGGCGAGTAAACGATCCTGCATCAATGATCTCCGGCGTACAGGCGCTTAACGCCCAAAAAAGTCACGTACCGCACTCGCCACTTCTTCGAGTTGGTCACGCGTGAGTTCAGGATAAACTGGCAACGACAACACTTCACGCGCCGCACGCTCCGCTTCGGGACATTGCCCTTCCTGGTAGCCGAGGTACGCAAAACAGGGTTGCAGATGCAGTGGGAGCGGATAGTACACGGACGTTCCGATGCCCACCGCCTTCAAATGGGCTTGCAGTTCGTCGCGCTTGGGCACACGAATGGTATACTGATTGAAAATCGATTCGTTGCGCGGATCGATCACAGGTGTGACCACCTCACTCACTCCGGCTAATGCGGCATCATAAAACGCCGCATTCTCGCGTCGACGCGCGCTCCAGCCAGCCAGATACGGCAGCTTGGCCTTGAGCACGGCCGCTTGCAGCGTATCGAGCCGACTGTTGTAGCCCACCAGTTCGTGGTAGTACGTGCGACGACTGCCGTGCGTTCGCAACTTGGCCACGGCTTCAAACAGCGCTTCATCCTGCGTGACGACCATACCTCCGTCACCCCAGCCGCCCAGATTCTTGGATGGGAAAAAACTGAACGTGCCGATGGTCGCCGCTTCGCCAGCCATCACCCAACCGGTATCAACGCGTCGACGCGCACCAATGCTCTGCGCGGCATCTTCGATGATCGGCACATTCCCAGCCACGCGACGCAACTCTTCCACCGGCGCCATCTGCCCAAACAAATCGACGGCAATGACGGCCTTGGTGCGCGAGTTCACAGCCGCCCCGACGGCCTCAGCACTAATGTTGAATGTGGTGGGTGAAATGTCCACAAACACGGGGCGTGCACCAACGTTGTGCACGGCGCCGGCTGTGGCAAAGAACGTGAAGGGCGTGGTGATCACTTCATCGTCGCGACCTACGTCCAACGCACGCAGCGCGAGCAACAGCGCATCGGTACCGTTGGCACATCCCACGGCAAACCGCGTTTTGGACAAGCCCGCCACATCGCACTCAAGCTCGCCCACCGGATCGCCAAGTATGAATGACTGCGCGTCGATCACAGCCATGGCCGCCGCCACGACTTCATCGCGAATGGTCGCGTGTTGTGCCTTCAGGTCCAGCAGAGGAACAGCCATGGATGACGATACTCGCGTGTCAGGTAACTCGATCAGGCCACACCGCTGCGCAACGGCAGCGGTACGTCCCGGCCCGTACGGGCAGACTCATAAATCCCCAAAATCAACTCCAAAGACTTGCGCCCACTGCGCCCGTCCGTGTCCGGCTCAGCCGCGCCGTGCAGCACGGCCAGTACGTTGCGGTAATACCCCTCGTGGCCAAAGCCGTACACCGAGGGCGGATTGCTCGTCGTTGTGTCCACCAACTTGTCGTCGTCGTCGTAGTCGGCAAACTCCCAGTGCTCCACGCGATTGACCGCCGTACCGCCAATACGCACACTCCCCCGCTCGCCGAGCAGGGTAATCGATCCCTCGAGGTTGCGCGGGTAGGTGAGCATCGTGACTTCCATGACGCCTATCGCACCGCTTCGAAACTTGAGGACGGCCGCACCAGAATCTTCGGCCTCAATGTTCCGCGCCAACGTGGCGGTCTTGGCGATGACACTTTCCACGGGCCCCATCAGCCACTGCATCAGATCAACGTAGTGCGACGCCTGATTCATGAACGCACCACCATCGAACTCCCACGTACCGCGCCACGGGGCCTGATCGTAGTACTCCTGCGGACGCGTCCAGCGCACGGTGCAGTTACCCATGTACAGCCGCCCAAACCGTCCCTTGTCCAACGCGCGCTTGACCAGCTGCACCGGAGGATTGAGACGATTCTGCTTGACGACAAACAACCGCACACCGGCATCATCACACGCCTGCACCAACGCATCGGCGGCGTGCAACGAAATGGCCATGGGCTTCTCGGTGATGACGTGCCGTCCGGCTCGTGCCGCCGCCATGCCGTGCTGCGGATGCAAACCCGATGGTGTGGCCACCACTACCGCGTCACAGGCCACGTCGCGCAGCATGTCGTCCAGTTGCACAAACCACGGCACGCCCTGCGCTTCTCCGGCTGACTGCGCGCGGTCGGCCACGGTATCGCACACGGCCACGAGTTCGAGTCCGTCAATGCGCGCGATGGCGTCAAAATGATTTCGACTGATACGACCGCAACCCACCAACGACACACGCACCGGTAGGTGCGACGAAGGCAGCGTCGCGTGCGACGAAGGCACGCTCATTGCCCGGCCTCCGCCAATCGCGTGACCAAATCACCGATGCGACGATAGCGCTCATTGGTGCCCGGGCAATGCAACAGTTCCGCATCGGTCCCGTCGGCGCCGTCGCTCAACAGCCGATGTCCTGCTGCGGACATCCACCCCACACGCCGAGCCGGTACACCAACCACCAGCGCGAACGCCGGCACATCCTGCGCCACCACCGCGCCCGCCCCGACAAAAGCGTACTCACCCAGTCGCACACCGCACACGACGGTGGCGTTGGCACCGATGGTCGCGCCGCGCCCCACCGGCGTGGTGCGATACTCGTCTCGGCGCGACACCGCGCTGCGCGGATTGTGTACGTTGGTGAACACCATGGACGGACCACAGAACACGTCGTCGTCGAGTGTAACCCCCTCGTACAACGAGACGTTGTTCTGAATCTTGCAGTTGTCGCCCATGCGCACACCGTTCATCACGACCACGTTCTGTCCGAGCGAGCAACGATCGCCGACCACGGCACCGCGCATCACGTGCGAGAAATGCCACACCCGTGTGTCAGCACCCAACACCGCTCCTTCATCGACGTAGGCCGACTCGTGCACCAGTGTGCGTGCACCCAGCACGGCACCACGCGACACGCGACCGGCTCCCGGTGTGCCAACCATCTCCGGGTCGGCACTCTTGATCACCGTTTCCGACGGTGCGCGCGCCGGACCCGAATTCATCCAGTCACCTCAGCCGCCACTACTCCGGGCGCGTGCGCCTCATGTAGCAACGCGTGCCACTCCTGCAGCGAACGCACGCCCGGGTCATGTGAACGACGTGCCGCAATGGCATCGCACGCCGCGTTGGCGGCCGTCAGCGTCGTGGTGTACGGAACGCGATTGGCCAACGCGGCCATGCGCAACTTTTCATCATCCTGTTGCGCATGTTTGCCCAACGGTGTGTTCACGAGCAACTGCACATCGCCATTGAGAATGAGATCCACTCCGTGTGGACGGCCTTCGTTGACCTTGAGCACCCTGGTTACCGGCACACCGCGCGCTTCCAGGAACGCGGCCGTTCCCGACGTTGCGTACATCTTGAATCCCAGTTCGTGCAATCGACTGGCCAGTACAGCTGCCGCAGGCTTGTCGCTGTCATTCACCGTGAGAAACACCGCGCCTTCGCGAGGCAACGGATTGTCGGCCGCCAGCTGCGACTTGAGGAACGCGGTGCCAAAGTCTGAATCAATGCCCATGACTTCGCCCGTAGACCGCATTTCCGGGCCCAGCACCGGATCAGATTCCCGGAACTTGTTGAACGGGAAGACCGCTTCCTTCACGCTCACAAACGGCGGCACTATTTCTTTCGTAAAGCCGATCTCGGCGAGCGTCTCGCCCACCATCAGGCGCGCGGCCACCGATGCCAATGGCACGCCAATCGCCTTCGACACAAACGGCACCGTCCGACTGGCGCGCGGATTGACTTCAATCACGTACACCTGTCCGTCCTTGTAGGCGAACTGCGCGTTCATGAGTCCCACCACGCCGAGTGCCCGGGCCATCGCGATGGCGTGCTGCTTCATCGTCTCCACCGCGTGCTCGGGAATGAGATACGGCGGCAGCACACACGCCGAGTCTCCGGAGTGAATGCCGGCTTCCTCGATGTGCTCCATGACCGCGCCGATCACTACATCGGTGCCGTCGCTCAACGCATCCACATCGGCTTCAAACGCGTCTTCGAGGAAACAGTCCACCAGCACCGGACGGTCTTCACTCACGCGCGCCGCGCGATCAAAGTAGTCGCGCAACGACGCGTCGTCGTACACGATTTCCATCGCGCGACCACCGAGCACATACGACGGGCGCACGAGCACCGGATAGCCAATGCGATTGGCGATCTCAACGGCTTCGTCAACCGATGTCGCGGTACCGTTGGGCGGCTGTGCGATACCGAGTTCCGTAGCGATTTTCTCAAAACGGCGACGGTCTTCGGCAATATCAATCGCATCGGGCGACGTCCCCAGAATGCGTACACCAGCCGCTTCAAGCGCACGGGTGAGCTTGAGTGGCGTCTGTCCACCCAGCTGTACAATTACGCCTTCGGGCTGCTCGCGCGACACGATCTCCAGCACGTCTTCAAACGTCAGCGGTTCGAAGAACAGCTTGTCCGAGATATCAAAGTCGGTGGAAACGGTTTCCGGATTGGAGTTGATCATGATCGTCTCAAACCCTTGCTCACGCAGCGCCAGCACCGCACGCACGCAGCAATAGTCGAACTCCACACCCTGTCCAATACGATTGGGGCCGGAACCCAGGATCACCACCTTGCGACGGTCCGACGCGGGGGCTTCATCGCCTTCGTCGTAGCACGAATACAGATACGGCGTGGTTGACGGAAACTCACCCGCGCAGGTATCGACCATGCGATACGCCGGACGGACACCCAGCGCCCACCGTTCCGTGCGCACTGCGCTTTCGGTGCTGTTGCGCAACCGCGCGAGCTGACGATCAGAAAAACCCATGCGCTTCATGCGCCGCACCGAGTGGGCGGTAATCTCCGACGCCGACAGCGCCTGGTACTCATCTTCGGCTTCGAGCAACTCGCTCAGCTGCGACAGAAACCACGGATCGATACCAGTGAGTTCGGCCACTTCACGCACACTCAAGCCGGCGCGCATCGCACGCTTGACCTGGAACACGCGCTCCGGAGTTGGTGTGCGCAGTGCGCGGCGCAGCGATTCAATGCTGTCGTCGGCCAGGCGATCATCAACCAGCCGCTCGGCCGTTTCCCAACCCGTGCGTCCCGTCTCGAGCGCGCGCAAGGCCTTCTGAAACGCTTCCTTGAACGTACGACCCATCGCCATCGACTCGCCCACGGACTTCATTTGCGTGGTGAGCGTGGGATCGGCAGCCGCAAATTTTTCGAAGGCAAAGCGCGGGCACTTGACCACCACGTAATCGAGCACCGGCTCAAAGGAGGCCGGCGTAGTCTTGGTGATATCGTTGGGAATCTCGTCGAGGGTATACCCTAGCGCGAGCTTGGCGCCAATGCGCGCAATCGGAAACCCGGTGGCTTTGGAGGCCAATGCGGACGAGCGCGACACCCGTGGATTCATCTCAATGACAATCAGTTCGCCATCGGCCGGATTGACGGCGAACTGAATGTTACACCCACCGGCATCGACGCCGATTTCACGAATAATTTTTACCGCGGCGTCGCGCATCGCCTGATACTCGCGATCGGTGAGCGTCATCGCCGGCGCCACCGTGATGGAGTCGCCGGTGTGCACACCCATCGGATCAAAGTTCTCAATCGAGCACACAATGACCACGTTGTCCGCGTGATCGCGCATCACTTCCAGCTCGAACTCTTTCCAGCCAAGGAGCGAGCGTTCCACCAGCACCGAGTGCACGGGTGACATGTCGAGGCCGCGACGCACAATGGCCTCGAACTCTTCGCGGTTGTACGCCACGCCACCGCCCGAACCGCCGAGTGTGAAGGACGGTCGAATGATGGACGGAAATCCAAACTCGTCCGCAGCGTTGAGCGCTTCTTCAAACGTCGTGACCGTGCGACCGGGCGGGCACTTCAGTCCAATGCGCACCATGGCTTCGGCAAAGAGCTTGCGATCTTCGGCTACGCGGATGGCGCGCGCGTTCGCACCGATGAGTTCCACACCGTACTTGTCGAGCACGCCCGAGTCGTACAGCGACAGCGCCACGTTGAGTGCCGTCTGCCCGCCCATGGTGGGCAGCACCGCGTCGGGTCGTTCGCGGGCAATTACCTTTTCCACGAACTCGGGTGTCACGGGTTCGATGTAGGTGCGATCCGCGACCTCGGCGTCGGTCATGATCGTGGCCGGATTGGAGTTCACCAACACCACTTCATAGCCTTCTTCTCGCAACGCCTTGAGAGCCTGCGTTCCCGAGTAATCGAATTCCGCACCCTGCCCGATGACAATCGGCCCGGAACCGATAACAAGAATGCGCTTCAGGTCAGTGCGTTTCGGCATGCAAAAGATCGTCGAGAAGATCGTCAAATGAACACTGCGGCTGCCATCCAGTGGCCGCCTGCAGTCGCGAAGGATCACCAACCAGCGAAGGCACATCGACAGGGCGCACCAACGCTGGGTCTTCCTGCAGATTCGAAGCGCGGTGCACGCGAACCAGAATGCGTTCGGCCACCTCACGCACCGAGCGCCCGACTCCGCTGGCCACGTTGTAAGCCAGCCCGGGGGCTCCGTACCGTAACATCGCAATATAGGCAGCCACGACGTCGCTTACATGAAGAAAATCGCGAATCGGCGAGGTATTTCCCAGCACCAGCGGCGTATCGGGCGGCGCATCGCGAAGCGCGACGGCCCGAGCAACCAGCGCGGGCAGCAGAAACCGCGCCTCCTGTCCCACACCGCTGTGATTGAAAGGACGCGCCAGGAGGACTGGGAGCCCGCTGGCGCGCCACACCTGCAACGCGGCGGCTTCCTGCGCCGTCTTGGTGGCGGCGTAGACCGTACGCGGTTCCAACGCATGGTCTTCCGTGAGTTTTCCGCCCTGCAGGTCATGGCGACCGTATTGTTCGGCGCTGCCGACCATGAGCACTCTGGGCGCCAGCGTACCCGCTGACCACGCGTTGGCCAGGAGATGCAGCAGGCGCACCGACGAGGTTACGTTCACGTCCCACGCGGCGGCGGGATTGGCCGCAGCAGTGGGCAAGTGCGAGATGGCGGCGAGGTGTACGACGAGGTCCGGCTGCGCTCGTGCCACCGCCTCCTCAACGTGCGCCGCATCGCGCAAATCACCCAAACACCATTGCACATCGGCGTGATGCGTGAGCACTGTACGATCGTTCGGCTTCGGCGCTTCGGCCAACGCGGTGGCCGTGACCGACCAGCCGTCGCGCAGCAGCGCGTCAATCAGATACCGGCCCACAAAGCCGGCGCCACCGGTGACCAGCGCACGTCCCTGCCCCCACACAGCTGGCGTGGCAGACGGCGCCAGCGGCGATACGTCGAGTGGCGAGTGCGGCGTTACGCTGTGCACGCTGCTCACGCTGTTCACGCTTTCAACGTTGTTCACACTGTTCAGGCTATTCAGGATCAACTGCGACGCTGCGCCCAACGGTCCATGTCCGCTTCGACCATCCGGCGTACCAACTCTTCAAACGTAACGGTTGGCGTCCAGCCCAACTGTGCTTTGGCTTTGGATGGATCGGCAACGAGCAGATCGACTTCGGCCGGTCGGAAAAAGCGCTCATCTTTTTTGACGTACTCGCGCCAGTCCAGATCAACCGCACCAAAGGCCGCTGAACAAAACTGTTCCACCGAGTAGGTGTGGCCAGTGCCAATGACGTAGTCATCGGGTTCATCGGACTGCAGCATGCGCCACATCGCGTCAACGTAGTCACCGGCAAATCCCCAATCCCGTCGCGCGTCCAGGTTGCCCAATCGCAACTCGGTGGCCAGACCGTGCTTTATGCGCGCCACTCCGTCGGAAATCTTGCGCGTGACAAACTCCAGTCCACGGCGCGGCGACTCATGATTGAAAAGAATCCCGCTCACCGCGTACAGATCAAAGCTTTCGCGGTAATTCACCGTGATCCAATGGCCATAGACTTTGGCCACACCATACGGTGAACGCGGATAGAACGGCGTGCTTTCGCGCTGAGGTGTTTCCACCACTTTCCCGAACTGTTCGCTCGACGACGCCTGATAAAAACGCGCCTTGGGAGCGGCCTTGCGCATGGCCTCGAGCGCTCGCGTGACACCGAGGGCCGTAAACTCGCCTGTGAGCACCGGCTGATTCCACGAGGTTTGCACGAAGCTTTGCGCCGCGAGATTGTAGATCTCGTCCGGCTTGACCGCATCGACTGCGTCGACCAGCGATGTCTGATCGAGCAAATCGGCCGAGAAGAGCTCGATATCGTCGATCAGATGAGCGATACGTTCGTACGGTGTGGTAGACGACCGACGCACCACGCCACACACGCGATAGCCTTTGGCGAGCAGGAGCTCAGCGAGATACGAGCCGTCTTGTCCGGTGATACCGGTGATCAACGCGGTTGGCATAACGAATGGAAAAGTGTGTGAGGAATGCGTCTACCCGTTCAACCTGCGCACGTCGGGATCGGATACAACAACGGGGAGCCCGAAAGTCGAGCCCCCCGTGTTCACGCGTATGCGTCACGACGGCGATACGCGCGCCATGCGCAGAACGCGCGCCACGTTACGCGACGGCAACCTGACCGCGCGGTGCCCGAACGGCTTTACCCGCGGACATGCAGCGCGTACACACCTTCACCTTGATGATGATACCTTGGTGCATGACACGCATTACCTGGAGATTTGGCTTCCAGACGCGACGCGTTTTGTTGTTGGCATACGAGACCCTGTTGCCATGGGCGACGCCCTTGTCACAGGTCCAGCAGCGGCTGCGATTGATGGCCATGATGTCAGCCCTCAGTTAAGAATGAGCTCAATACGCGCCATCTCAGCACCATCGCCCTTGCGGTGTCCGGTCTTGAGAATGCGCGTGTAGCCACCGTTGCGTGTGGCGAACTTCGGACCGATCTCCTGGAAGAGCTTGTCCGCCGCTTCGCGCTTGCGCACGTGGCGACCCGCCAGCCGACGCGCGTGCAGCGTTCCGGAACGGGCCTTCGTGATCAACTTCTCGATAAACGGCCGCAGCTCTTTGGCCTTGGCTTCTGTCGTTTCAATCGCACCGACCTCAATGAGCGAGGTGGCAAGATTGCGGAGCAGCGCTAAACGCTGCTCGCTTGTCCGCCTTAGCTGGCGGTGGGCATGGCGATGGCGCATGGCATCACTCCTCGTCGTCCTCGTCGTCGTCCGGCGCGTTTTCAGCGGCACGGCTGGGGGGCGTCCCCATATCGAGAATACGAACACCTTCTGCCGCCGATTCCTCGTAGCGCATTCCAAAGTTCAAACCCTGACGCTCAAGGAGCTCGGCGATTTCATTCAGCGACTTCTTGCCGAAGTTCTTCACCTGCAGGATCTGCGCTTCGGTCTGACGCACCAGGTCACCGAGCGAACGAATGTTCGAGTTCTTCAGCGAATTGACCGATCGTACCGACAACTCCATGTCGTCGATCGGGGTACGTAACAGCTCCGCCAGACGCAGCGCGTCGCTGTTGGCCGCGGCATCAGCCGCGCCAATGGAAACTGACGACGACGAACCAAAGCCCACGAAATACTGGAAGTGGGTCTGAGCCAGCGCGGCAGCGTACGACACGGCTTCTTCCGGCGAAATGGTGCCGTTGGTTTCCACCGTCAGGGTGAGGCGATCGTAGTCGGTGCGTTGTCCCACGCGCGTTTCCGCGACGGTGAAGTTGCAGCGACGCACCGGGTTGTAAATCGCATCGATGCGTACCGTATCAACCGGCAACGCACGATCCAGCGGATGCTGATCGGCTTCGACATATCCGCGTCCCTTGTTCACATACAGCTCCACCGACAGATCGCGCTTGTCGGTGATCGTGAACAGGTGATGCGCACCGCCCATGACGCGCACGCCACCGGTGGCTTCGATATCGGCCGCTGTCACGGCGCCCGGACCAACCTTCTTGAGGCGCAGCACCGTGCTCTCGACATCGTCGGGGAGCGCCAGCGTGAGCGTCTTGAGGTTGGCAATGATTTGGTGCACGTCTTCGATGACGCCCGCAATGGTCTGATGCTCATGCACCACGCCATCAATGCGGAACGCCCATACGGCCGAACCGCGCAGGGACGAGAGCAGCAAGCGCCGCATCGCGTTACCCAGCGTGTGTCCGAAACCGCGTTCCAGCGGCTGCAGACGAAACTCTGCCATCAATGGTTGGTCGTCGCGCTTTGTCGCTTCGACAAGCTGCGGTCGAACCAGTCCGCTCAGGTCAATCGTATTGGACATATCAGAAAGTTTGCTAAGAGTGGTCTCACGAACACAGCACACACTGTGATCGCGACGCCGTGCCTCGCCCCGCCGCGTGGCACGCTCGTACGGGAGTGCGGGTCCCGACCGGCGACATTTTCACATCGCTGGGTGGCGTGGGCAAAAAACGGCCCACGCCGCATCGCCGAGCCGGCGTGATGCCGGCTCGACGATGATGACGACTACTTGGAGTACAGTTCGACGACGAGCTGTTCCTGCGCCGCGAGCGGGATGGCCGAACGAATCGGCTTCTCCAGCACACGTCCGCTGAACGACTCACGGTCAACGGCGATCCACGACATTGGCGCGCCCCGTGACGCTTGCTCCATGGCCGCCTGCACCAGCAGGAGTTCACGCGAGCTCTGCTTGATGCGCACTTCTTCACCCGGACGCACCTGATACGACGGGATGTCGAGCTTGCGCTGCTTCACTTCAACGTGACGGTGACGAATGAGCTGACGCGCCGCCTTGCGGCTGGGTGCGAAGCCCATGCGGTACACCACGTTGTCGAGACGCGTTTCGAGGGCGGCCAGCAGATTGTGACCGGTGATACCGGGCAACGAGGCCACTTTCTCGAACGTGTTGCGGAACTGCTTTTCGCTCACGCCGTAGGTGCGCTTGATCTTCTGCTTCTCGCGCAACTGCTTGGCGTATTCCGACATCTTACGGCGACGCGCGGTGGCCTGGCCGTGCTGGCCTGGCGCATACGGACGACGCTCAACCGGGCACTTCTCGGTGAAGCACTTGGTGCCCTTGAGGAACAGCTTGGTGCCTTCGCGACGGCACTGACGGCATGACGGCCCTGTATAACGTCCCATGATCAGACCCTCCGACGCTTGGGCGGACGGCAGCCGTTGTGCGGAATCGGCGTGACGTCGCGAATGGACTTGACCTGAAGACCGGCGGTGGAGAGTGCCTGGATAGCCGACTCGCGGCCACTGCCCGGACCCTGCACGCGCACATGCACCCGGCGCACACCGGCCGACAGGGCCTCGCGTGCGCACTGCTCGCCGGCCACCGTGGCCGCGAACGGTGTGGACTTCTTGGAACCCTTGAAGCCGGCCTTGCCGGATGATCCCCACGACACGGCGTTGCCGTGCATATCCGTGATCGTGATGGTGGTGTTGTTGAATGTGGCGCTGACGTGGGCGATGCCTTCCGCCTCGACGACGCGCTTGCTCTTCTTTGAGGTAGCCATGGTTTACTTGGTCACCTTCTTTTTGCCCGCAATGGCGCGGCGCGGCCCCTTTTTGGTGCGCGCGTTGGTGTGCGTACGCTGACCACGCACGGGCAAGCCGCGACGGTGGCGCGAACCACGATACGAACCTATGTCCATGAGACGCTTCACATTCATCGCGACTTCGGTGCGCAAGGCACCTTCAACGCGATGATTGCGCTCGATCTCCTGGCGAAGTTTGTTGACGTCTGCATCGGACAGGTCGCGGATGCGCTGATTCGCATCGACGCCAGCAGCGGCGAGAATGCGCAGGGCCATGGAGCGCCCGATGCCGAAAATGTAGGTAAGGCCGATCTCAACCTTTTTGTCGCGTGGGAGATCGACGCCGGAAATGCGTGCCATATTATGAAGCGCTCCCTAGCCTTGACGCTGCTTGTGCTTGGGATTGCGCTTGCAGATGATGCGAGTCACGCCCTGTCGTTTCACGACTTTGCAGTGCTCACAGATCGGCTTGACGCTGCTGCGAACCTTCACGGTAAATACCCTCGACGCTCTCGCGTCCCGACGCTTACGCGCCGTGCCGAACGTCCGATTTCAAAGCGGCCGTTCGTCGGTGGACCACATGTGATGCATCGTTGGAGTGAACGCGTCCCGGAGACATCATTCACGACGATCCCGCGCACATGTGCAGGAAAAAATGGCCGGCGGGCCAGCACGACATCCCAAAACGCCCCCGTGCAAAACGGAGCCGTTTCAGGCCAAGACCCTAAGCGTACCCAACCTGGGGGCCTGGTGCAAGTGCCGAGCCAACACTGACCAGACAAAAGCGGCGAACGTGCGAGTCCGAGGGACGATACGTCGTGACGAGCCAGGCAGTACGCTCTTGGCTTCCTGCCATATTCCGAAGTATGACACACATGCCCAACAGTCTTGGTTCTTTCAGGGAGTGCTGCGGAATGGACCCACTCAGCTCAACCGGCATTGAGCACCCACTCGGCGAGCCGCTCCAGCCCACGCCGGTGTGAGCGCGATCCGTCGTCATCTGACGGCCATCATCATTGTGGTGATCGTGGCGCTGTTTGGCGCACTTGCGGGACCTCGCTTGGTGCTTGGACCGAAGGTTGGTGTGGAGCTCGTCGTGCAACAGGACTTCGTACAGACCGTGGTGGCCAGCGGGCGCGTCGAAACACCGCATCGCGTCGACCTTGGGGTGCAGATCACCGGGAGGGTGCGCAGCGTACCGGTCACGGAAGGCCAGGTGGTGGCGGCCGGTGCAACACTCATCGAACTGGACGCGTCGGAACTGCGGGCCGCACTCGCTCAGGCGGAGTACGCGGCGCAAGCGGCGGCGGCGCGGCGGCGACAGCTGCAGCAAGTGCAGTCGCCGATGGCGGTGCAAGCCGTGCGACAAGCCCAAATTGGATACGACGCGGCGCGCGATGCGCTGCGTCGCAGTGAGGCGTTGCTGGCCGCTGGTGCGATCAGCGAGGTGGCGCTCGAGGACGCGCGACGCGCGGAGCAGATGGCGCTGGCGCAGCTGCGAAGCGCCGAACAGCAAGAGGCCAGCGCGCGGCCATCGGGGAGCGATGCCGCCGCCGCCGCCGCGGCACTCAAGCAAACGCAAGCCAGCGTCGAGGTGGCGCGCGCGAAACTCGCCTACGCCACCGTCACAGCACCGCGGGCTGGCACGTTGATCGCGCGCGATGTGGAGCCGGGCGACGTGGTACAGCCGGGCCGGACGCTCATGGTGCTTTCACCCGGCGGTGAGACGCAACTGGTGGTGGAAATTGACGAGAAGAATCTGCAACTACTGGCGCTTGGTCTCCCAGCGCTGGTGTCGGCGGATGCATATCCCAAAGACCGGTTTGCCGCTGCGGTGGCCTACATCAATCCTGGCGTCGATGCGCAGCGAGGCGCCGTAGAAGTGAAATTGCGCGTCCCTACGCCGCGCGCGTACCTCAAGCAGGACATGACCGTCTCTGTGGACATCGAAATCGCTCGGCGCTCGAACGCGGTCCTCGTGCCCAGAGATGCCGTGTACGACATCGAGAGCGCATCGCCGTGGGTGCTCAAGATTGACGGACGACACGCGCGTCGACAGGCCGTCACACTCGGCCTGCGCAGCAACGGTCTTTGCGAAGTGCTGACCGGCCTGACCGCCGGTGACCGTGTTGTGCCGGTGGCCACCACCACCGTCACCGATGGGGACCGTCTGCGCCCGGTGCTCGCAAAGTGAAACCGACCGGCACGGTCGGCGGTGCACCGACCGCCGCAACAGCCAGCACGCCGGTTCCCGCGAGCGCGCCGACGGCGAAGCCACTTCAGCCGCTTAAGTCCTGGTTGCCGTTTGAGTGGATCGTGGCCCTTCGCTTCCTGCGCGAGGGCCAGGTGCAGACCGCGTTCATTGTTGGCGGTGTCGCGATTGGCGTGGCGGTGATCGTATTCATGTCGGCCTTGATGACGGGCGTGCAGGCGAACATGGTCAGTCGCACCCTCACGGGTCAGCCACACATCCAACTCACTCAGCCACGCGAAACCGTACGACCGCTTCGCGACAACGTGCCCGGACTGCGCGAAGGCGCAATCCTCCAGGCACCGCTGCAACGAGTGAAGAGCATCGATCAATGGCAAGGCATCGTGGAACAGATGCGAACGGTAACCGGCGTGGCCGCCGTATCGCCCTCGGTGACCGGGTCGGCGGTCGTGATCCGCGGCAACGCCTCGCGCGCGGTGCTGCTCACCGGAATGAATCCGGATCTCTACTACCGCATCGTGCCGCTACCGGAAAAGATCGTGCACGGCACTGCGCTCGTCACGGGTACGGACATCCTGATCGGCATCGAACTCGCATCCGACCTCGGCGTGGGCGTTGGCGACAAGTTGCGCGTGACCGGAGTCGGCGGTGTGGGCGCGACGCTCACCATCACCGGCATCTTCGACCTCGGCCAAACGGGCGCCAATGCGCGCAGCACATTCATGGCGTTGCGTACAGCGCAGTCGTTGATGGATCTGCCGGGAGGTGTCACGACCATCGACGTCACCGTGCGCGATGTTTACGACGCGGAAACGATCGCGCGCCGGATCGCCGGTGCGGCCAGTGTGCAGGCCGATAGTTGGATCACGACAAACGCGCAGTTCTTCAGCGCCGTAAGCGCGCAAAGCATGTCCAACACTTCCATTCGGTTCTTCGTGGGGTTGTCGGTGGCCTTCGGTATTGCGAGCGTGCTTGTGGTGTCGGTGGTGCAGAAGTCACGCGAGATCGGAATCCTGCGCGCGATGGGGATTACACGCGGCCAGGTAATGCGCATTTTTCTGCTCCAAGGCGGGCTGCTCGGACTGAGCGGCGCAATCGTTGGCTCGGTGATCGGCGCACTCGCGCTCACTGTCTGGCAAAAGACAGTGCTCTCCGCTGACGGATCACCGATGTTCGCGCTCGTATTTCCCGTTGCACTGTTCGGTTGGACCGTGACGCTGGCCACGATCACCGGACTGCTGGCGGCGTTTGCGCCTGCGCGCAACGCTGCGCGACTCGATCCTGTCGTGGCGATCAAAGGCTGATGGCGAGGCGTCGGCACTCATGACTGCAGCGCGCCCCGTTGTGCAACTGCGTGATGTGCGCAAGTCATATTCCGTTGGACTGCCCAATGAGACTGAGGTGCTGCATGGCATCACGCTCGACTTGCAGCGCGGCGACTTCTGCGCCTTGATGGGACCATCGGGGTCGGGCAAAAGCACACTCCTCAACATCATCGGCTTGCTCGACCGGCCCACGTCGGGCACCGTTGCCATTAGCGGTGCACAGACGCTGGGCCTCGACGACGCCGCACTGACGCAGTTGCGTGGACATAGCATCGGGTTCGTGTTTCAGTATCACCACTTGCTCACCGCATTCACGGCTCTCGAGAACGTAATGATGCCGGTACTCGGCAACGCCGGATTTCCCAACGCCGAGATGACGGCTCGCGCGGCCGAGTTGCTCGACCGCGTGGGGCTCACGCCGTGGCGCGATCAGCTGGTAGGAAAGTTGTCGGGAGGACAGGAGCAGCGCGTAGCGGTGGCGCGCGCGCTGGCCATGAAGCCCGCGCTCATACTCGCGGACGAACCCACCGGCAATCTCGACACGGAGAGCGCCGACGCGGTGTTCGCACTGTTACGTGAAGTCAATACGACAGAAGGCACGACCGTGCTCTTCGTAACGCACAATCCGCTAATGGCGGAACGATGTGACCGGACCATCGATGTCATTGACGGCCGCGTGGTCACGAGAGGTCGGTGAGCGCACGCTGGTCGCAAGCTATATGACGATGACTGCACGCGTCGCGCACCCGCTTATGAAGTGTTGGTACCAAGGGAGTACACCAATCGGACAATTCCGAAGCGCTATTGGTGCAAAGTATGGTCACTCTCCGAGTACCGACGCTGATGATTCCAAGCCCCTCAGCGCCGAACCCTTATGTGGGCTGCCTCTGGGAGCGCGACAACGATGGCGAACGAACCGAAAAACATCTTTATGCGTGGGGATCAACTGCTGCAGAGCAGCTCGCGACGATCCTTTCTGCAAGTGATGGGTCTGGGAGGCGTGATCGTACTCATGCCGACAGTGTTCACAGCTTGTGACGACGACGATGGGATTACCGAGCCAACCGATCAGTCTTACACGCTTGACCTGTCAACCGATGTGGGTATTCTGAACTACGCATATGCGCTGGAGCAACTCGAAGCCGCGTATTATACGATCGCGCTCACCTCAGCTGGCTTCGCTGCACTCTCCGCCGACGAGAAGGAAGTGTTGAGCGATCTTCAGAAGCACGAAGTCATTCACCGCGAGTTTTTGAAGCAGGTGCTTGGCACGGCGGCGATCCCGGCCATCAACTTCAACGCCACCACGGTTGGAACACTCACAGCGAATCGATCCGTGTTGCTGAGCACGTCACAGTTGCTGGAAGACACCGGAGTGTCGGCGTACAACGGCGCGGGAAAGTATCTCACAAGCGCCGCAAATCTTCTGATCGCGGGAAAGATCGTATCGGTCGAAGCGCGGCACGCCGCCGCTATTCGCGACATCCGGGACGGCACGAATGGTCGGCTCTTTGCTGGCGACGATGTGGTGAACGCCGATGGATTGGATGTGAAGGCGGAACCCGACACGGTGCTCGCAGCGGTGGTGAGCCTCAACGTGGTTACCAGCCCGCTGTCCATTGGCATGTCGGCGAACCAAAGCCGACGCACGCCCGACCAAACCGCTCCAGCACCGACCTGATCATCATCCCTATCCTGGAGATTTCATAGCATGACAACACCCAACATTCTCGACACGATCGATCCGGAGATCATTGACACGGTGGCCGCCCGCGGCGCAGAAATCTCGGCGGGCGCCTCGACGTCTTCGGCGCTCGCGGCTGCGCTTGCGCTCGGATCGATTCCCGTTGCACTCGGCGCGCTCAGCCGCGACGTCTATGCGCAGGGAACATTGCCTACTGCTATCAAAAACGTGCTCGACTTTGCACTCGCACTCGAGATCTTTGAGAACGAGTTTTACAAAGGCGTTCTCGGCACGAGTGCATCCGCTGGGTTGAATACCGCGTTCGCTCCGGTGCGTGCGATGGCAGCCGGCGTGCCCGGCGCTGTGGCCACACTGCAACAGATCCAAAAACACGAACAGGCGCACGTGGCCACATTACTCGCAACCGGTGCGACCAACGTATTCAACCTTACCGCTTCGAGCTTCGATTTCACCGGCAATCGCAGCGCGATGGGCGGCGGGCCGTTTTCAGAAGCAACGACAAACCTCGCCTTCCTGCTGCAAGTGGCACAGGGCGTCGAAGACACAGGCGTTCGAGCGTACAAGGGTCAGGCGGCGAATCTGATGCCGAGCCCGACGATCCTCGAGGCGGCCCTGCGTATTCACTCTGTAGAGGCTCGGCATGCGTCACGCGTTCGCCGTATGCGGCGCGCGGCTGCTGGGGCGCCTGACGTCGTCCGCTGGAGCGGAACGGTGCGCGGCGGCGAACGCGCGGCCGCCGGAGGCACTTCTCTCGGCACCGTCAATCCCACAGCCGTCGGGCAGGCGTTCGACAAGATTTACGGAGCGGGTGCGAGTACGCCGTCGGAAAGCAACGTCATGCAAGCCGGCGTGAATGTGACCTCACTGGCCGCAGCGGCTTTCGGTACGGAGGCCGCGCAGGAAGCGTTTGACGAGCCGTTGGATCGCGCGGCTGTCGTCGCGATCGTGCAGCCGTTCTTCATTCCCACGATCAGCTGACGGCGAGGCGACTCGCAAAACAGACAATCGGGGGTGACATCACTTGGTGTCATCCCCGATTGTGCGTTGGGAGCGCGGGCTCATGGGCCGTTTGCGAATCCGATCAGAACACGCGTATGGGCACCAGCTGCGGCAAGTCGACCACGCGCTTGACGGTGCGATCACGTTGCGCCGTCTGCACGATCTCGTTGGCCCGCTCCACTCCGGTCTGCTGCATCAACAGTTCTGCCAGCAAGAGTACCGATGTGTTTGTCGCACGGATGGAGCCATGCGAGACGGCCTTGCCGATGGACGAAGGCGCATTCGTTCCGTGAATGCTGCGCGGCAGATCGTACACGAGTTGTGCTTGTCCGAGTGGATTGTCAGGATCTCCCGGAGCGCTGCCTTTTTCGTCTTCCGCCCACGACTCGTCGGTAGGTGGAATCCATTCAGGATTGAGCACGACCTGCCCGATGGTCCAGTCGCCCGGTCGCGTCGGCCATTCCGCAGAGCCGACCGCGATGTCGTGCTGCGCGAGCGTGTCTGAACGTGCGTCGAGTACTCTCACACGTCGCGCCGTGATGTCGACTTCCACGCGAAGCGGTGCCGAGTCGCGAGCCGCAAGGTCGTCTGTTGTGGCCTGAAGGGTGCGCAGGCGCGACTGCCGCATCGACAAGTCGGCAGCGGCCGTCTGACGCGAGAGCTCGAGTATGTTGGCGACCGAATCGCTCGCCAATTCGCTCGCTGATCGATCCGCATTGGTACCCGAGCACGCACTACCGGCAAGCATGACGAGCAGGCACTTGATTACCGCGCGGTGAGTTGGCATGAGCTTAAGAGGTAAGGAGAAGAATTGACATACATGTGGTTACACATGCAAACATCGGTATCCCCACAAGCGCTCGCCATTCGTCACACGGACCACGTGCGTATGCTCCCCAGGGAGCATGGGCATGGACTACTTCCTGCTGGCCGAAACTGGATTCAGGACCAGTCGGTGCACGCGTAATTCGACCGCGTCGTCGTCGTCCAGCACGCGCAGCACCACGCGATCGGCACCAAACGCCACAGGGCGTGCGCCAGCTGGAAGCGTAAGCCGACCCAACATGGCGCCGTCTTTCCGGAACGCGGTGGCCACGGTCGCTTCTGTGCCACTGACGGCGGCATTATCGACGACCCAAAGCGTACCGTCTGGGCTCGTGTACAAACCGACCACGAGAGGAACTGAATCCGCAGACGGCGTGAGGCGCGCCATTTGCTTGCGTTCGTCTTTGGTGAAGGTGTCACCGCCTCCTTCGCTCATGCTCGCATCAATACGTCGCAGTTCCGCGTCGAGCGCGCGCGCTTTCATGGCGCTCGTCACGGGTCTGCGTTGCAGCGCAATGCTGAGTTCCCGCAGCACGGTGCCTGATGGCGCACGCATGGTGATGTGGTACGAGTCACCGGACGTTGTGGTGATCAGTGAGTCCCAGAGAAGAATCGTTGCTCTGGGCGTAAATCGAAGCACCGCGTTGTTTTTTTCCAGTCGTCCGCGGAAGCTCATCGGCATCTGCACCGTTTGCTCAGCCAGGTCGGGCACGCGTACGACTTCGACGTCTGCACCCTGCATGGGCTGCACGCGTACCGACGCCATGCTGCGAAACACGGTGTCGGACTCGCTCGAAGCCACCAGGCCGGCGGAGTGCAGAACCACCCGCCCGTCGGGTAGCACGCCGGCCATGCGTTCGACGCGTCCCGACATGCGAGACCACTTCATGGCGGACGTGCGTACAAACTGACCGTCTGGCAATACCCAGTTCAAGCGGTTGTTTGGCACATCACTTAAGAACAGTGTATCGCCAGGTAACACGGCCACGCCACCGGGGCGCATGAACTCACCCGGCCCACGTCCCACGCGACCGATCACACGCTCTTCCGATCCATCGGCTCCGAATATCAGCAGCTGAGCACCGATTGGAGAGAAGGTTACCAGTCGATTGTCCGAGAGCAAATGCACTGTCTGCGCGTACGTGAGATCAAAGTCGCGACCGCCGTTTGCTCCGCCGGCCACAGCGAGCGGTGCGGTATCAATGGTGAACTGCGGCACCTTGGCAAAGTCTGCTGCGGTGAATCGGAGACGTTCCACACCATCACTACCGCGTTCGATGGACGGGTTCACGATGCCGACTTTGAAATCATCGCGCGTCCGCGCCTCGCGACGCAGCGCGTACACTTGCACCGCTTGCGTGCCCATTGCCGGGTTGAAGAGGATACCAGCCACGTAGTCGTCACCGACTTCGTGCACACGCAAGGCATCGGGTAGCGTGAGACGCGCAGCGGGCGCGCCATCGGGCGCGAACACAATCCATTCGGCCTCGGCGCCAATGCGTCGCGGCGTCCGGCGTAGCCACACCATATCGCGCGCATCCACCAACATCATGTCGTACGCGGGAACGGTAGGCGGAAACTCAAACGTCGTCCACTCCCGTTCGGCGTTTTGCTTGCGACGATCAGTGACGCCGGCCGTGTCGAGAAACTTATAGCGTTCGATGTCGTCGGCGGTGGTGCGCAGATCAATATCGTCGTAACGCAGCGACGGCAGCGGTTCGCCGGTGAGGCTGAACACGCGCACCGTGAAACTGTCGGCAGTCCCCACGTACGCCCGAGCATATCCGATTGCCAGCAGCGGCTCGCGTCCAAGCGGATAAGGGCGGGAGCCGTTGGGCGTCACAAGCCGTTCCGAGCCGGGCAAATCGCCCAGCGCCACAGTCGCCGCACCGCTCGCACCGGATATCCAGTAGGGCACTACACCGCGCCGTCGCCCAGGCTCGAGCTCGCGGGGGCCCTCCCAGCCCATGTGCACAAACTGTTGTTTTGCGTTGCACGCCGTGCGGTACGTGGAGATCTTCTGCGGCGAATCAAAGCTGAACGTGCGAGCGAGCGAACCGTCGAGCGAAAACACAAGCCACGGCTGCGGTTTGGCAATCTCGTTCACGAACACCGAGTCACCGCAGCGATGCAGACGTGCGATGTACTCAAACTCATTCGGTCCCTTGCCCTCACGCCCAACGGACCGCACAAGGGTTCCTTCCGCATCGAACCAGCGCAATGCAAACAGCCCGCGGTCGGCTACGAGGACGTCTCCGTTGGGAAGGCGCGTCACGCCTTCCGCGGCGCCAATGAGTGGTTCGCCGTTGGCGTTGTCGCCGGTAATGGAAACGATTGGCGTTGCATCGACGGACCAGGCGGCAAGACCCGAAACTGGCGCATCGGAATCGGCACAGGCCGACAACAGCATCGG
>JBBRDJ010000026.1:0-37037 GCA_038203945.1 Gemmatimonadales bacterium
GTTCACCGCAAAGCCACCCTGTCCAAACGAAATCACGCCGCGACCGTTGCACTCGTCACATGTCTTGCTGGTTGCACCGGGCGCACCGCCGCTTCCTCGACAGGTTGCGCACTCTTCCTGCACTTCCAGTTCAACCGGAACCTTGCCACCACTCACGGCGGTGCGAAACGGCACTTCCACGGTACGCTCAATCGTTTGCCCCTGCTCGGGACCGCGCGCACGTCGCCCGCCGGCGCCGAACATGGTGCTGAACAAATCACCCAGCCCGCCTATTCCGCCGACATCGAAGTCGAACGTACTGCTGCCGCCAGTGCCCGGACGTGCGCCGCCAGGTCGCGCACCACCGAAACCGGCGCCACCAAAACCGGCCCCTCCCGGACGACCGGCGCTGCTCGTGCGCGCGCCGAATCCGCCGAACGCGCCAAGGCGACGCATTTCGTCGTATTGCTTGCGCTTTTCAGCGTCACCCAACGTGCCATACGCTTCGGAGATCTCCTTGAAGCGATCAGACGCCTTGGGATCACCAGCGTTGCTGTCGGGATGATACTGCTTGGCGAGGCGACGGTACTGCTTCTTGATCTCGTCAGCCGTAGACGAGGCGGCCACGCCGAGCACTGCATAAAAATCCTTGCCGTTGGCCATGCGCGCAGCGGAACCGGAACGAGTGATTTAGAAGATGCGAACGGAGAACACGCGTATCACGCGCACTAAGCGCATAACGCGCGGTAGGCGCATAACGCGCGGTAGGCGCATAACGCGCATTACGCGCCTGCTTCGCCGTTGTACTGCTTCACCAATACGCGCGCAGGACGCAACAAGTGTCCGTTGATCACGTATCCCACCTGATACACCGACGCTACCAATCCATCTTCTGCTTCAGATTCGGCGGGCGCCGTGCCCAACGCCTCGTGGAGATTCGGATCGAATGGATGATCCACCGGATTGACGGTTTCGAATCCATGTCCAGCCAGCGACTTGAGAATCTTTTTGTGCACCAGCGAGACGCCGTCAATGACAGTTTTGGCATCCATCACGCTCGGATCGACCGAGCCAAAGCGTGCCAGATCGTCGAGCGCATCGAGCACCCCGCGCACCAGGTCACCCTGCGCACGCCAACCGGCTTCCTGACGCTCCCGCACCGCCCGCTTGCGGAAGTTGTCAAACTCAGCGGCCACGCGCAGCATGCGTTCGCGCGTTTCTTCCACTTCGCGTCGCAGCGCCTCATCGCCAGTCAGGACTTCTTCCGTCGTCTCGGGCGCTTCGCCAACGGATGGTTGCTCACCAGTCTCCATGGGATCGTGGGCTCTCTCTGCTCTTTTGGGATCAGTCATATCACAGATTCACGTCGTAGTATCGGGGAACGCGATGGCGAAGACACGCCCACGGCCGCACCACGGCCACGCGTTGAAAATATGCAGCCCAGGCGCGTGCGAACAACATGTGTCGCGCTTAGCGTCTTCACGGCTACGGCTTCAGTGATTTCTCGAGAAACGTCCATACCAGATTCCATGAATCAATCTGCTCAGGCGAATCATCGCGTTCGAGCGTTTGGCGATTCACGCGACGATTGAACGTATGTCCACCGCTGGCGGGACCTGGTGTTGGATCAATGTAGATCTTGGTTTCCGCCCAGTTCGACTTGCGCGCACGCAATGCGTCAATGAGCGGTTCGGCTTCTTCGAAGTTCACGTCGGTATCGTTGGTCGCCACGTGCACGAGCAGGGGCGTGCGCAGGCTGTCCACGTGATAGTATGGCGACCGCGCCTTAAACTCTTCGCGCTTCTCAAACGGCAGCCCCTGCACACGCGACATCGTACTGAACGACCGCTGATAGCCCGGGCCCTTGTATGACAAGCGAAAAAACAAGTTGGTGACCGGCACCATGGCCACGCCTGCCTTGAACGGTGTCTCACCGCGAAACAACAGGTGCGCGGTGATAAATCCACCGTGGCTCCAGCCCATCACACCAACTCGCGTGGTGTCCACGTACGACAGCGTCTTTGCAAAGTCATAGGCGCTGAGTACGTCGTCTACTTCGTATCCGCCATAGTCAATGGCTTCGTGAAACGCCTGACCGTAGCCAGTGCTGCCGCGATACTCCGGCGCAATGATCACATAGCCGCGCTCCACCGCTTCGATGATGAATGGCAAGTAGTTCTGATCCCAGTTCCCGTGCACACCACCGTGCACCCACACCATCGCGGCGTGCGCACGATCGCCTCGTGGCGCGAGCGGACTGAACACGTACGCCGGAATCTCCAAACCGTCCGGTGCGCTCTTGTAGGTGATCTTGGCGTACTGCATTTTGCCCACGCTGCGTGCGGCAAAAACGGAATCCGTGCTAGCCTTGCGATCAATGGCCGACTGATAATCTGACCACGGATGATCCTCTGGCCGATCGCTGACATACAGCTGGGCGGCTCGGGCCGAGTCCATGGGAATCACTTTGCGCGGCGATCGGTTACCGTCCTGCGCCTCGACCGGTGTTGCGAGAGAAGCCAACAGCAAACCGCTGGTTGATGCAAGCACAGCCCGAGTGATGAGTCTGGAGAGCACGATCATGAAATCGGAGTTCTAGAGAGACCAAAAAAGTCCGTTGCCGGATGCTGCCAGTGAGCGTTAAACCGAATGAATGCCTGCCAAGACACACACAAGGGTATCCGTGCAATCTACGCAGCCCGTCCCGCTCGTGCTGACAGGCCCAGGAGCCTGCCAAAGGCGATAAGCGCCTATCGCTCAGCTGACACTGTCCAACCAGGCGCCGCCGTATCTCCTGCATACGCCCTGCGCACGCGCTCAAGCGCTATTTGTGTGGCGCGATGACGAATCTCGTCGCGGTCACCAGGTAACACCGGACGCACGGCGTGCACCTCGCCCTGCACATCAATGGCAATCCACACTGTACCCACCGGCTTCTCATCACTGCCACCGCCCGGTCCGGCGACTCCCGTTACCCCGATGCCCACATCTGCTCCGAAGCGGGTGCGCACACCGGTGGCCATGGCGCGCGCCACGCCTTCGCTCACCGCGCCGTGCTCGGCGATCAGCTCGGTGGGCACGCCCAGCTGCTCCACCTTGATGTGATTGGCGTACGCGATCACGCCGCCCAGCACCTGTGCGCTCGAGCCGGGAACCGCCGTAAGCCGCCCGCCGAGTAATCCGCCGGTACAGCTCTCGGCTACTGCGATCGTATGCGCGTGCTCGCCGAGCCGTGCGAGCACAATGGCCGCGAGATCGTCGTCGTTCTCGCCGTAAATCCACGCCCCCACCCGCTGGCGCACAGTCGCGGCGGCGCGCTCAAGTGCAGCGTCTGATTTCGACAGAGTCATGCCGGACACGGTCAATCGCAGATCTACCCCATCGAGACCAGGCAAGTACGACAGCGGCACTTCGTGTACCGCTCCGCGAAACTCGGCCAGATGGTCAGCCACGGCCGATTCGGAAATGCCCGTCGTGCGCAACGTCCGTGACTTGATGACGGTCGCATGCTCTGGCGTTACGCCGTTGGCACGTTGACGCTGCAACAGTCGCGGAATGATCTCTTCGGCCAGCATGCCCCGCATCTCTCTCGGCACACCGGGCATCGTGGACACCCACCGCGCGCGATGGTCTTCGAGCCAGATGCCCGGCGCCGATCCATGTCGATTAGTCAATACGTCCGCGCCGACCGGCAACATGAACTGACGCACGTTGCTCTCCGGCATCGGCCGACCAAAATGCTTGAGCCAGCGTTCAGCGAGCAGGTCGCGGGACAGCGTGTGCAAGGCGAGTTCCTGTCCGAATGCTACAGCCAGACTTTCGTGCGTTCGGTCGTCGGCTGTAGGCCCGAGTCCACCGGTGGTGAGCACACCACCCGTGCGCTGCAATGCATCCTGCACGGCACTGATAATGTCTGCCGGCGTGTCGCCTACGGTGGCGCGCCGTACGATGCGCACTCCGAGTTCAGCCAGAGTGCGTGCAATGTGCACGGAGTTGGTATCAACGGTGAAGCCGAGCAGCAGCTCGTCGCCAATAGTGATGAGTTCGATGTCCATACCGCAAGATACCGCAGGGAACGGCCGTCGTTGCAGACGGGTGGAGCATCGGAGAACTGATTTTACCACGGAGGCCGCAGAGGAGCGGAGAACTGATTTTACCTCGGAGGCGGGGAGGAGCGGAGAACTGATTTTACCACGGAGGCCGCGGAGGAGCGGAGAACTGATTTTACCGCGGAGGCGGGGAGGAGCGGCTGACTGCTTTACGGCAGGGGCGCCGGGATCAGAGATGGTGGTCTCGGCTCTGGGCGGCGTGGTGCCTGATTCTTTGCGCTTGGAAATGATTATGCGTGTCGCAAATGGGTGATGATGCTGGTGATGTTTGGGGATAGTGTTGCTGATGCGAGTCTACGATGATGTGAATGACGTTACCGGCGAGATCGTCGATGCTGCGATCCGTGTACACTCCGGTGTTGGGCCGGGTCTTTTGGAGAGCGCGTATCAGGTCTGCATGGAGTATGAGCTCTCGAAACGCGGGTTGCGTATCCAAGCCAACGTCCCGCTGCCGGTTTGCTATGACGGGGTGCAGCTGAACGCCTGCTACCGCATTGACCTGCTTGTCGAAGGCCGCGTGCTGGTGGAACTCAAGGCCGTGGCCAAACTGCATCCGCTGCACACGGCGCAGCTGCTCTCGTATTTGCGGCTCAGCAACAACCGCATCGGGCTGCTACTCAACTTTCACGAGTGCCGCATGAAGGATGGGATCGTTCGCCTCATCCACACACCCAGACCGCAGGGTTCTGCAGAGGCAATCCGGATTGCGGCGGCTCAGCACTGACGCGATCTCCGCTGCGCTATCGCGGTCGGGGCACTGCATCAACCACAGAGCCACGGAGAAACTGCGAAATGGTGGGAACTGCCACACCAAGCATTTCCTCCTGTGCCTCTGTGGTAAAGACAGTCCCTCAACTACGCGGTGAACCCGTTAAGCCCCCGGCTGGCCACGCCCCACCCGCAGGTAGGCCGGCCCGTAGCGCGTCAGATACAGCACCAGCGACCACAGCGTCAGCGCCACGGACGCTACCATGCACACCGCACCGATCATCCCATTGAAGTGCGCGAAGTACTGCCACCACGTGTGATCGAGCCAGTCTTTAGCACCGGCCAACGTTCGCGCAAAAAACCAGAAAAATGCGGCTCCCGTCCAGACACTCTGAAACCCGGTCTTGAACTTGGCCGGACCAATCGAGCTGATCATCAGCCCGCGTCGCGCCGCCAGTGATCGAAACAGCGTCATGAACACCTCGCGACCAATGACAATCGCTACGATCCAGCCTGGCAGCGCGATACGACCAACCGGCGTGATGAACAGGAAGGGCGACGGTTCCGGCAACACCCCTTCCAACGGCGTGATGAACGTGTAGTTCGCCTGCAGGATGAACATCGGAATCAGCGTCGCCACCAGCAACAGCTTGTCGGCCAGCGGATCAAGCAGACGCCCCAAATCAGTGACCAGATTCTGCGTGCGCGCAATATGGCCGTCCCACCAATCCGTGATGGCCGCAACGAGAAAGAGCGTAAAGCCAATCAAACGCGCAATCCACGAGGTCGAGAACGGAAGCCACGCAATCAGCGGGGTCAGCACAATCCGACCTACGGTGATCGCATTGGGGAGGTTCACATGCTCCTCTCAGTGGGCGCCCTCAGCGCAGCCGGTGTGGCCGCACGAACGTCCGGCAATCTACACCCACTCACACACAAGGTGTGCACCTGCAATCCGATTGCGCGCCGCCCCGCCCCCAACCGCGGTTACGCCAGCGTCTTGAGCACCAGCTTGGAGACGGCTTTGAGCGTGTCAAACACGCCATCGCCGCTCACTGCCACGCCCTCAAACTCCGGCGCTTTTTCCACCCATTCGCCCGTCGGGAGTTGCGACACCAGCATGGCCCCCGGCTGAAATGGATTGACCAACGGGCGTTGCCGGGAAGTCTCCAGTACTTCCCACCCGGGATTGAGCATCTCCTGCAACTCGGCCAGTGGCGCCGCGTTGGGAAGATCACGCTTGTTGTACTGAATGATGAACGGCATGCGCGTGAGATCGTATCCGTAGGCCGCCATGTTGTCGTACAGGTTTTGCATGCTCTCGAGATTCGCTTCCGTACGATCGCGCTGCGAATCGGCCACAAACACCACGCCGTCTACACCTTTGAGAATGAGCTTGCGGCTGGCGTTGTAATACACCTGCCCTGGCACGGTGTAAAGATGAAAACGCGTACGAAACCCGCGAATCGTGCCCAGGTCCACCGGCAGGAAGTCAAAAAACAGCGTGCGTTCAGTTTCCGTGGCGAGCGAAATGAGTTTACCACGGGTGGCGGGTGCCACTTTGCCGTATATGTACTCCAGATTGGTTGTCTTTCCACCAAGTCCAGGGCCGTAATACACAATCTTGCAATTGATTTCGCGGGACGCGTAGTTGATCATCGACATCGCGTGTCTCTCCTACGAGAACAAGCGATCGATCTCGTCTTCCGCGCCGGCGAGCAATCCCGGCGTTGCGGGTTGACTCCCGTGTCCGCGCGCGAAAACGTCCTCGAACGTGCGGGTCAGTTCTTCGACAACGCTCTTCATCTTCAGACGCACCAATCCGAGCGTCGTACGATTGTCGAAGAGCACCACCAGAATGACGCGCTTGGCAACATCAGCGAGGTACATGGACTCCCGCTCGCCCTGATGAAAGAGCACGCTGAAATCCTTTTCGCCAATCAATCGCGCCAGCTGATCATTGGCGCTGAAGTCGGCGGCGGTGAGTGTGGCAAACGCCGTCGCGTCAAAATTTGGCGGCTCACCAACTGTCGCCACAAGCTGACCGGAACGATCGACCAGCAGCGCACAGCGCGCCTTGGCGTCGTAAAGAAACCGCTGCAAAATCTGAGTGATAGCCGCGAAGTCGTCTTCGGTAAACGACCACGTGGCGGCGCCGACGGACATGACGTGGCTCCCGCGAATCCGGATGTAAAAGACGACTACGGCAACGCGCGCTCAACGCGCCCAAGCGCCCGCTGGCCTCGCCGGCGGAGCAACGGATGCGACTCCCACGCAACGTAGTCGCGCAGCAGACGCACACTATTTACGCTCGGCCGAGCCCGAAGGTAACTGATTGCAGCCAATCGTCGCGTCGGCCGGCTGTGGAAGAGGGCACGACTGCTGCGCGCCAGCTGGGCGTTCCAGAGCGAACCGCCCACCAGAAGCCCGGCCGCAACGCCCACAGCGAGGAAAAGAAACGATGACTGCTTTAAACGCATCAGGGAAACCCGAAGGGTGCCGTGCGTCGGCCGTCCAAGTCGGGCGGGAGACGCGTGCCCTTAATGTAAAACCGTGAGCACACGGCCTGCACCGATAAAGGCACTGACCGATTCACATCTCGCGTCGTGCCTGCAGCGCCTGCGCAATGGTCACACCGTCGGCGTATTCCAGATCGCCACCCACCGGCAGACCACGTGCGATGCGCGTCACACGCACACCCAACGGCACCAACTGACGCTGCACGTACAACGCCGTGGCCTCGCCTTCCAGCGAAGGGTTGGTAGCCACAATGACCTCAACGATTTCATCATCCGGCACACGCGCCAGCAAGGCACGGATAGTGAGGTCATCCGGCCCCACGCCATCGAGCGGCGAGAGCCGTCCGCCGAGCACGTGATACCGCCCACGAAACTCACCGGCCCGCTCAATGGCCGCGATGTCTGCGGCGTCCTCCACCACGCACACCAACGACGCATCTCGGCGAGCGTCGGTGCAGAGTGAGCAGAGCGCCGCTTCGGTGAGATTGAAGCAGCGCGTGCACGGCTTGACCGTCTCTACCAGCGTCACCAGCGCCTCCGCCAGCCGGCGGCTCTGATCGGGGTTTTGCTTGAGCAGATGGTACGTGAGCCGCTGCGCAGATTTCCGACCGATACCCGGCAGACGGGCGAGTTCGGTGGTCAGGTCATCAATCGCCGACATGCGGCGTGCCGAAGGGTGGCCGGACTCAGAACGGCAGCTTGAACGGCAGGTCCAACCCACCGGTCAACTTGCCCATCTCTTCCTGCGCCGCTTCGCCAGCCTTCTTTTGCGCCTCGCCGGCTGCGGCCACAATGAGATCTTCGAGCATCTCGATGTCCGCCGGATTCACGACCGACGGATCGAGTTTGATCCGTCGAATCTGTCCTTTGCCATCGCACTCAACCGTGACCATGCCCGCACCGGCGGTCGCGCTCACTGTCTTGTTCGCGAGGTCTTCCTGAAGCTGCTGCATTTTGCCCTGCATCTGCTGGGCCTGCTGCATGAAGTTGAAAATGTTAGACATGGTATGAAAGATAGCCTGATTTTGTCGCTCAGTCGAGCAGCTCGAGGTCCAGCGCCCGCACGGCCGCCGCCAGCACCGGATCGCGCTGCGCCAAACGGTCCAGCGTCTCCGTCTTCACATCCTGCGCGGTAAGCCGCTTGCCAGCCGGACGAGCGGCGGCGTCGTGCCCCCCCTCACTTTCCAGGCGCAGCGCCCGGACTACTCCAATCGACTGCGAAATGGCCTTCAGGACGGCGTCCCGTCCATTCTCGACCGCTTTAGAGAACGTGTCATCGCCCGGGTCATGGGTGAGCGTGAGCAGGCCTCGAGCGTCCAGCGACGAGGGACGAACGCGACGCAGCGACTCGGCGAGCATGCCCCGCCCCGAAGCGCGAATGGTCTCGGCGATTCCGGGCCAGCCGGCGCGAATCTGTTCGATCGTGGGCGCGGCGAGTGTCTCGCGCGGCGGTGCGGCGGCGGTTGAGGTTGCCACTACCGCTTGCGTCTCACGAGCCGCCGTCACGCTCGGCGCCGCCGGCGGTGCCTCGGCAACCATCGCCCGCGCGGCCGCTGGTGCGATTGCATACGCCGACGCGCCACGCGGCTCTACGCGCGCCGTGCGTCGCGCTGGCGGGTCTTCGCCGGTATCGAATCCGCGCAGCACATCCTCAAGCTCCACCGTGCGATCGAGCAAGGCAAAGCGGACCAGCAGCGCCTCGAGGAGCAGCTGCGGCTGCCCGCTTTTTCTGAACTGCGGCTCGATCTCCAGCAGCGCATGCAGCATGCGCAGTACATCGGGCGCGGTGAGTCGGTTGCGCCGCGCATCCAGCGCCACACGCAAGCTGTCGCTGATCTCGGGTGGCGTGCCTCCGAGTGCAATGGCCAGTGTTGCACGCAGGACGTCAGCCAGCCCCGACAGCACCTGCGCAAAGTCTACGCCGCCATCGGCCAGCGCCTGCACCTGCACGAACACATCGGCGGCACGCCGTTCGGCGATGACATCGAGCAGTGCGATGAACTCTTCTTCCGGCACCAGACCCAGCGCTGTGCGCACGCGCTCTGCGGTCACAGCACTCGATTCGCCGAGCGACAACACCTGATCGGTGAGCGACAACGCATCACGTAATCCGCCATCGGCGGCGCGTGCGATCATGCCGAGTGCATCGTCTTCAAACGCCACGCCTTCACTGGTAAGGACGTGGGCGAGTCGCTCGCGAATCTCACCCGGGCCAATGCGTTTGAGATCGAAGCGTTGCAATCGACTGAGCACCGGCGACGCCGCCTGCGCGATTTTTTGCGGATCGGTGGTGGCAAACACGAACACCACACGGGGCGGTGGTTCTTCGAGCACCTTGAGCAACGCATTCCACGCCTCGCGCGTGAGCATGTGCGCTTCGTCCACGATGTACACCTTGTACCGATCGTCGGCCGACGGCGCGTACATGGCGCGTTCACGCAGGTCGCGCGCGTCGTCGACACCACGATTGGACGCGGCGTCAATTTCAATCACATCGAGCGACGCGCTACCGCTCCAGATGCGTTCACAGCTTGAGCACTGACCGCACGGCTCACCATCGTTGGGTGTACCGGCGCGGCGTGCGGCGGCCAACGTTTCGCAGTTGAGCGCCATGGCCAACACGCGGGCCAGCGTGGTCTTGCCCGTACCGCGTGGTCCGCACAATAAATAGCCGTGCGCCACACGATCACGGGCAATCGCGCCCTTGAGTGTGTTGGCCACGTGCGACTGCACCGCGACGGACGCGAAGTTCGTGGGGCGATATTTGCGCGCGAGAGCCAGCGACATGGTGCAGAGGGGAGAACGAGGCCAGAAAAACAACGCAACCAGCGCGCTTCAGTACGCGTGGCGATACGCCGACGATCTCCTTCAAAACTAAAGCGCCGGTGCGCTCTTTGCTCCGCGAGGAGAAAGAGACACACCGGCGCAATGCCCCGGGTCTTACGAAGCGACTTAAGACACCACGTACCGTTGCTACCTGCGGGGTCCTGGCGGAGTTGGCGGGCTTACGCCCTCCGGGACCCGAGACATTACAATAATAGTCGGACTCAGAGAAGCAAACAAGGCGCCGTTGGCTCCGACTTGGTCCGGACCACTGACTACCGCACGCCTACGCCGCGGCGAGACACACCCGGCTAAGCGCTCTCGCCAGAACCTGCGCCGCGTGCGCTACCTGCTCCGCGCTCACGTCACGATGCATCACGGCACGCACTCGCGTAAACGTCCACTGCGAAATCCGCACACCAAGTTCCGCCATCTGCGCCACCAACTCCGCCGCCACAGGTGCAGGCAAATCAATCATCACGATGTTTGTCTGCGGTGCGACCACGCGTGCGCCGGCCACACCATCAACCGCTCGTGCCAGGACCTGTGCGTTGTCGTGATCTCTTGCGAGATCCGCAAGATGATGTTGCAAACCATAGAGTGCGGCCGCTGCCAGCACGCCCGATTGCCGCATGCCACCGCCCAGACGCTTGCGCACCCGGTGCGCACGCACGATGTCATCACGCGAGCCTACAAGCGCTGCGCCAACCGGTGCTCCCAATCCCTTGGAGAACGACACCATGACGGTATCGGCACAGTCTGCAAAATCAGCCAGCGACGTGCCTGTGGCAATATGCGCATTCCATAAACGCGCACCATCCAGATGCACCGGTACGCGGAGCGTGTGCGCCACCGCTTGCAACGCGCGCAGTTCATCAAGCTGGGTGATCATACCGCCAGCACCGTTGTGCGTGTTCTCCAGACATACCATCGACGTTTCGGGCGCGTGCGCCGACGGCGCACGAACGGCGGCTTGCAAGTCGGCAGCGGTCATGACCGCCTTATCACCACGCACCGGACGTATTTGCACACCGGCGAGCGCTGCGGCCGCCGCCATTTCCCAATGCACGATGTGCGCGTCAGCATCGAGCAATACTTCGGTCCCGGGCGTACTATGCACCCACACCGCAGCCTGATTGGCCATTGATCCGGTGGGGAAGAACAATGCGGCTTCCTTCCCAAGACGCTCGGCCACAACACGCTCCAGCTGTTGCGTGGTGGGATCGCCGTCCAGCACGTCGTCGCCAACTTCCGCATTCGCCATGGCAGCGCGCATTTCGGGCGACGGACGCGTGACGGTATCACTGCGCAGATCAATCATCGATTTGTGAAGTCGGTATGTCAAATGCGTCAGCCAGGCTCGAGACGCCGCAACTCTTGCTTACGCAAATCGTGCACTGCTGCGATTTCGGCACCAAGCAAAAAAAGTATCGCGCCATAGTATACCCAGAATACGACAGACACGATCACGGCGATCGTGCCGGTATACAATGAGCTCGGCGAGACCAGCGCGAACGCGATGGCAAACAACTGTCTGGCGATCTCGAAAAACGCCGCCGCCACAAGCGCTGCCAGCAACGCGCTGTCTCGGTCAACCCGGCGCTTGGGTAAACCCTTGTACAGAGCAAAAAAAGTAAACACCAGCAAGCCGAAACCAATCCCACGCCCCAGCAGATAGGTCACTGGACCCAGCGCTTCCATGCGCACACCAAATCCGCTCAGGATCTCGCTACCGCGCTCGGTCCCCACAGAGAGGAAGGTGGAAATAACAACCCACACCACGACCATGACCGTTGTTGCGGCGGCCGCGAAAACATCAAATAGCTTTCCAGCCACGATGCCGCGATCAGCGCGATCCATCACGATTGCCAACACAGCGCGCAGTGATCCAAACAACCGCGTGCTCGTCCACACAAAGCCGAGCGCCGCCGTGATTCCTACGGCACCACGGGTGCGCAGCACATCATCTACGATCGTGCGCAGAATGGCGCCGGCTTCAAACGCGTTGCGTGGCAAAAACGCCTCGGTCAGCGACACCACCGTTTCGGCAGCCTGCGCCGGCTCTCGTCCGAAAACAAACGACAGTCCGACCACGAGCAGCAGCACAAACGGGACCAGCGCAAGCAACAGACTGAACGCGACGCCGCCAGCAAGAAAGAAGGCGTTGTCGTCGGCCAGTCCGTTGAATACGCGCCGCGCGTAATCGTACGCGACCGCAACACGGGGGCGCGCCACAAAAGCGCGCCACCCGACCGGATTATGCAGTTCCGGGGTTTTCTGCGGCGTCGGTCGTGCCTTCACTCGGCTCGCTGGCGTCGGTAACGCGCTGCGTTTGACGTGCATCCACGTACGCGCGCTTGGTCTCAGCCACCGCACGCTCCAGTTCCGACTTCGCTTGCCGGGCAGCGACTCGGCCCGCGTCAACCGCATCGCCAACGGCACGCGCACGCGTTTCCACCACGTCCTTGGCCTCCCCTACCTTACGACCAACCGTCTCCCTGGTGCGACCCATGGTCTCGGTCACTTCTTCTGAGACTTCGTCAACCAGCTCACGAGCCTTGGTGGTGGCTTTGCGCGTTTCACGGCGAATGCGCGCCCGCATCGCTTCACCCGATTCAGGAGCAAACAACAGCGCCGCACCGGCGCCTAGAGCGAGGCCGAGCAGCAACGCGCCCAGCCCACTGCCACTACCGCCCTCGCGCTCCACAATCACCACGCGCTCGTCATCGTAGTCGTCATATCGTCCCATGCTATCTCCTTTTCAGTCGCTAAGATCCGCATCGTCGGGAGCGGCGGCCACACTCGGCACGCCGTCCACGGGCATCTTGCGGCGCAGGGCCGTCGGGGTGACGAAGCGCGATACAACGTCGCGCGTCCCTGCAATGCCAAGCTGCCGAAACAGAAAGGCGAACTTCTCGTCGTACGCCTGGCCCAGCGCGGCCCGTGATGCATCAGGCAACGCCCACAGCTGCCGCTTGAAAGGTCCAAGGGCCTTCTTGCGGGTCTTGTAAAAAAACTGCTCGTCGGAATCCGTGGCCTTCCGCTCATCCTTGGCATTCACTTCCAACCATGCGTACATCTCGCTGCGCAACGCGGTCGGCAAGTGATCAAACAACATGTTCTGAAAATTCGTCGCGAGGTGAATCTCCGCTGTTTCCGTGGCTGGAAAGTTGGAGAATGCGGTATCCGGCAATGTGGACGCACCGTGCTGCACCGCGCCCGCCAGACCGTAGCGCTCGCGGGCAATCTTTGACAACGTGGCCAACGTATCGAGATCCAGCGCCACGTCGGCCATTGATCCGTCAGACAACACAATGCCACCGTGCGATGTCCCCGACTGCACGCTGATCTTGGACAATCCCGCCATGCCGGGAGCCTGCGCCTCGAGAGTGCGGTTAAAGCCCTCCATGAACGCTTCAAGCTCCTCCGGCGTGGAGTTCTCAGTGCCCACTTCGCCGATTTCTCCACCAATGGAAATCGTCACACCACGTGGCTCCGATTCGCGTACCACCCGCGAGATCTGCACGCACCGTTCGTAGTTGCGACGCTGCTGTTCGTCGAGCGTGGCCTCTGACAGATCCACCAGTGTGGACGTGTCCACATCGATGTTGTAAAAACCGGCCGACACGGCCTCGCGCACCAGCTGCAGCACCGCGTCTACTTCAACCTCCGGGCTGACCGCGAACTTTTTGGAATTCACCTGAAAGTGATCGCCCTGGATGAACACCGGTCCGACGAACCCTTCACGCATTGCCGCCGCCAACATCACCGACACATACTCTGCCGGACGTTGATCGGTGTAGGCGATTTCGGAACGGGCGATCTCGAGCAGAAATGCACCGGCTTCGAGCGCATTCGCCTGGCGAAAAATGGCGCGTGCCGTGTCATACGACGCGCCGCGCACATTGATGGCCGGAACGGTGAAGCCGCTGCATTCGCCTCGGCCGCGCGCCATGTATAGATCGTGAATGGACGCCGCACGCACACCTACAGCCTGGCCGATCTCCCAGATCAGCCAGCGGGCCTGCTCGCGCTCCACCGGATCACCGAAAACCGCCTCGTGCACGAGGCGATCCATCTGATCGGTCTGCAGCGCACTGACATCATGCACCGATACGACATCGTCGGATACCGAAACTGCGCCGCCGAAGAGCTGTATGGACGGAAGGGTCTGCTGCGTCATCGAGTCCTCAGGCGCCGTCGCACGCGATGGCGGTAAGCCGGACCACGCCGGTGTCGTGAAGTTGCACCAACCACATGGCCGGTGTAACGGAGATGGTACCTCAACTTCGGTGCATTGCGGGCAGATGGGAAGCCCACGAACGCCAAGTGCCGCACAGAGTCATACAACGTCATCTAGAGTCACACGCGGTACCGCGCATCGGGGCTCGGCAGAGAATCCCATTCACGTCTGGCCGCCTCACTGCCGGGCCGCCCCAGCATGGCGTACGCAAACTGCTTGCCGAGTTCTACCCCGGGCTGGTCAAAGGCGTTCACTTCGTACAGCTCGCCCGCGTAGGCCGTTGCAAGCTCAAACAAGTAGAGCAATGCACCCACCGTACGCGCGTCTACGGCAGGCACAGCAATGGTGAAGTTGAAACGCCCACGAGCCGCCAATGCCCCGGCAGTAGCCTGTCGCTCAATATCAAGCAACTGGCCCAGTGTCTGTCCACCCAGATACGCGAGCTCGGGCCGATCGCCGTGACGCGACGGAATTCTCCCGTCGGCCGCTTTGCCACTGACCGCAATAAAGCACACCGTCTTGTCGAGTGGTCCCTCCATGAAAAGCTGCACCTGGGCGTGCTGATCGGTGGCGCCAACGGCTGGCAACGGCGTCGGTCCGACGTTCGTCCCATCGGGCCGCACCTTGCCCAGGCTCTCCGCCCACAGCTGCACAAACCACGATGCAATTTCACGCAGGCTGTCCGCGTACGGCATGAGCGCTTGCACGTGCGCGCCGTGCTTCGTATCAGCCAGCCACTGCAGTACCGCAAACACCCCGGCCGGGTTGGACATCAACTCGCCACTGGTGCAACGCGACGCAAAATCAGCCGCGCCGCCGAGCAGGGCGCGCACATCCACACCAATCAGCGCGGCCGGTAACATGCCAACGGCCGTCAGCACACTGAATCGTCCACCCACATTCGATGGAATATCCAGCGTGGTGATGCCTTCCGCCCGTGCAATCGCACGCAGCGCGCCTACTTCCGGATCGGTCACAAACACCAGCTGCGCCCGGGCCGCCTCCTCACCAACCGCCGCCTCCAGTGCTTCGCGCACGATCAGATACTGGGCCATGGTTTCGACCGTGCCACCCGACTTGGAAATCACGATCACCAACGTGCGCGCCAGTGCCAAACGCCCAAGCGTGGCCGAGATCGTGGCCGGATCTACGTTGTCGAGCACATGCAGGCGCGGATACCCATTGCGCGCTGTGGCACTGAGCTCGTTCCAATGCGGTGGCCGCAGCGCCGACCGCAGTGCAATCGGCCCGAGTGCCGACCCGCCAATGCCGAGCAGCAACACATCGTCCATGCGTCCACCGAACCGGCGCGCCACGGCCAGTGTCTCGGCGATGAGTGCTTCATTGTGTGGCAGATCAATGAAACCAAGCGTGCCCGCCACATGCTGCACCTGCACCCGATCAAACGCGACACGAAAACGCTCAGCCCCGAAGGTCCACTGGGCATCGGTGATTCCACGCCCGTTGGGCAGTGGGCCAGCCATCATGTTGGTGAAATCGATGGAAAGCGGCATGGCGTTCACTGGAAGGAGAGGAAGAGAGAGAATCAATCAGCAACGGTGATGGTGAGGCCGTCGTACCCGGGTTCGATGCCCTCGGGCAGACTGGCGGCCAGTACCGCGTGCGACTGTTCGTGCGTGAGGTGGGTGAAGAACGTGCGAGTGGCACCAACGCGTTGCGCCACGTTTACGGCTTCAGGAACGGAGAGGTGCGTTGGGTGCGGTTTCTGAAACAGCGCGTTGAGCACCAGCACGTCCACACCGCGCAGTGCATCAACAACCGCATCGGAAACGGTTTTCGCATCGGTCACGTAGGCGAACCGTCCAATGCGATAAGCCAGCACGGTCACGCGCCCGTGCGGCACCGCCAATGGCAGCACGTTGGCATCGCCCACCGTAAATGCGGTGCCAGCGTCAATGATGTGCATGGCACCCTCCGGCTTGGTGGTACCCGCCAGTGGTTGCATGCTCGGGTCCACGACGTACGGAAATCGCGTGGCAATGGTATCGAGCGTTTCGCGCGATCCGTACAACGGCAACGCGCGACCGTGCCGCACACTCAAGGACCGCAAGTCGTCAATGCCGTGAATGTGATCGGCATGCTCATGTGTGTAGAGAACGGCGTCGGCTTCAGCAATGCCGGCCGCCACGAGCTGCAATCGCAGCTCGGGTGGTGTGTCAATCAACAACCGTGTACCGCCCGCCGTTTGCACGAACGCCGCGCAACGCGATCGTCGATCACGCGGATCGTCCGATCGGCACACGGCGCACGCACAGCCGATTTGCGGCACGCCAAAACTGGTTCCTGTTCCGAGCAGCGTAACAATCACGCCGTCAACTCCGTCACACGACTTCGACCTTGAGCAAGTTGGTGGTGCCGGGCACGTCAAACGGTGCGCCAGCAGTCACAATCACGCGATCACCGGTAACCGCCAGATTAAGTTCCGTGGCGTCACGCAATGCCATGGCCACCATGTGATCATACCCACGGGCCGTGGGCACAAGCCGCGGAATCACACCCCACACAAGCGAGAGCTGACGACACACACGCGGTTCATCGGTGAGCGCGAGAATCGGTACCGCCGGCCGGTGCGACGATACGATGCGCGCGCTGAATCCACTCTTGGTAAACACCACCACCAGTGGCGCATGCAGCATGCGTACGGCGGCCGTGGTCGCAGCGGCGATCGCCTCTTCGGTGTTCACGGCCCCTTCATAACGATGCTCGATGCGCTGCGCGTAGGGCGGACGCGGACTGGACTCAATCTCCAGAATGATGCGCCGCATGGCTTCCACGGCCAGACGCGGGTACGCACCCGCCGCCGTTTCCGCCGACAACATCACGGCATCGGTTCCGTCGAGAATCGCGTTGGCCACGTCGCTCGCTTCGGCGCGCGTGGGACGCGGATGCGTGATCATGGACTCGAGCATCTGCGTGGCCGTGATCACCGGGCGACCCATGCGATTGGCCAGCGCAATAATACGCTTTTGCGCAATCGGGACTTCTTCAAACGGCAGCTCCACACCAAGATCGCCACGCGCCACCATCACCGCATCGCTCGCGCGCAGAATGTCTTCGATGTTCTGCAACGCCACGTCCTTCTCGATCTTGGCCACCACCAGCATATGCTTGGGCACAAGCGCTCGCAGCTCGTCAATATCCGCCGCGACGCGCACAAAGCTGAGCGCCACCGCATCGAGGTCATGCGTCACCGCGAAGGCCAGATCCGCACGATCCTTGTCGGTGAGTGAAGGCGCCGACACATGCACACCGGGCAGATTGATGCCCTTGTTACTCGACAGCATGCCGCCGTGCAGCACGCGACCGTGCACCAAATCCCCATCAATCCCGGTGACGGCCACTTCGATCAACCCGTCATTGATCAGCACTCGCTTGCCCGGTGAGACGTCCTGTGCCAGCAGGTGATACGTGACCGGAATCTGACCGTCGCGCGCCGCCGAATCCGGAGCCAGCACGATTTCATCATTCTCGTGCAACTCAATGGGCGCAGGCAGCACACCGATGCGTATGCGCGGGCCCTGCAAATCGCCGAGAATGGCAACCGCGCGGCCCAGCTCTGCCGCCACACGTCGCACATCGGCAATGGTGCGCGCGTGCTGTTCGTGCGTCCCATGCGAAAAGTTGATGCGCGCGACATCGAGACCGGACTGAATGAGATCGCGGATTATCTCCGGCGTGTTGCTGGCCGGTCCGAGCGTGCCCACGATCTTGGTGCGAGGGAAAATACGACGCTGCTTGTTTACCGACCAGCTGGTGGTGTCGGCGTGTGACCTCGAGGCTTCTTCGGCGCCGCTGCGTGAGATGCTCATGAGATCTTCGCTCACTGCGTATCTCCAACGTTCACCAACTGCGCACGCTTGGCCGACAATCCGCCGAGCAACGTGTCAAATGACCGGGCAAACGACTGCAGTCCTTCGGCCAGCAGCTGATCCGTCACGGCATCGAGCTCGATACCGTGTGACGTGAGCATCGCCAGGTGCGTTTGCGCATCGGCCACGTTCACGTCTACCGAACGATGTACGTTGCCGTGATCGCGGAAGGCTTCGAGTGTGGCCGGCGGCAGCGTGTTCACGGAATCGGGACCAATCAGCTCTTCGACATACAACACATCGCGATACGCCGGATTCTTGGTGCTGGTGCTGGCCCACAGTGGGCGCTGCACACGGGCACCCGCGGCCTCAAGCGCCTGCCAACGCGCACCACTGAACTGTTCAGCAAACAGCTTGTAAGCCAGCTTCGCGTTGGCAATGGCCGTTCGGCCAAGCAACGCATCGATGGCGGGCTTCTCTGGCGCCAATGCGGCCGCTGAATGCTGGTTGAGCATCGCATCCACGGCGTTGTCCACCCGGCTCACAAAAAAGCTGGCCACCGAGGCTATCCGGTTGACCGGCTGTCCTGCGGCCACTCGCTGCTCGAGGCCGGCCAGATACGCTTCGATCACGCGTGCGTGCGCCGAGGTGCTGAAGAGTAGCGTCACGTTCACGTTGAGACCCTCGGCAATCAACTGCTGCACCGCCTGCACGCCTTGCGGCGTCCCCGGCACCTTGATCATGAGGTTGGGACGGTTCACCGCCTGCCACAAACGGTGCGCTTCGGTCACGGTGCCGGCCGCGTCGTGCGCGAGATCCGGCCCCACTTCCAGTGACACATAGCCGTCGTGTCCATCGGTGCTCTCATACACGCCCGCAAACGCATCGCAGGCGTGTTGCACATCAGTGGTGGCCAACCGCTCAAAACAATCCCGTGCCGAGAAGTCCTTCGGCAGCGACGCGAGCTCCGCATCGTATGCGGTGCCGTCGGCCAGCGCCTTTTCGAAAATGGTAGGGTTGGACGTCATTCCCATGAGCGCGTCGTCGCGGATCCGTCGGGCGAGTTCACCGTCGTGCAGCATCGTGCGTTCAATAAAATCGAGCCAGGGTGCGGTTCCGGCGTCGCGTAAGGCGTGTAAACGAGTGGTCATTATCTGTCAGCTGGCTATTGAAAGAGCGGGAGTAGATCAACGGCACGGACATTCTGTGGCCAATGCGAAGATTGCGTATGCGAACAGCGCAAGCGACACAAATGCGACAGTGATCCGCGACGCAACACGGGTGGTCCTCGGTAGAACCGGAAAGACCGGGTATCGGTCACGGAGCCTGAAACCCGGAGACCGGGTTTTTCGTCCTGAAGCATGGTAATGTACCAGATTGGTTGCTCGCGAGGGCGCGAACGGGTCGTGACGCGCTTGCGACGCCCGAGCCCGCTTCGCTGCCTCCCGTTCCTCCTAATCCGTCTGCCTGTGCTTTCTTTTCTCCACCGTCGCCGCGCCGTGTTGCTCGGATTTCTGGCTTGGGGCGCCACGTCAACCTTGGCTGCCTGCCGAGGCACGGCCCCGGGAGCCGGTGTGTCGCCTGGCGCCACCGCCGAAGCCCGCCCAGACACGGCCCGCGAGCCCTCGCCCGACGAGCTGCCGGCCATCGAGCCGCTGGCCACCTTTGATACCGCGTGGGCAATCATCGAGCGTACTCACTGGGATACGGCCTACAACGGGGTGAACTGGAACGCACTCCGTGATTCGCTGCGACCGCGCGCCGCCGCCGCCGGTACGCAAGGCGAACTGCGTACGGTTCTCATGCAGATGGTCGGTTCACTCAACCAGTCGCACTTCTCCATCATCCCGAAGGAGATCAGTGATGTGGCCACTGGCGGGACGCAGAACCCGGCCGACGTCCGAGACGCGCAGGTGGGGCTGACGTTGCGATGGATCGACGGCGACGTGGTCGTGACGGCTGTCGATTCCGGAAGCTCGGCCGATCGCGCCGGTGTGCGCAGCGGTTGGATTTTGCGCACGGTCAACGGCGATTCGCTGGCCGAGCGCGTGCGGCGCTTGCCCAGTGAGACGGATCCGCGCCGTGTCGCGCTGACCGCCTTCAGCCTGTCGGAAAACGGACTGCGAGGCGCCGTGGGCAGCACGGTCAACGCCACGTTCGTTGATGATCGTGGTGAGTTGCAAGCACGCGCGATGCAACGTGAGCCGCTGCGTGGTCAGCTGGTGAAGTTTGGCAATCTGCCTCCGCAACTCTCGCAGCTCGACTGGGAGCGCCGAGTGGTAGATGGCCGGACAATTGGCGTCATCACGTTCAACATCTGGATGCCGGTGCTGGTACGCGAGTTTGACATCGCAATGGATTCGTTGCGCAACAGCGATGGCATCATCATTGATGTGCGGGGCAACTTTGGCGGTGTGGGCGGCATGTCGATGGGCATTGCCGGTCATTTTGTGGATACGGTGATCCCTGTGGGCATCATGAAAACCCGCGCGCAGGAGATCAAGTTTGCGATCAATCCGCGTCGCGTGAACACGGCCAACGAGCGGGTCACCCCATTTGCCGGACCGGTGGCGATTGTGGTTGACGAGCTGTCCATCAGCACCACCGAGATCTTCGCGGGCGGGATGCAGTCCCTGTCGAGGGCGCGTATTATCGGGAGTCAGACGGCAGGCCAGGCGCTCCCCGCCGTGGCCGAACGACTCCCCAACGGCGATATTCTCTATCACGCGATTGCCAACTTTCTGTCGCCGTCGGGCGCGAGCATTGAGGGAGACGGTGTTTTTCCGGATGAGCGCATCGTCCTGTCGCGGGAGACAGTGCGCAATGGGCGCGATCCGGCGTTGGAGGCGGCGTTGCGGTGGGCGGCCACGGCCCCGCCACCCGGACCTGTAACCGGACCGCGTATTACGCCGTAGTGTACCAAGGCTCACGATTCACCAGAGCTCGCCACCGTTCAACAGCGAACCCGTGGCGATTTACACAGACCTTTTTTCGGAGCAGCACAGCATATGAAGCAGATTTCGCGCGCACTCGTGGCCGCATTCGCCGTGACCACGATCACGCTTCCGTCGCTGGCCGGCGCGCAGGCGCTGCCCTCGGCCAAGGAAGTACTCGACCGGCACGTCACCGCCATTGGCGGTCTTGATGCCATCACCGCCATTAATTCGATGCAACAGAGCGGCACCATGGAAATGGCCGCCATGGGCCTTTCTGCGGAGCTGTCAATGGCCGCGGCCAAGCCCAACAAGATGTCCATGACGATGTCCATTCCGGGCATCGGCGAAATGCAGCAGGGTTTCAACGGCGAAATCGGTTGGGATAACAACCCCATGTCTGGTCCGCGGCTCGCCGAGGGTGAAGAGCTCGCCAACCGCAAGGAATCGTCGAGCTTTCTGGAAAGCTTCGGCGTGTTTGATCCGGCCCGCTACACCAGCATGGAAGTGGTAGAGAAGACCACCTTCGCTGGCGTAGATGCGTACAAGGTGAAGATGGTGCGCAAGGTTGGTCCCGCGAGCACGGAGTATTTCTCGGTGGCCACCGGTCTCCGCATCGGTTCGCAGACGACAGTGGTGTCGCCAATGGGTGAACTCGAGATCAATGCGACATTGTCCGACTACAAGCAGTTTGGAGCGGTGAAGCTGCCCACCAAGATGGCGCAGTCGCAGGCCGGACAGGACATGGTGATGACCTTTACCAACGTAAAGTTCAACGAAGTCACCGACGCAATGTTTGCGTTGCCGGAAGCCGTCAAGGCACTCGTCAAGCCGTAAGCGTTATTCGTCGTTCAGGCTTCTGCTCGAGTCTGAATACGTCAGAGCCCACGTTGCGTTCGCGCACGTGGGCTCTTTCGTTGGCGCGATTTATCGACGTTTCGACGTCGGGTCCGCGAACGATAGAAATCGATTTTCGGACCGCGCACCACCATGCCGCTACTTTGGGGGCGTTGCCGTGACAGCCAGCCACACGGGCACTCGTCCGTTCACGCTCCGACTCACGGCCAGTCGCGTGATGTCCGTGATGTGGGCGTACGCAAAGTCCGCGACGCGCGTCCACGCTGACTCACCCAGCGTGTAGGTGTACAACGCAGTGCCGTCTCCCATGAGCACCGTAGCGGAGTCCAGCCAGACATAATCTTCACGACGCGGACGGGTGGCAATCAACGTGTCTTGCGCACCGCTCGCGGGATCGAAGCGCACAAGATGCCAGGTATCGCCACCCTTTTGCACAAAGCTTACGTCACTCGTGCCCGGTATCGTGTGCAGTGAACGGCCGATGTCGCGCGCATGAGTGGTGGTGCCGCGCCTACCGAGTGTGGCCAGTTGCAGCGTGGCCGGTGAGCCCAACACAAACATGGCAAGGGTGGAATCGGTGGGAAATGTGAAGTACCCCACCGGTTTTACATCGGGCACCAGCACCGATGCGGCGCTGCCGTTCACGGGAAGTCGCCACAACCGCTGCGCAGAATCGGCTTCCACGCGCACGGTCGTGAGCGCGGTGCCGTCGTTTGTTGGCCACGCGGAATACTCGCTCTCGGCCGTGCGCTGCACTGGCTGCGTGCGTCCGGTCAAGAGATCCATACGCCAGATGTCGGCCTGCGCATCGTCTCCAATGCGGGTAAAAAAGAGCGCGCGACCATCGGGCGAGAACGCTGGCTGATTGTCATAGCCAGTGAAACGTGAAACGTTTGTGGGCACGCCAAACTGGAACCCCGCACTGTCACGGCTTAGCGAAACCAGATACACCTCAGTATTCGGCGCACCCTGCGCCCGCAGGACCGCAACCGGGAACAAACTGAGCGCCAGAATCGACCCAGCCAATGCGGCGGCCCGCACGACCATCGAGCGCGCTCGTCTGCCTTTGCGGCGCGCACCGCAGGAGGCCAGCCAATCTGATTGTTCAAAACAGCAGAGCAGCATGTTCATGGGCTATCACTGTGGGGCCGGGGAGGCGGATCATCACACCGGGGTAATATACGAACTCGTGTTGCGGGTCCCAATCCAACCCCGTAGGCTCATGCGTATGATGTCTGTGAAACATGCTCTGTCTGCGCTGTGCCTGAGCGCCATGGTTTGGGGTTGCGCCAGCGATGCGCCGGTGGTTCCGCCAACGGAAGGTCGTGTGGCGAGCGTGGCGATTTTGCCCGCCTCCACGTTTCTGCAACCCGGACAATCGCGACAGCTCGCGCTCGATGTGCGCGATAGCCTGGGCGCGGCCGTCGCACAGTATTCCGCCGAATGGACCAGCGACAACAGCCTGGTCGCGACCGTCAGCGCTTCCGGACTCCTCACCGCCGTGAGCACCGGCTCCGCGCGTATCTCGGTGCGCGTGGACCAACTGCAAGTCACGATGACCGTGGGCGTGACCACACTCACACCCGGCGCACAGCAGTGGGAGGTGTTGCGTGAGGGTGGCGACGACGCCTCGTTGCTGGCCCTCTGGGATGACGGTGCCGGCACCGCGTGGGCCGGCGGCTCTGTGGGCACGCTGCTTCGGTCGGTGAACGGCGGAGCGTGGGAACGTGTCCCGGTTGAAACAGAGGAGATCATTGTCAGCATCTGGGGATCGAGTCCTACGGACATGTGGTTGGTTGGATCGGGCGGTTTGCTCATGCGCGGAAATGGCACCACCTGGGAAAAGCTGCCGCCGATCACACCCCGCACGCTGCTCTGTGTGTGGGGACTGTCGACAAACGAAGTTTATGCCACGGGCGACAATGGGTTTATCGCGCGCTGGGATGGCACGCTCTGGAGCGTGATGGGCTCGCCCACGATCAATGAGTTGTGGAGCATTGGGGGCACCAGCTCCAACGATCTGTGGGCGGTTGGCAACAACGGAACGATTCTTCGCAATCTCGGCCCACGATGGGAACAGCTGGATTCACCCAGTCTGGCGTTGCTGTTGGGTGTGTGGTCGGCATCACCCAACGATGCATTTATTGTCGGTACTCAGGGTGTCGCATTGCGTTGGAATGGGAACGACTGGAGCCGTATGACCACTCCCGCACCCGTGAACCTGTTTGGCCTGTGGGGACGTGGCGCCAACGAAGTGTACGCGGCCGGAAACAACGGTGCGTTCTGGCGATACGACGGAACGATATGGCAGAGCATTGGCATTGGCTCGGGTCAGAATCTGCGCGCTGTTGCGCCCTCGAGCGTGGTGACCGGTGGTGTGCGAATCGCCGGTTGGTACAACGCCATTCTCAGCTATCAGCAGGGCTCTCGTCCGCAGGTGGAGTTGCTCGACGTGCTGTTGCTTTCGGCGTGGCGTGCCGACAGCGGAGCTGCGGAGGCGCCGGTATTCGCGGTGGGACTGGGCGGTGCCGTCGCACAGCGTTCGGCCAACGGGTTTGTCTGGCTCGATGTGCCGGCGGCCAACGATCTCTATGGCATCAGTGGCAGCGGACCTGATGACATCGTGGCTGTGGGCGACACCGGGTCAATCCTCCGCTACAACGGTACGGCGTGGCGACTGGAGGGCGAACGCACACCGGGCTTGTTGCGCAGTGTGTGGAACACGGGTCGCAACGAATATGTGATTGTGGGAGAAGGAGGACGCATTCTGCGTTCGTCGGGGTCAGGCTGGGTGCCGCAGCAAAGTGGTACGCAGCGCTTTTTGCGCGCCGTCTGGGGCCTCGATGAAGATCGCGTCTTCGCGGTTGGCGACACCGGATTGTTGTTGCGCTACGACGGGCAGCGATGGCGCAGCGAGGCCACGCCTACCAACGTGATTCTGCGAGCCGTGTGGGGCACCTCAGCCAGCGACGTCTTTGTGGCCGGTGATGACGGCGTGCTGCTGCGCTGGGACGGTCAGCGAGCGGTGGCCATGCCCTCACCAACCACTCGCGATCTGCGCGGCCTGTGGGGACGCAGTCCAACGGAGGTGTACGCCGTGGGCGATAGCGGAACGGTGCTTCGTTACGACGGTGCCGAGTGGCGCACGATCGACGCCGGCACACAGATGTATTTGTTTGGCGTCACGGGGAGCACCAACGGCGGTCGGGTAACGGCTGTTGGTGATCGCGCTACAGTGATTGACGGACGACCGTAGCGCGGTTCTCTGTTCGTCGTGCGAAACTGGCGAGTCTTTCTGAGACGCAGGTGACATCACGGGACGGCAGGTGAGGACGTTGCGCGTCGACCGAACAACAGTCGGCCGGCGCGTCTGGACACCACAAACAACAGCGCCACGACAACCACCGCGCCAACAATGGGCAGCAGCACCGCGAGGGCCGCCAGAAGGAGCGCGCCGCCCAGCTCAAAAGTGGAGACCGCCGGATTACCCAATCCACCCGTGAGCGCGCCGCTTTTAAGACGAGCCAATACGCTTGCGCCTTGCGTCAATCCAGCCACACCTCCGCCGCCCACGATCACCACTGACCATTTCAGCAGCGGCGGCACATCGATGAGCACCGATGCGGCGGCAATCATGCCAGCGACCAGTGCTGCCGGTGTGGCAATCACATCGAGTGCGTTGTCCAGCCACGGCACGTAATACGCGGCGATTTCCAGCGCCGTGGCCGTACCCAGGCCAATGAGTGCTGGTGTGGACGAGAGCCAGATCCAATTGTCGCCAATGGGCACCAGCTCGTTTGCGCCGGCCAGCCCCAACACAAACAGCGGCAGGAAGACCCGCATTCCGGCGGAGGCCGCAAGTCCCAGACCCACTGCAATGGCCACGAATGTTTCCATAATCACTCAGTGTGGTGAGCAGCTGTTCCTGTTCGGCAGCTGTTTAACGCCGCAGTGCGATGTATAAACCCACGACCGCAAGCAACAGTCCCCACGCAAAGAGTGCGCAGAGCACGGCAAACAGTCGCAACCCCACCCCACCTGCGCGCCACCGTGATACCCAACTGAGCACGGGAAGCAGCGGCAGTGGCAACAAGACAGTCACGATGAGCGAAAGCGGCCACGCTGTTTCACCAATCGCGCGCAACGCCGTGGCACCGGTGAACGCGATAAAGAATCGATCAGCAACGCCGAGCATCAGGCCGCCTGGAATACCCATACCGGGCATGATGCCCAACAGCATGAGCAAGCCCGTGGTGAACAGCGCACGTCGTCGCGGGTTTGTGCGCGTGAGTGTGATCTTGGGTGTCTGCGGCATCGTGTCGCGCGTGGTGTCCGGCACGGCTTTCTGCATCAGAGCGTGTCCTTGGCCCGTTCTGATTGATCGGTGGCCGTGGGTGCACCGGCCTCTTCCCACGCACGCCATCCGCCCGCCACGCTGTGCACGTGAGCGTAGCCCATTTCCTGCAACGTGGCCGAGGCAAGAATGGACCGGTATCCGCCGCCGCAATACAAGTACAGTGGCGTGGACGCATCAGGAACGAGTCGTTCGATATCGCGCTCGAGCACGCCTCGCGCAATGTGTTCTGCGCCCACGGCGTGACCGGCCTGCCACTCACGATCTTCGCGCACATCGATCAGGCGCGCATGCGGCTGCGCCGCCACGGCGGCTCGGGCGTCGGGCACGGACACTTCGGTCACGTGAGAACGCCGGGCCGCCACATGGGCGAGAAATCCGGGTGAATGGTCCATGTGATTATCGCTGAGTGAAGGAAGACTTATTTGTTGGAAGCATACCGTGTCGCGCCGCTTTGTGGCGACTCCTGTACACGAATCGCCGCATCGCCTGTAGGCTGCACTGTAATGCAACCCGCGGTGCAGCCCGTCATGTCGTCGACCCGCTATCTTCGCGGGCGAGCGCACGCATGGCCTCACCGGTCAGGCGATGCACGGTCCAGTCAGTCATCCCCTGCGCGCCCAGCGACTGGTAGAAGCGGATCGCATCGGCGTTCCAGTCGAGCACCGACCACTCCAGTCGGCCGCAGTCTCGCTGGACCGCCAGATTGGCCAAGTGTGCAAGCAGCGCCCGTCCGACTCCGCGCCCCCGAAACGCTGCGGCCACGAACAGGTCTTCGAGATACAAACCAGGCTGGGCGAGAAACGTGCTGTAGTTGTGAAAGAAGAGCGCAAAACCGGCCGGCTCGTTTTCTACCAGGGCCAGCACCACCTCGGCAGCTGGTTGCGGGCCAAACAACGTAGCGGTGAGTCGCGTATCGGTGGCCACGCACTCATGTGACAGCTGTTCGTATTCGGCGAGCGCTTCGATAAAGCGACGAATGATGGGCACATCGCCAACGGTGGCGCGGCGAAGCGTAATGTTGGGGAGGCGATCAGACATTCGACGATACGGTTGAGCGTAGTACAGCGACGTTTTACGTTGCAGCGCAGAATTGCGCGTTTCAGGGCACGCCTACCCGTTGTACAGCGCGCGTCCCAGCGACTGGTAGTTCTGCAACACTTCGCGTGCCTCGGCGCGGGCGATACCGTCGACAAACGTAGTGCCGCGGCGCTCCAGGTAGACGATAGACTCCGGAAACACCGGCCCCTCATCGAATCCTACGGACAGCGCATCTTCGCGTGTCGCGCCGCCCTCAACCCGCGACACGCCGCTCCAGTGCACTGCACCCAGACACATCGCGCAGGGCGCGCACGAGGTGGCCAGAATGTATGACTGCCCAAGTTCTGGTACCGAGAGCGCAAACGATCCCAATGCGCGCTGCGCAAACATGAGCGCGACCACTTCGGCGTGCAGCGCAGCGTTTCGCTGCGGCTCCACCATGTTGACTCCCACCGCAATGAGTCGCCCGCTGGCGGCCTCAAAGACCGCCGCACCAAATGGTCCCCCCGTCTGGCGATTTACGTTTTCGCGTGCAAGCAGGATGGCCAGACGAACACGCGCATCGGCCGTTGTGCGGAGCGACGTCCAGTCGATCACATCATCGATCCAGTCAGGCAGCGCGATGGTGATCGACGTAGTGCGTGGCACCTGCGTCATCGTGTGGGCGTAACGACGGCTGGAGCACGCAGTCTTTCACTGATACGCTCCATTCGGCGACGGTTCACCCCCAGATCACTCTGGCCAACACGCGACGCCGAACGAAATCGAAACACGCGACGTTCGGCATCGACGATGATTTCCACGTCGTCGACAAACCGAAAGATCAGGCTCCGGGATTCGGCCTTGAGATGATCTGGGCCGTCTTGCACAATTGTCGTGCGCTTCTCTTCGAGTAACGCGGCAGTGGCGCGTGTGAGTGCCGAAGCGGGCGAGTCGGTAAACGGCACCGGCTCCAGGCGTTGCGAGGATTCTGGGGCGTCGGTGGACACGCAGTTGGGCGTAGCCGGACACGGCGGCAGAGTACGCTGTGGCATAAGGGTGGTCAGCAAGACGAGTAGAGCAGTAAAGGCGGACATAAGCAAGATAGTCAAGTTTCCCGTGATGTCGGGAATGCGAGTGGGGGGAGGAACTGCCGTTTGACGGCGTTGACAGTTTCGGTTGACTGTTTACGGTTTGGGTTTGAACTGCCCACCGTTGACCGTTTACCGATACCGTGAACGCTGTCACACGGCTGGACCCACCGTTAACGGTGAACGAACGTAAACTACCGTTTGACGGCGTTGACAGTTTCGGTTGACTGTTTACGGTTTGGGTTTGAACTGCCCACCGTTGACCGTGTACCGTTACCGGCAACGCTGTCAAACGGCCGTTCCCCTCCCGCCCGATCTCGTCACTCGCGCTCCCGAACCAGCTGACGATGCAACACGGCCACTTCCGGCGAATCCTGCAGCAGTGCCTGAAACTCCTTCTGAAACCCCGAGCCGTCGGCATCGGGGCGCAGCAAACGTTGCGCGTCCTGCAGCAGCTGATCAGCTTCGCCCACCGTGACGGGCGGCTGGCCACGATCCAGCAAGCGCGAATCAATTTCCGACACGACGCGCATCATCGGACGCAGCCAGGTGAACCACGGGTCGTGCATGGCCAGCTGCAGAAACGAGCCGTTGGACTCGATGCGGCCAAACAGCTTTTCGTAACGCACGCGTTCGGCGTGCAGCAACACGCGATGCAATGCCAGCAAATCATTGCGCGCCGCATCGAGCTTGGGCAGCAACGCCGCCAACTCCGGTGACGGTGAGTCAATCGGCGACGGCCTGCGGGGAGTGCGATCTGTTTCGTCCATAGCGCAATCTCAGGGTATACGTTAGTTCATGTCACTTCGTCGAACCACCGGTCATCCGTTCAATCAAACCAAACTCTTTCACGCTGTTGCCGATCACTGATCCGCCCGCCGTCGTAAGGGCGCGAAAGGCGACCGTTTCAGCGCTGCCCTGGCCCGGTTGAAGTTGTCCCAGAACGAACGAACCCGCGAGTGCCCCGGCGAACCGTGGCCAACCAATGCGGCGCCGGCCTGCGGTGTCAAAATCCGTGAACATGGATTTGAGCACCTGTCCCATGCGCGGGCCAAATCCGTCGCAGTCGCATTTTACGTACGCCGGATCCCGCTCCATTGCGGCCGCCACGCCGTGCCGCACGGTTTCAATCGTCGCCAGTTGCGCCGAACGAGTCAGCAGGCGACGACCGTACGACTCGGACGTGCGCGGCCACAGGTCGGGCGACTGGAATGCCTGGTCCAACCCCGACGACCACAACACGCGCCCCAGCGCCACCCAGCCAATCACGTCGGCCCGGTACTCCGTAGTCCGCACGATCTCGTCGGCGGAGCGCGATCCGGGATACGGCGCGATGGACGCGGTTGGCAGAGTCGGTTGGGCGTGCATCCGAGACGTGACCGAGGCGAGCGTGACGCACGCGGCAATCGCCATAATAAAGCCATCACGGAGCCGTCGATTGCGACCCTGCTCGGCGGCTGTGCGGCCCTGTGTTGTGAGTGTCATGCCGAAAGGTGACCAAGTGCGCAGGAAATCGCTACGCGCCACGCCTCGCCGCCGTCAACACTGTTGTCTGTCGAACACACGCCACTTCAGCGCCGCCTTATCGCGCCGCCTCAGCGCCGCCTCAGCACCCCATCACCACCCCATCAGCGCCGCATCAGGCGCCGAACGAGCCAAATACCGGTCACGACCAGAATCGTGGGAATGATCAGCGCGACGATCAGCTTGACCGCCAGCACCGTCATCAGCCCGATGGCGATCAAAGCAATGATGGGCACACCCAGAATGGCCATGCCAAAAATCGGGCGAAGTGCGATCAGACGCAGCAGAGATGAAATCATGGTCAGCACCTTGAGAGGGGGATGCGTACAGTACGTAGCGGGGTGCGGCGAGTTTCCCTCATGTATAGCGTGTGGATCGCTCGCTTGCGCCTGCAGCCGTCCGGCGACAACGTCGGTAGCATCCGTCCCGCTCGTCTGCTTTCTCCCTTCAGGCACCCTCCTATGCCAACTTTTGTTCCACGCCGCTGGTCTGGCCGTTTCGCGGTAGTCGCCGCGTTCGCCGCCTTGGGGACAACAACGCTTGTTGCCCAAACCACTGCGGCCACCAACGCGCTTGATGAAGCGATCGCCGCCGAACGCTACATCTCGCCGCCCGAGGTGGTGGCCCGGCTGGTCACTGTGCCGCGAGGTGACAACGTCTCGTTCGGCGCGCCCAATCCGGGTAGTCGCCAGTGGTTTTTGCGTTCGGTCAGCGATGGACTGCCGGCGCTGGCCCTTATGGGCAAGCCGTACCACAACCTGGGTGGCTTTCAGGTGGACCGCGTTGCCAGCCGCTCGCGGTCGCTCACAACCCGCAGCGCGTCCGGCCTGGAGCTACGCAACGCCGAATCAGGCAAGCTGGTGACCGTGGCCGTGCCCAACGGTGCGCGCGTCGGTCCCACGGCGTGGTCGCCGGATGGCAACACGTTTGCGTTCATGGCGCTGTTTGACGACGCGACACACATCTATCTCACTGACCCAGCCTCCGGTCGCGCGCGTCAGCTCACGCGCACGCCGCTGCTGGCGACACACGTCACGAACATGGAGTGGACGGCCGACAGCCGCAGCATTGTCGCCGTGCTCTTGCCCGAAGGACGTGGCGCCGAGCCCGCCGCGCCGGCCATCGCGACCGAGCCGATGGTCCGCGTGAACGATCGGAACAAGCTCAAGACGCGCACGTACGCGAGCCTGCTCACCACTCCGCACGACAAGGCGCTGCTCAAGTATTACTCCGTTGGGCAGCTGGCCGTGATCGATGTGAAATCGCGCAACGTGCGCAAGGTTGGTGCACCGCGCATGATCCGGACCTTGAGCGCGTCGCCGGATGGCCAGTATTTTCGCGTCACGACGCTTGAAGAACCGTTTTCGTATCTGTTGCCCGTCTCATCGTTTGGGCAGACTGAAAATGTGCTCAACGCGCAGGGTGTGGCGCTGACGGAGCTCTCCAAGCGTGCGCTGCGTGAAGGTGAAAGCACCGATCCCGACCCCGATCCGAATCCGGATGACCAGTCGGCGCGGCCAACACCGGCGACTCGTGGCGCGGCCAACGATACTGCGCGGCGCAGCCTGAGCTGGCATCCCACAGAAGCCGGCATGCTATTCACGCAACTCGCACCGGCCGCCACAGCTGCCTCCGCACGCGCGGTGGCACCCAGCGTCGACTCGTCCGCTCGGCCCGCGGCGGCAACCGCAACCCGACGCATGGACCGCGTAGTGCACTGGATGCCGCCGTTCGATTCCACCAGCCAGAAGGTGTTGTACGAGTCAACATCACGCATCAGCAATGTGCGTTTCAGCGATGATGGCACCATCCTGTTTGTCACCGAAACGGGAATCACGGGCGCCACAGAACTCGCGGTGATGTTGAACGAAGAGGGGAAAAAGTACACACTTGTTGCGCCACGTCGCCGCACAACCGATAGCACCAGCAACGCTGACAGCACGTCCACAACGCCCGCCGCCGGCGCGCGCGGCCGACCACCGCAGGACGGCACGCCGTCGCTCATGACCAAACCTGGTCGTCGTGGTGCACCAAGTGTGATGCTTTCGCGCGATGGGCAATTCGCGTTTTTGCAGGGCTCCACGCCAGCCGACACGGTCGCTGGCACCGCCCCAACGGTCTGGATTGATCGCGTGGCGATTCGTACCGGCGAGCGCACCCGCATGTACGTGAGCAACGGGGCCATGAGCGAGTCAATCAGTGCCACGCTCGACGATGATCTCTCGCGCATTATCGTAAGTCGCGAATCGGCCACCGTGCCGGGCCAGTCGTTTCTCGTGAACGTGGCCGACAAGACCGAACGCCAGCTCACCAGTAACCGCGATCTGTATTCTGAAGTCTCATCGGCGATCAAGCGCACGGTGGTGGCACGTCGCGCCGACGGCTACACGTTCAATGTGCGCGTGACATTGCCGGCCGATTACAAGGAAGGTACGCGCCTGCCCGCGATGTTCTGGTTCTATCCGCGTGAGTTTGCCAATCAGGCGGCGTACAATCGTTCCGCGGCACGCAGCTCGGAGCCGTCACGTCGCTTCCCGTCGTTCTCACCGCGCAGCATGGTGTTTCTCACCACACAGGGCTACGCGCTCATCGAGCCGGATGCGCCCATCTTTGCCAGCGATGGCATGCAGCCCAATGACAACTACGTGGCCGATTTGCGCAACAACCTCGCCGCCACCATCGACGCGCTCGACACGCTCAACATCATTGACCGGCATCGCCTGGGCATTGGTGGACACAGCTACGGGGCGTTCAGTGCGGTGAACGCGATGGTACACACGCCGTTTTTCAAGGCCGGTATCGCGGGCGATGGCGCCTATAATCGCACGCTCACACCCAATGGATTCCAAAGCGAGCGCCGCGATTTCTGGCAGGGACGTGAAACGTACCTCGCCATGTCTCCGTTTTTGTACGCCGATAAAATGAATGGTGCGCTGCTGCTGTATCACAGCACGGATGACCAGAACGTGGGCACAGCGCCCATCAACTCGGAACGCTTGTTCCATGCGCTGCAGGGCCTTGGCAAGGACGTGTCGCTGTACATGTATCCGTATGAAGACCACGGCCCCATTGCACGCGAAACGGTGCTCGATCAGTGGGCCCGCTGGGTGGCGTGGCTCGACAAGTACGTAAAAGGCGCCGGCCCGAATGGCAAAGCGCCCGTCGCCATGGAGGATCTACAGTGATGACAATCGTTCGCTTTGCATTAACTGCAGCGTCGGGTGTGGTAGTTGTCGGTGCGATGTCGTTGTCTCCGTGGTCGCCGCGCGCTGCCACGGGTGTGGGACTTGCGGGCGAGTCGCTGGTGACGTCGGCGCACGCTGCTGACCCTGCTCACCACGAGCGCGATGTGCGCTCCGCCAGATCATCGCAGGAGATCGCGGTGCGCTATGTGACCAGCGGCGAATCGTCGCGCGCGCGCTACCGTGTGCGCGAACGTCTGCTCGGCCGCGAACTCGATAACGACGCGGTGGGCGAGACGGCGGACATCACCGGAGGCATCGCACTCGATCAAAACGGTGCCATCGTGCGTAGTGCATCGGGCTTTGACGTGAAGCTCACCGGTCTCACAAGTGACGAAACCCGACGCGACAAATACGTGCAGTCCCGCATTCTGGTCACGGACTCGTTTCCCGGTATCAAGCTCGCTGTCACCGGCGTGCGTGGTCTGCCCTCTCCGCTGCCGGTGTCGGGACGCGTACAGTTTCAGCTGCTCGGCAATCTGACGCTCAAGCGCACCACGCGCTCCACGACGTGGAACGTGGTGGCCAACGTCAACGGTGATCGACTCACCGGTACGGCGTCCACGGCATTCACGTTCAGTGATTTCCAGCTCACGCAACCCAAGGTGCGCGTCGTGCTGAGCGTAGCCGATACGATCCGGCTCGAGTACGAATTCGCCATGCGCAAACAAATGCCGTAACATGCGTGTAACATGCGTATAGACGCTGCCGCGAGCGGTACCGCGTGCGGCAGCGTGATACCGATTGCTACCGGTTGCTACTTGTTGCTCAGCAAACCGCCAAAAAAACTGAACAGACTCGTCGCCCGCGCCGAGTCACGTCGGTCGTGCCACATCGCGAGGCGCGGACTGTGCCGTTGATCCATGTGCAGGCGCATCGCGCGCTCACGCGCCAGTCGACGGCGCTCATCGGCTAGCGACCGCACCTCGCGCTGACGAGCCACATCCAGGCCACCCCGGCGGACGAATTCGAGCAGGGCCGGCAGTTCGTGCGCATCAAACCATGTTCCGTGTTCCTTGCACACATCCATGATGATGCCGGAAATGCGTGCGTAGTTGACGCGATTCATCAGCGACAAGCATTCCGGGCACGGACGGTAGCGCACCTGCCCCTGCCCCACGCTCTGGCCAGCGGCGTTCTGCGCGCCAACTCCCGGTGCCAGTGCGAGAAGGATCGTGTCGTCGGCCCGACTGGTCACCAGACGTTCAATCGTTTCGCGTCCCACCCAGAGGCCGTGACACGAAACGCAATCGGCGAGAAACAGGGCGCCGCCCACGCTGTTCGGTGGTGCGGGGATGTGACGGTGCATGAGTTCGCCCGCTCCACACGGGCAGCGCAGCGTACTCTCCGAGGATGATGGCGTCACCGTACCGCTACCGCACCACGGGCAATACGACACGCCCGGCGCGAGACGACAATGACACGTGGGGCAAGCGCGTTTGCCCAGTGCGCTGGTGCAGTACGCACAGCGCGTGAGCTGTGGGTCGCCCGCTGGCGCGCCGCATCCTGGACAGCGAATGTGCGTCGCGTTGAGCTGGGGAGCCGCAGCCAAAGCGTTCAAATGGCTCATAGCCGGCAAACTCTGCGGGTCACCGGTCGCTACGCCGCGGGGAGCGGCGGCGGAGGGAAGTAGAACGCGAACTCATCCTGCTGACCAGCTGGCTGCCAGGTTTCCATACCCGGACTCCAGACGAGTCGCGTGCCTTCAATCACTCCACCTTGAATGGCTTGCTGCAAAAGCGTTCGGGTCCATGGGCCTTCGGCCGACGTGCCCTGAGGGCTACGCGGTGATGGCGCGATGTACCACCATTGACGCCGCTGCAAGGCGGGTCGCCACGTTGGGAGCTCGCGCCCCTTCTGAGCCTGCTGGCCAGCGTGACCAGCGTGACCAGCGTGACCAACGATTGAGGCGCTCACGAGCGCTGCCTGCGGTTTAGCATGAAAAGCACTCCATCCGGGTTCCGTTGGCAGGCTACGCACCATTGCGCCCTGCCACCGGGATGAAGACGAACCGCCATCCCCCAGGGTTACGGCTCAGTCCGTCAAACGGATGGCGTGCTGTGGGGCATTCAGCTGCCGTTCTCCTTGGATCGCACGTCCACCGCCGCCAGCGTCCCATCTGACGTCGCGACCGGAGCGGACATCACTTCGGACAGCCGAGCGGCCATCTCGGGCGTCACCTTGCCCAGCCCTGGCAGTTCAATCCCGGTTACGTGTCGGATGAGGTCCATGGCCGGCGGCACCGAGCGCACCAGATCATTGGTCACGCGGCTCACTCCGCTGCCGGCGCCGTTTCCCGTATCCCACACAATCACCTTCTCCACGGTAATGCCCTTGACCGCCTCAGCGGCCTTCTCCACCAACGTGGGCACCATATCAACGAGGAGTAGGGCGAACGCCTGTTCCGGGCTCCCAGCCGCCTCCACGAGCTCCTTGAGGCCCCGGGCGCGCTGCGACAGCAAGGCGTACTGACCCTGTGCCTCTGCCTCGAGCCTGACACGCACCGCCGTGGCGGCCGCGTCGGCAGCAATGGTCACCTCGCGCGCCTGTCCTTCGGCGGCAACGATAGCCGTGGCCGCAGCGGCCTTCGCCGGCGCCTCGATACGCGCACGCTCAGAGGCCTCGATTTGACGCGCTTCGGCCAAGGCAGCCGCTTCCCGCGCTTTGGCTGTGGCCTCGGCGACCTGCCCATCGGCCACGGCTCGCGCCGACTCGGCCCGCTTGCGCGCTTCCGCCGTCGTGACCGCCAGGTTGGCTTCAGACTCGGCCACCTGTGCCTTGGCCTGCGTTTCGCCCTTGACCGCGTCGGCGTTGGTTTCGGCAATGCGCACGCGCTTTTGTGCTTCGGCCACGGCTTCACCAGCCACCGCTGTGGCGTTGGCTTCCGAAATCGCGATGCGACGTCCCCGATCAAGATCCGCGACTTCGCGATCACGCTGCACTTCCTGCCCGCGCGTTTGCACGTCTTGCTCGCGCGACATCTCCGCCAGACGCATGGTCTGTTGCAGCTGCGCCTCCTGCACACCAATCACCTGATCACGCTTTTGCGCGGCCACGATCACGTCCTTCTCGCGCAGCGCTTCGGCCACGCGAATGGCACCGGTACGTTCAGCTTCCGCCACATCGCCCAACGCGCGCTGTGTGGCTTCACTTCCCGCCTTCTGACCGAGGGCCTGCAGATATCCGGACTCGTCACGCAAGTCCTGAATATTCACGTTGAGCAGGGACAGACCCAGCTTGGTGAGTTCAGGAACAAGCGTGGTCTCAATCTTTCGACGAAACTCATCGCGATTGGAGTTGATCTCCTGAATGGTCATCACGGCAATCACTTGCCGCAGGGTACCAACGATTGTTTCGGCTGCCAGTCCCTTGATCTCGTCTTCATTTTTGCCAACGAGGCGCGTGGCGGCGTTCTCCTTGAGCGGCGATGCGTTACCGATGGCGAGCGTAAAAGCGCTGGGTACGGCGACGCGAATTGTTTCAGCTGACAGCGCGTCTTGCAGTGCCACCTTGAGCGTGAACGGCGCGAGTTCGAGAAAGTTGTACTGCTGAATGATCGGCCACACAAACGTGCCGCCGCCGGCAATGACCTTGGGCAACGGTTCACCATGCTCATTGGTGAGCGACGTGGCGCCGGAAATCACGAGCAGCCGATTGGTGGGGCACACCTTGTAGCGCGACGCGAAAAAGATTCCGAGTGCGACGATCAGACCAATCACCAACAACACACTGCCACCGCCGAGGATCAGCGACAGCATAGCATCGACCGGCGACTCGGTTTCGACGGCTTGCAGCAGGGTAAAC
>JBBRDJ010000027.1:0-35717 GCA_038203945.1 Gemmatimonadales bacterium
GGGGCTGGGGGGCGGGGGTGGGACCGACGCGCTTTCTGCCGCGAGCGCACGGCGGGGCTTTAGCCCCCAAGCCGGCGCGACCGGCAGTGAGCGCGGAGGCCCTCCCCCGATCCCCAGCCCTGCGACCATGTCGGCCGCGGCTTGGGATTTCGCGCCGGGCTCAGTGACCTGGCGCCAGCCCCCAAGCCGACGCGACCGGCAGTGAGCGCGCTGGCTGTCGGTGCCGCCGGTGCCGCTGCGGCCCCCGCACTGTACTCTACCGCAGCACACCCGCCAGCAACTCTACCCCCGAAGGCAAAACCGCACGCAGCGTATCGCCAGCATTTTGCTCGCGACGGACCATCGCGATGGCCAGCGGGCCGAGCTTGGGTGAGATGACAGACGAGCGCACGTCGCCCACCACTTTGTCCGGATCGACGCGCAGCTCCGTGCCCACGGTAAGCGGTTCGTCGGAGCGCAGCAGACGCAGGTGTCGGTTCACGTGTCCGCGAAAGTGTACGCGCGCCACTGTTTCCTGTCCTGTGTAGCATCCCTTGTCGAACGAAAGCGCGCCCAGATCGCCGAGGTTGGCTTCCTGCGGGATTGTGGTGTCGTTCATGTCGGCGCCAAAGTGTGGACGCGCCGCTTCGACGCGGGCTACTTCCCAGGCCAGCTCGGTACCGATGATGATTTCGACATGCAGCGCGATTGCGCTGCGTACACGTTCGGCAAGTTCGTCGGGCAGCAGCAAGTCATAGCCCGGCACGTCACCCAGTTCAGGCGAGCGCACGAGCAGCAGTGCGTGTTCGCCGAGCGCGATGTGAACAGACGCGTACGGTTCGCTTGGTAGCGTTGGTGGTGGTTGAACGCCGAGCGTGTCGAGAACGGCGAGCAGGTGCGCGTTGGCCGTGGCGCCGTGAATGGCGAGCGTGTGAAGCGAACGTTCGGCGTATTTGGCCAGACGCGGGTTCACGTATTTCTTGACGACGTCGCGCCAGCCCGTCCACGCCGCGTCGCCGGCGGAGGTGACAAACAGTTCATCGGCCACGCGAATAATGCGCATGTCGGCGATGAGTCGGCCTTTGGCCGTGAGTGCGGCCGCATATTGACCTTGGCCCACGCGCAGGCCGAGCACGTCGTTGGTAACGAGACCGGTGAGCGCATTGGCGGCTTTGGGGCCGGTGAACTCGAGGTGATGTTGCGTGGACCGGTCAAAGACAGCGCTGCCGGTTTGCAGCGCCGCGTAGGCCGCGAGGTCGGCGCCCGCGAGGGGTAATGGCATGGAAGCAAGCATACTGGTATTTACCGCATGCAGCGTGGGGATGTCACCGGTGGGCGTGCTTCGCGCTCGCGGTGCGACCGGTGGGCGTGCTCCGCGCCCGCGATGAGACTAGTGGGCGTGCTTCGCGCCCGCGATGAGACCAGTAGGCGTGCCTTGCACGCCAGATGTCACGAGGGGTCCCGCGTCGCGCCAACGAGGGAGGGATGAGTGTTCAGCCTTGGTTCGGCCAGCCGCGCTGTACATAACCGCCGATCGCGCTTTCCATGCGCTCCCACACGGCACCAAGCTCAACGCTGCTCACAGCGCGACGACCGGCCGCGATCGAAATGATGCCCGCGTACTGGCTGAGCATCACCGAACCGGCGCGCAACACACCCGGATCGTCGCCGGTCAGCAATCGCGATGCACCGGTTTCGCCCTCGGCGAAGCGCATGATCTCTTCGCCGCTGCGCCGAGTGCTGTCGGCGCGCAAGATCAACCGCCAGCCGAGTTCCACAGCCTGCCGGCAGCGTGCGACGGCGGACATATCGAGCAGTGGCGTGCTGTTGGCCATCACGCGTGTGAACGCGTTCTCTGCGGCGTGTTCGGTCAGGTCGAGCAGTGTTTCGTCTACAAGTGTGTTGGCCGCGGAGGCGTTGGGTGCTTCTTGCGAGACTGCATCTGCATTGACCAGCGCCAACTGCCGCACCGCTTCGCGCCAGCTGCGTCCCGCGATCCAGTGTGTTGGCAACTGGGGCATCGCGTTCACCAACCCCACTGCGAGCGCGGCCTCGGTAAGCGCCGCCTCGCGTGCAATGAGCGTATCGGCCAGCACGCCATCAAACGCCACAACGAGTACTCGCCCCAGCCCCGAGCTTGCCCGTTCGGCGCGAGTGCGATCGTTGTCCGCAGGTTCGTTGCCGTCACGAGCGCTAGTCGCACTCGCGTCACTCGCACCACTCGCACCGCTCGCACCACTCGCACCACTCGCACCACTCGCGCTCGCGTCACTCACACTCGCCTTACTCGCACTCGAGCCACTCGCACTCGCGCCACTCACACTCGCGTTACTCACACTCGCGTTACTCGAACGCGCGCTACTCGCACGCTTCGCTCGATCCGCTTGCATGTCGTCAATCGCCAAGCGCCGCATCGAGCAGTTCAATGGGATGCACGGCACGAGTACTGCTCCCGCTGCGCAGCAATCCGGCACCAATCTGCATGAGACACCCCGGGTTACCGGTGGTCACGTAGTCGGCGCGCGTATCGTGAATGTGCTGCAGCTTGGGCTCGAGCACGGCGTCGCTTGTGTCGGGCTCCACCAAATTGTAAATGCCCGCGCTGCCACAGCATTGATCTGAGTCCACGAGCGGAATCAGATCAACATTTGGCAGTGTGGCCAGCACGGCCAACGGTTCGCGCGTGATGCGCTGCGCGTGCATCAAATGACACGGTGGGTCGTACGTAATGCGCAAACGTGGTGCTGTGGCGTTGGATGCGGCCTCACGTTCACGCACCACGTCCAGAATGGTGTCTCCTTGAGCCAGCAGTTCGCTCACATCACGCACGCGCGCCGACACTGCGACCGCACGTGCATGCCACGGCGCATCGTCGTGCAGCAGATGCGCATACTCCTTGAGCATTGCGCCGCAGCCCGCTGAGTTCACACCAATCAGCGCGTTGGGTGCACGTTCAAACGCCGCGATGTTTACACGCGCCAGTTCGCGCGCACTCTCCAGATCACCCGCGTGTGCATGCAGCGCGCCGCAGCATCCCTGACCGCTCACGGTTTGCACATTGTAGCCCGCGTGCTTTATCACACGCGCAGTGGCGGCGTTGGTGTGAGCGAACAGGCCGCGCATCACACAGCCCTCGAGCAACACAACGTCTGATGGCGCGGTGCTGCGTGGTTGTGCAGTCGGTTCGATACTTGTTGACCGCGACAGTCGCACCGGCGCCGACGACGCCAACATGGCCAGCGGAAATGCCAACCGTGGGCTCACGCGTCGCGCCAACCACGCCGGTAGGCGCGTCGCGCGAAACAACCGCGCACCGAATAGTGCCAACGCCAGCAAGTGGCTGCGCTTGAACGTCCACAACACCACACGCGCAACAAACGGAACCGGACGCACCTGCCGCATGGTGGCGCGCGTTGCTTCGAGCAGCTGTCCGTACGGCACACCACTCGGACAGGCCGTCTCGCAAGCCCGACAGCCCAGGCAGCGATCGAAATGCTCGCCCACATCGCGGTCGTCGAGCGCGAGTTCGCCGTCGAGCAGCGCACGCATGAGCACGAGTCGGCCACGCGGCGAATCGTTTTCGTCGTGCAGCGTGACGTACGTCGGACAGGCCGGTAAACAGAACCCGCAATGCACACACGAATCGAGTCCGGCTGCCGCCTGACCTAGCGGGGTGTTGGCGAGTGATGTGCCTTTCATTAAACCGTCGCCCCGTCACGATCGCGCGCGGCCTCAACGAAAGTCTCTCCCAACAATCCGCGATTCAGTACGTGACGCGGATCCAGCCGATCACGAATCCCCGCCGACAACGCATCGCTCACCGCACAAGGCACCGCCGACCACGCGCCAGCCGGCAGCTGCTGCCACGCGGCGTGCGCACCGGGAGGTGCCAGATGTGAAGCGAGTGCTGCTGCGTTGGCGTCTGTCATCTTAAGGTGGGTGGCGTGTGGAATCACTACCCGAACCATACCGCGTGACAACGACGCGCGCAGTAACGGCTGCCACAGCTGATGCAACGAGCATTGCTCAAGCACGCGGCGCCACGTGGCGGTAACCAGTGTGGGCATGTGTGAAACCTGCGCCACGAGATCGAGTGGTTGCTCAATGCGTTGCAGCATGTCAAACGGCTGGTGTGCGACTTCGGTCACATCACCCATGGCGCGCAACGACTGCACTTGTGCCGCAACGCGCTCCGTGTTGCCGCCCAGTCGCACGAGCAGACAAGTGGCCTGCGGCAACCCGAGCTGTTGTGCCATTGCACTGTTCACCAACTCCAGCGCCAGTGGTGCAATGCGCATCGCTTCCAATGGTGCCAGAAATGATTCCAGCGAGACCCGTTCGTCGGCCGCCACTACAAACGTTTTATCCTCTTCGGGCAGCGCGCGTAGTCGCATGGTCACTTCGGTGATTACGCCGAGTGTGCCCCACGCGCCGGTGTGCAACCGCACGAGATCAAAGCCGGCCACGTTCTTCACCACACGTCCTCCGGCCCGGATGCGCTCACCGGTACCAGTCACGCACTCCAGTCCCAGCACCTGATCGCGCACTCGGCCCAGCGACATTGCGAGCGGTCCATCGCTGGCGGTGGCAATCGTCGCGCCCAAGGTTGCGTTGGGTGCGGCGGCGGGATCGAGTCCGAGCCACTGTCCGTGTGCTGCGGTGATTGCGTTGAGCTCGTGCAACGTGGTGCCGGCGCGCGCGGTGATGGTGAGATCACCGGGGGTGTACTCCACCACGCCGCGATGTGCGCCAACATGCAACACATCACCCGCACAGGGACGCTGCGCGTCGAGCCATGTGCCGCCGCCCACAATGCGTAGCGGTGTGGAGTGAGTGTGCGCGTGGGTGACCTTGTTGACGAGCGTGGTGATGTGGTCTGTCATCCTACCGTGAACCCTTCCCGCCCCATTCTCGACACGCGTGCACCGGCACCACCTTGCCAGGATTGGCCCGACGCTCCGGGTCAAACACCTCGCGCACTGAACACATGGCGGCCAGCGACGCATCGTCAAAGAGCTCGTCCATGTATCCCATTTTGTCGAGACCAACACCGTGCTCGCCCGTAATGGTACCGCCGGCCTCGATGCACGCCTGCATGATCTCCTGCATGGCCGCGTGTACACGGGCCGACTGATCGGCGTCGTTGGCATCGTAGGAGATGTTGGGATGCAAGTTGCCGTCGCCCGCATGAAACACATTGCAGACGTTCACACCATGATGCTGTCCAATGGCGTGAATGCGTGCCAACACTGCGGGCAGCTGTGTGCGTGGCACCACGGCGTCCTGCACCACGAGATGCGGTGCTATGCGTCCCAGTGCGCCAAAGGCCTTTTTTCGGCCCTGCCACAACCGGGCCCGATCCGCATCGGCGGTGGCCACGCGAACGCTGCGCGCACCGGCAGCGCGACAGCATTCGGTGAGCACCCGCACATCGGTCTCCAGTCCAGCTGCAAGCCCGTCAACTTCGGCGAGCAACACCGCCGCCGCGTCTACCGGATATCCGGCAGCGTAGATGCTCGCTTCAACGGCGCGAATGGTTGACTGGTCCATCATTTCAAGCGCCGCCGGTACAACGCCGGTGGCAATGATGGCCGACACCGCACGCGCAGCATCGTTGACCGATGCGAAATCGGCGAGCAAGGTGTGCACCGCCTGCGGCACCGGGAGCAATCGCACCCAAATGTCGGTGGCAATGCCAAAGCATCCTTCACTGCCAATAAAAAGGCCGAGCAGATCGTAACCGTCGGGCTCACTCACCGATGAACCGAGCGTAACCAGATCACCGCTTGGCAGACACACCGTAAGCGCGGCAATGTGATTGAGCGTGACACCATACTTGAGGCAGTGCGGACCGCCCGCATTCTCGGCCACATTGCCGCCAATCGTGCACGCCGCCTGACTTGATGGATCGGGGGCGAAAAACAGCCCGTGCGGTGCGAGTGCGCGCATGAGGGTGGCGTTTACTACGCCGGGCTGTACATGGGCCAGCCGGTTGCCGGCATCAATGCGATGGATTTTTGTGAGTCGGTTGAGCCCGATGATAATACTGCCGTCGGCCAGCGAACCGCCGGAGAGTCCGGTGCCTGCTCCCCGCGGAACAAAAGGCAGTTTATGCTTCGCGAGCAACCGTACTACGGCGCACACTTCATCACGTGAGCCCGGCAGCACCACTATGGAAGGCATGGCGCGGTACCCGGGCAGCCCATCAGCGTCGTACGCGAGCAATTCCGCCGGTCTCGTTTTTACCCAGCGCGAGCCGACGATATCAACGAGTGCCGGCGCAATGTTCACAGGGTTATGAGGCGATGGCCCGGGGCGGGGTGGCGAAGGCGTTCGCTGCAGACGCTCTGGCGACGTCGGCGAGCAACAAAGGCAGCGACGAAAAATCGAATGGCTTGAGCAGCGTGTGTGTGCGTTGTGCCAGCGTGTCCTGCTCGCTGTTGAACTCGAGATTGTCACCCGTCGTGAAAACAAACCGGGAGAGCAGCTCAGGCCATTGGCGTTCCACCCGGTGCGCGATGTCAAAACCATTGACGCCGGGCAGATGCACGTCGCAGATCACCAGCGAATAGCCGGTATGAATAGCGTCGAGGCGTTGGCAGGCGGTCGTGCCATTGTCCGCTTCATCTACCTGCCAGCCATTGCGCTCAAACCACTTGCGCAGCGCGAGACGAATACCAGGTTCGTCGTCCACCAGAAGCACACGGGTGTTTGCCATAGGGAAAATGTGACGCATAGCACAGTCTGCCACAAGTCGGCGAGAGCCGTCATTTTGTGATGTTACTTAAATGTTCCCATGTTTAGTGCTTTTTTGCGGGGGAGAGGGTGGTTGGTGCTCCCAAGCCCGGATGCCTCGGGCGTTAGGACGGGTCGATGCTATGCCGCGCTTCCGACTGCGAGCAGGTGCAGGTCATGCCGCATGGCTTGCGTGGTTGCTGGCACCTAACCCCCCACGGACCAGAACCCTCAAAAACAAACGCCCCGGCAAGCCGAGGCGTTTGAGTACTGCGAGAGCACGCCGAGGCGCGCGAGACCGCTCACACCAAAGGTGCAGCAGCTGCATTGGGGAGGGTCGGTCAGGCGGCGCCCCAGAAACCGGACAGGGCGTAACCATCGGGCGACTCACGAAGCTTTTCAAAGGCACGCTCACGGATCTGACGGATGCGCTCGCGCGTGACACCCATGAGCGCGCCAATGCGCTCGAGCGTCATGGCTTCGGAGCCTTCCTCCAGCCCATAGTACAGATACAGAATCTTCCGCTCACGCGGTGTGAGGTGGCTGCGGAACACGCGATCAATGAACTCGCGCATGAGGCGCGAATCGGTGCCTTCTTCAATCTCTACGTTGGTCTCGCCCGAAAACCGCTCGCCAAGTGTGCTGGCTTCACGGTCCTGACGGTCGATTGGAGCGTCAAGTGAGACTTCGGTGCCGGTCATCGTGCGCGACTGCCGCACAGATTCCACCGGTTCGTCGAGCATCTTGCTCAGCTCGGCGTCAGTGGGCTCACGGCGCAGCACCTGACTGAGCACCGTTTCGGCGCGCGAGAGACGAATGAGCTGCGAGTTCTGATTGAGCGGGATACGCACCGAGCGGGTCTGTTCGGCGAGCGCCTTGAGCACCGCCTGACGCACCCACCACACGGCGTAGGAAATGAACTTGACGCCTTGGTCGGGATCGAACTTTTTCACCGCCTTGAGCAACCCTTCGTTGCCAATGGCCACCAGTTCGCTCAGGTCGAGCCCATGCCCTTGATACTTCTTGACGTAAGAAATGACGAATCGGAGATTCGCCGTAACCAGTCGCTCGGCCGCTGCCTCGTCGCCCTGCTGTACCAGACGCGCCAAGCGCCGCTCCTCCTGAACGTCTTTGATCAGAGGCAGCTTCTGGATGTCGTGCAGGTACTGGTCGAATGCCGAGGATGGAGCCGAGCGGAAAAATCCCTTGGACCGAGATGCGGTGGTCCTTGTGGCGGTCGCTGCTTGCATACACGCCCTCTCGCCAATGGTGGCCGGATGGGTGGGACCGGCATACTCCGCCGGTAGTAATAGGAAGGAAGTTCACAGTACGACACAAAAGTGAATCGGTCAACACAAATCTTTGCGACATGATTCCCAAGTGACGCTCTTACAAAGTTACCTTTAGGCACCGTCGAGGCCGGATACTTATAAATGCTTCTTTGGTGTTTTATTTGTGGCGCTCAAATGTCGCCAAAACCCCAATATAAGAGCAAACACAGTCCGGTCACCCCAGAACCAATTCCCCGCAAGATATCCCCATAAAACCATTCCCGTACCCGGAAACCGGCTCGCCCAACCCGCTCACCGACCCGCCCGCATCTCCCCCAGTACCGCCAGCACATCCGCATCCCCCACCGGCGTACTCCACCCTCCGTCGGGCCCGGGGCTCATCCGCCCCACTCGCTCGGGCAGCGAATACCGCACCACCCCGCTGCGAGCCTTTTTATCCGTCCGCGTGGCCGCCAGCAGCGCCTCGTCGGTCGTCCCCGCCGGCAGCCGATCCGGCAAGCCCGCCCGCCGTACCGCATCCGCCACCGTGTCGCCCAGACCACCCTCGGCCACACCCAGCCGCTCTGCCAGCCGAGCCTCGGCTACCAACCCGATCGCCACCGCCGACCCGTGTGAGAGCGAAAAATGCAGCACATGCTCGATGGCATGCGCGATCGTGTGACCGGCGTTCAGAATCTGCCGCAGCCCCGCCTCGCGCACGTCCTGCCGCACCACGTGCGCCTTGATGGCCACACTGCGCGACACCAGCTCCGGCAGGCGTTCCACGTCGGCACCACGCGTACCGGCCAGCTCCGGCAGCACGCCGCACAACTCGCTGAACACATCGGAGTCGGCGATCAATCCGTGCTTGATCATTTCCGCCAGACCGTCGGCGCGCACGTCGGGCGGCAGCGTGTGCAACACATCGATGTCCGCCACCACCAGCGACGGATCATGAAATGCACCAATGAGATTCTTGCCCGCCTCGGTGTCGACGCCCGTCTTGCCACCCACCGAGCTGTCCACCATGGCCAGCAGCGTGGTTGGCACCTGCACCACCGGCACCCCGCGGTGCAGCGTGGCGGCCACAAACCCGGCCAGATCGCCGGTCACACCGCCGCCGAACGCAATAATCGTGGTGTCGCGCCCCGCTTCCCACGCCAGCAGTGCGTCGCTCAACCGCTGCCACTCCGAGCGCGTTTTGTACCCCTCGCCACTCGGCACCGTGAGCGTGAGCGTGCGGTGTGCCGGAAACCCGCGCACAGCCCGCGCCGAGTGCAGTCGATGCACGTGTTCGTCAACGATGAAGGCGTAGCGATAGTTGGGCGCGTGTTCCTGAACGAGCGCAAACAGCCAGTTGAGCGCGCCTCTCGCCACCACGACCGGGTATGGCAGGCCGAGTGCGAGTGGCGTGGGTGCAGGTTCGCTCACGTTACCGCCCGCGTCGCTGCTCACGTTACCACCCGCGTCACCGCTCACGTTACCACGTCACTTCGCCGGCACCGGCGCGTTTGTTGGCCAGTCGCGCGAGGGTGAAGAGCAAATCACTCAACCGGTTGAGATAGATCACCGTGAGCGACGGCAGCTCGATGTCGTGCGCCAGCCGCACCACGCGTCGTTCGGCCCGACGACAGACGGTGCGCGCGACGTGCAGCGCGGCCGCTTTGGGTGTGCCGCCGGGAATGATGAAGCTCGTGAGCGGGTCCAGCTCGCGTTCGGCGGTGTCGATGGCCCGTTCGAGTTCCTCGATGCGTTCACTATCAATGCGCGCCTTTTGCAGCTGCTCGCGCATTTTTTCGTGATCCGGGGTGGCCAGCAGGGCCCCGATCGCAAAGAGATCGCGCTGAATGGGCACGAGCACTTCATCAATGCGCGGCATGAGCTCGATGGATCTTGCCAGCCCCAATGCGGCGTTTAGTTCATCGACGTCGCCGTAGGCCTCGACGCGCGGATGGTCCTTGTCAACCCGACCGCCACCAAAGAGGCCTGTCGCGCCGGTGTCACCGGTTTTCGTATAGATCTTCATTTGGCAAAACTTAAACGCGAGCGCCGATTCAGGCTCCTCCCGGAGCATGTCAGGCGACTATTTTTCAGAATGATTCGAGACATTACCATAATCGGCGGCGGTCCAACCGGGCTGTTCGCGCTTTTTTACTCGGGCATGCGCGGTGCTTCGGCACAAATCATCGATGCGCTCCCGGAACTTGGCGGGCAGCTCACGGCGCTGTATCCGGAGAAATACATCTTTGATGTGGCCGGATATCCCAAGGTGCTGGCCAAGGATCTGGTCAAAAACCTGTCCGAGCAGGCGTCGCAGTTTCACCGTGAGACCGGATTGCCGGCGCATCTCAACCAGCGTGTTGTGGCGCTTGAGCAGGAAGACGATCACTATGTGCTGGTCACCGAGACCGATCGGTTTCCCACGCGGTCGATCATTATTGCGGCCGGCATCGGTGCGTTCAAGCCGCGTCGCTTGCCGCAGCTGTGCGCCGAGCCGTGGTACGGACGTGGCATTGATGATGTGGTGACCAATCCGGACGCGTTCATTGGCAAGCGTGTGGTGATCATTGGCGGTGGCGACTCGGCCTTTGACTGGGCCGCGCAGCTTCGCACGCGTGCACGGCACGTTTCGCTGGTGCATCGCAGCGATCGGTTCCGGGCGCACGCCGCCACGGTGTTCGAGGTGCAAGCCGCCAGCGCCGGCGGCGGCAACGTGGACATTCACACCTTCCACGAACTTGAAGCGGTGCACGCCAACGGACACGATTCACTCGGCGGCATCACACTCAAGAATATCAAGACCAAAGAAACGCACGACATCAAGTGCGATGTGGTGCTGCCCATGCTTGGCTACGTGAGCGATCTGGGAGCGCTGGGCGAGTGGGGGCTGGCGCTGGAGAAAGATGAGATCGTGGTGAACAGCCAGATGGAGGCGGGTCGACCCGGTATCTATGCGGCGGGCGACATCACCACCTACGCCGGAAAGCTCAAGCTGATTGCATCAGGATTCAGTGAGGCGGCCATCGCGGTAAATCAGGCGGTGCATTGGATTTATCCCGAGAAGAAGGTGGCTCCCGGTCATTCGAGCAATCTGGCCGTCTTTGGGCAAAAGGCGGACTAGTGGTCATTGCGTGACGTGATCTCGCGTCGCGTGAGTAGCCGCACACTGTGGCGTGGCGTTCGCGCCCTGTTGCTGCTGGTCGGCGTAAGCGTGCCGACGGTAGCACACGCGCAGGATTTTTCATGTGAACGCGGTGATCGCGAGGTACGAACGCGACGCTTTACCGGCAACACCGAATTCACTGCGTTTGAGCTGGTGTCGGCGGTCGTGACCACGCCATCGTCGTTTGCCGGATTGCCTGTGTTCGGGACACGCCGTTGTCTCGATCCCAATGAGTTTGCGCTTGATATGCAGCGACTCGAAGTGTTGTATCGCAGGCGCGGCTATCAGGATGTGCAGGTGGACACCATTGTTGAACGGGTGCGCGCCAATGTGATCGATGTGGTGTTTGCGATCAGTGAGGGCGAGCCCATGCGTGTTTCATCACTCAGCATTCGCGGCCTTGAAGCGGTGCCCAACGCTGATTCGCTGGTGGAGGTGTTTCCGCTGCGTGCGGGTGGATTGTTTGACCGACAGGCGCTCGAATCGGGTCGTGATTCGCTGGTGCGTGATCTGCGCAACAGCGGCTGGGCGGGTGCCGAAGCGTTGCTGGCGTACGAGACAAATGAGCGTGCACGCACCGCTGATGTCGAAGTCGTCGCGGTACCGGGTACAAGGGCGCGTATTGGCGATGTGCGAATCATTGTTGACTCGGCCAGTGGCAGCGCGCGCATTTCCGACGCCACCATTCGTCGGGCCATGAACATCAGTGAGGGCGACTGGTACAACGCGCGTTCGCTGGTCGCCGCGCAGCGTTCGTTGTATCAACTCGATGCGTTTCGGCGCGTGGATTTGCAGCTGGATCGCGAACCGACAGTTGGCGACTCCATCATTGATCTCACGGTGCGGTTGCTCGAAGGTGATCGGTTTACGGCGCAGGGCGGTTTGGGCTGGGCTACGCTCGACTGCTTGCGCATGCAGGGGTCTTACACGGATCGCGATTTCACATCATGGGCACCGCGCCTTGAAATCACCGGGCGAGTGAGCAAGGTGGGTCTTGGTGCACCGTTGGACGGAGCGGAAGGGCTGTGTCAGCAACAAGCGCGGTCGGATCCGTATAGTCGCACCCTCAACTACTACACCGGCCTCACGCTGCGTCAGCCGGCTGTGGGCAGACGGTCGCGTGTGCCAACGGTGTCGCTCTATAGCTCCACGCTCAGTGAATACCGCGCGTTTTTGCGTCGCACACCCATTGGCGGGGCGCTGTCGATCACGAATCCGTTGCAGGGACGCGTGCCCAGCACGCTGAGTTATCAGATGGAGTTGGGACGGACGGAAGCGGAGCCCGCATTTTTCTGTGCCGTTTTCAACTCTTGCGACAGCGAATCCCGTGCGTTTTTGCAGCGCAACACGCGACTGGCGGCTTTGGGTTACACGGTGACGTACGAGGCCGTGAACAATCGGCTGCGGCCGTCCGCCGGTTTCACGCTGCGTTTTGACGCGCGTCACGCGAGCACGTTGGTGGGCTCCGATGCATCGCAGCAGTTCAATCGACTGGTCACTGATGCCACGTGGTACACATCGTTGGGCGGTGGGTCTATTCTGTTGGCCCATGTACGAAGCGGCGTGGTGTTTGGTGGCGGCACGCAACCGAGCGTCGGCGGATTCATTCCGCCGCAGGAACGTCTCTATGCTGGTGGACCCACTTCTGTGCGCGGTTTTCGGCAGAACGAGTTGGGTCCCGCCGTGTACATCGTGCCCGAGTATCAGCAGGTGATTGATGGCGGCGAGGTCTTTTTTCGCTCGGACAGCACCACCTTCGAAGAACGTGTGGTGCCATTGGGCGGCAACACGCTGCTGGTGGGAAATCTGGAGTTGCAAGTGCCCAGCCCGGTGTTGCGCGGTTTGTTGTCGTGGGCCGCATTCGCCGACGTGGCACGGTTGTGGAATCGTGGTGATGTAGCGGGCGTGCAGCAGTTGGGGCAGGACGCGCCGGGCGCCAAGTGGACGCCCGGAGTTGGCGTACGTATCGCATCTCCGTTTGGCGCCATTCGCATTGATCTCGGATACAACGGCTATCGGTTGCCAGCTGGTGCGGCGTACTTCAATGCACCGCTGCAAGGCGGCGTGGCCCCGCTGTATTGCGTGAGCCCGGGCAATCAGCTGGCGATCTTCCCCTCAATGGGTGATGCACCGCCGGAGCAAGCGAGCGGGGCGTGTCCTACCACGTTTCGTCCGGCGCAGCGTACCGGCTTCTTGCGTCGGCTGAATCCCAGCATCTGGATTGGACAGGCGTTCTGATATGGCCCGGCCACGCACCATTGTCTACAGCGCCGCGGGATTGCTGTTCGGGTTACTGATCCTGGCCGTCGGCGCCGTCGCGTTGCTCACGCAAACCGCGCGTGGACGCGGCATTCTGAGGCAGGCGGTGCTTCCGGTGATTCGTACTGTAGTGCCGGGATCACTCTACATTGGTCGGATTGGTGGCAATCTGTTTACCAATCTCACCGTTGATTCACTCGATCTCAGTACACCCGATGGCACGCCGTTTTTGCGCACGGGTCCGGTGCGGCTCGAATACGATGTGCGCGATCTGCTCGCCCGTCGTGTTGTCATACGCTTTGTCGAAGTACTGCGACCGGTGGTGTACATGGTGGACTACGGTAACAACGACTGGAACTGGATGCGCGCATTGCGCCGCCCGGGCGTGCGTGTGGCGCCGCGTCCGACTGGGCCGTCGCTGGTAGGTAATCTCGGCGACTGGATTCGTGTGGATAGCGCCGAGATCATTGACGGTGCGCTCACGGTGGTTGATCCGTGGAAACCGGTAGACTCCCTCCGCGGTGCAAAACGCGACAGTGCGGTGCGGTTTAATCTCACGCGTCGCGACCTCGAGATCATCGAAACAGACGATCGCATTGTCAAGATTCGTCGCTGGTCGCGCGGCTTCGTGGCGCTCGGTGCATCGCGCATTGCGCACCCGGATTCGGCCGGCTTGCGTCTGGCCATACGTCAGCTCGATGCCGTTGAAACAGATCCGCCATTCTGGTTTCGCAACATTTCGGGCGATGTCCGGATCATCCAGGATTCCCTGTGGGTGGATTCGGGCCGTATTCACTTGCCCCGTTCCGGTGGCACGATGCAGGGCAAGATTGTGTGGGGCAGCGGGCTTCCCATGCGCTGGGACTTGAAGATACGCGGCGATTCGGTGGCCTTCAGCGACATTGCGTGGATGAGCCCCGTGCTGCCGCACGAAGGGGGCGGCCGCACCGAGCTGCACATTCGCAATGATCCGGACAACGTGCGTGTGATGCAGTACATCATCACCAAAATGGACGCTCGTGCGCTGCGCTCGCGTTTGCGTGGGCGCATGACGTTTTCCGTGGGCGACACACTGTTGCGCATCAGTGATGTGGGGCTCGATCTGGAGCCAATGCACACCGATATGCTCAAGTGGATGAACGCCGAGCCGTTTCCGTACGACTGGCGCGGCGCGATCACCGGGCGCGTGAACGCGCGAGGCGGGCGCGTGGACCGCTTCCAGCTCGATGAAGCGCGGGTGGCCTACACCGATGAGCACGTGGTCGGCGCCGTGACGCGCGGCACCGTGAGCGGCCTGCTCGATGTATACGAACCGGCCTTTGCGGTATTCAAGGGCGTCACTATTGATCTGGAACGACTTGATTTGCGAACTCCGCGTTACGTGAATCCGCTGTTCCCCGACCTGGCCGGCATTCTCTCGGGCACCATGAAGCTCGATTCGGTGTGGACGGACGTTCGCTTTTCCGGTGCGCAGCTGGCGCACTCCGATGGACCGGGCGATACCACGCGTCTGTCGGGACGCGGTCGCATCACGCTGCTCGACGATGCCACGGCATTTGATGTGGACATGACAGCGGCACCGTTGTCGTATACCACATTGGCGCGTTCGTATCCCGGTTTGCCGCTGCGCGGTTTGGCGGTGGGTCCGATTCGGGCCCAAGGCACCGTTGACGACTTCACACTCGAAACCGCACTGGCCGGCGCCGGTGGTGAGATTGCATTCACGGGCAACATGGATGCGTTTGAACCGGACTTTCTGCTCAATGGACGACTGCGCGTGATCGGTGCCGATGTACAGGCGTTGCTGGCCGATACGGCAATGCCCTTTACCTACCTGGGATTCACCGCCGATCTCGACGTGCGCGGCGCATCTCTGGCGACGCTGGCCGGTTCGGCGCGCGCCGAGCTTTCGGAACGATCATCGCGTGTTGGCACGGTGCCGGTGTACACGGGCACGCTGGCACTGCGCTTTGCCGACGCGCGCATGCAGGTTGACTCACTGGCGCTCGAGTCGGCGGCGTTTCGTGCCGTCGCCAGCGGCGCCGTCGGACTCACTGCGGCCACGCGCGATACGGTGCGCCTGCGGGTAAACGCCGACTCGCTGGGCGGACTGCGCGAGCTGCTGCGTCTGTCCGGTTATCTCGCTGACAATGCTGTGGCCTTGGCCGACAGCTCGTCAACGTCGCCGCTGTCGGGCATGCTCACAATGCGGGCGGCCATTGCGTCGTCTCTCGATACACTCGATACACTCGGTGTGCACGCCGACGTCGTCGCCGCCGCGCGCGATGTGGTAGTGGGAACATCGTCGGCTGGAAGCGTACAACTCACCGCCACGCTCGATGATGTATTCGGACGAGTGCGTGGCACGGGCCAGCTCACCGTGGATTCAGCGCAAGTGGCCGGCATCAATGCCGAAGCGATGGTGGCCAACGCCACGCTCAATGATCGTGTGCCGTCGAAGTTTTCGGCATCGCTGCGCACTACGTCGAACGCGTCGATCGCACTGAGCGGTGGTGCGACACGTGACGCTGATTCGGTTCGAGTGATCGTGAATCAGCTCGATGTATTCACACCGGAGACGCCGCTGGTGGGAGTCCGACGTGAGCGCGATGCCGGTAGCCGGTTGAGCGCACCATCGCGTGGATTTTCACTCGCGTGGCCGGTCAACCTGATGCTTGGTCCCAATGGCACGGGGCGCGTTGACTCCATGTTGTGGCAGCACTCGCAAGCCGGATCGATCGCGTTGCGCGGCGACATCCTGTCCGATGGGCGGGTAAATGGTGTGCTCGATGCCGAAAACGTGCCGCTGGCCGACGTTGGTGCACTGGTGCGCCCGTCAGCCGCGTGGCAGGGTCAGCTCTCTTCATCGTTGCAGCTGTCCGGTACGCGCGAAAGCCCGGATTTCGCGGGCCGCCTGGCGCTGCGTGACGCACGACTGGGCAGCGTCGCGCTCGGCCAACTCGATGCCACGGTGCGGTACGATGAGCAACGGGTGTTGGCTGATTTGTCGCTGCTCGTGGACAATAAACCGGCGCTGACTGCGTCGGCTACGTTGCCGCTTGACCTGGCGCTGGTGCGTGGTCGTCAACGGCTGCTTGACCAACCACTCAGCGGACGAGTAACCAGTCAGGCCGTTGATCTGAGTGTGCTTGAGTCGATTTTTCCGTCCCTGCAGCGCGGTGTTGGCACGCTCGATACCGACATTGCATTGGCGGGCACCTGGGAACGTCCGCGACTCACCGGTCAGCTTTCGGTGGCCGATGGTGCGATCACGATTGTGCCACTCGATATTCGTGTGCAGGATGTGAAAGCTGACATTCGTCTGGCGGGTGACACAATTGCGATCCGGCAGTTTTCGGCACAGAGTGGAGATGCTGCGCGCGACACGATGTCATTGTCCGGCACGGTGACGATTGAATCGCTCGACGCGCCGGTGTTCGATTTGCAGCTGTCGGCCAACTCGTTCCTGGCCATTGATCGGGCGCGCTATGCGACGTTGTATGTCTCCACCGTGCGTCCGGTTACGCTGGTTGGTCCGCGCAACAATGCCCTGCTGCAGGGTGGTGTGCGCGTGGATCGTGGTCGCGTGTTTCTGAACTCGCTCAGTCAGCGTCGCGGTCTCGATCTCAACGATGAACTGAATCTCATTGATACCACCAACGTGCGAGTGGACGCGTTGCTGGCTTCGGCGCCCGACGCGCTGGTGCAGGGGTTGTCACTTCAGAATGTACGACTCGACATTGGCGACGATGTGTGGCTGCGCTCACCCGAAGCCAATATCAAACTCGGTGGTGGACTGCGTCTCACACGTTCGCTCGATCCGCGTAGTGGGCAGGCACAGCTGGCCCTGGCCGATTCGCTCACCGTGCAACGCGGTACGTACCAGCTGAACCTGGGGCTCGCACGTCCCACGTTTGATGTGGAACGCGGCACCATCCGCTTTTTCGGCGATCCGGATCTCGATCCGGCGCTCGATATTGCCGCGTTGCATGTCGTGCGTCAGCAGCGTCCCAACTCCAATCGGCAGGACGTACGCATACGTGTACGCATGGGCGGCACGCTCAATGAGCCCACGCTCACACTGAGCAGCGCCGACAACCCGCCCTTGCCGGAGAGCGACATGTTGTCGTATCTGGTAACTGGTGAACCGGCCTACGCGCTCTTTGGTACCGCGTACTCCGATCAGGGTGCGACGCTCGCGCTGCGCCTGGCGGGCAGCTATCTGTCGAGTCGTCTCGCCGGCGGACGTTTCGATCTGGTGCAAGTGGAGCCCACCGCACTCAATCCCGGTGAAGCGTCAAATCTGCGGCAAAGTGGGCTGGGCATTCTCGCGGCCACCCGCGTTGGCGTGGGTGGTCAGGTTGGCGAACGCACATTTCTGAGCGTGACCACGGGCTTGTGCGGTCTCGCACCGCAGGGGGCCGGAAGCGCCGATCCGCTGTCGCTCTTTGCGCAGGGGCTGGGCGTCAAACTTGAGCGGCAGTTCGACAGCCGTTTCTCGGCCGCGCTGGGCATCGAGCCCGGCAGTTCGGCGTCTACCTGCGGTCGTCCGGGCGCGTCACGCACGTTTCAGCAGACGCCGCCACAAATCGGCATCGATTTTTTCCGGAGCTGGTCGTGGTAGGTGCGGGCGAGGTTGGGACAAGTGACGTGATGGCCGGACGGTCGAATCTGAACATCTCCATGGGTCACCGCGTATCGGCACCTACCGCTTGGTCGTCCACCTCAGACATGCCGGATTCCTGCTTGTCAGTTGCCACCACCTCCGATGTAGCGCTGTCGTCCGCACTAGATGCGATCGACCGCGCGCCATCGGCGTTGGCTCGATTGCGCGCCGTGGTTGATGTCTTGCACCGCTGGGGATTTGGACGTGTGATGGCGGTGTTGCGCGATCCGAACCTGTCTCCGATCACCACCGCGACAGCTGGGGCCACTGATGCTGATTCGGCGCCCGACGCGCTGCAGGCACTCCCGGGCGTGATCTGGCGACAGCGACTGCCGCTGCTTACCGCCTACGCAGAAGGTGGCTGGTTTCGACTACCGGGTGATGATCCGTGGGTCGCGCGCGAGTTCTGGGCCAGCGCGCCCGTTGAGCGTTCGCACGAGGAGGATTGGAACGAACTCGATCTGATTATCGCAGTGATTTCCGGTAGCGATGGCGAAACACTCGGCACAGTGATGCTCTCCGATGCGAGTCGCGATCGCCGACCCGACCAGCGTTGCGCGGTGGAGACTATGGCGCTGTTACGGCATTTGGGCGGACGTTTGTCTTACGACACGCTCAAAGTGCTTGCGCAACGTCGTGCGGAACGGTTGCAGCGATTGCAGGAGGCCGGTGCGGCGATGGCGCGATCACTCGACGAAGGCGAGATCGTGCGCGAACTCGCGAGACAGGTGACGCGCGCCACCAATCCCGATGGTGTGGTGGTGGCGTCGCCCGATCTGGGCGCACATACCTGTCGCACCCTGGTGCGATTTGTTGGTACCACCGAGCGACCGGCGGGTGCGGTGCGTGCGCTCACCGACGGCATTATTGCCGAAGTCGCACGAAACGGTCGCGCCATTCGTTCCGGAACCACCAACGGTCTCAACGAACGATCCACCGGTGAACCGTGGTCACCACTGGAGGCACTCGACGTAATGGGTGAGACCGTGGGCGAGTTTGGTCCGCCGGCATCGGTGCTGGCTGTGCCGGTCATGGCAGGCATACGACTGCTCGGCGTGCTCGCCGTGCACGCATCCACCTCGGGACGCTTCACCGCCGAAGATGAAGAGGTCGTCACGATCATGGCGTCACAGGCCGCCACTGCGCTGGCCAATGCACGACGCTACGCTGAAAGCGAACGCGAACGTCGTCAGACCGAAGCGCTGGCCGACGTGGCGCGGGCCGTTGGTGAATCATTGCGTCCGGGCGAAGTGCTGCATCTGATCCTTCGGCACGCTGTGGCATTGCTGCAGGCGCAGGGTGCATGCATTGCATTGCGTCAGGACGAATGGTTGCATATCGTGGCCGGTACCGGTGCCGCCGATCTGCTGGCCGGTGTGCATGTACCGCTCGAAGGTTCACTGCTCGGTCGCGTCACAATCACCGGCGGACACGTGTGCTCCAACTCTCTGCCGCTTGAAGACGGAGCGTACATACCACTGCAGCGTATTGCGCCCATCCATAACACTGTTATTGCACCGCTCACGACAGCTCGCGGGATCATTGGTGCCATCGCGGTGATCAACCGCAGTGCGCCGTTTACCGAAGATGATGTGCGCATTCTGCAACGGCTCGGTGACCAGGTATCGGTGGCGATTGTCAACGCACGTTTGTTCGACGAAGTAGAGCGGGCTACGCGCGAATGGAAGGTTGCCTTCGACTCCGTCGCAACCGGCTTGGCTGTGCTCGATGAAAGTCGCCGCGTGCGCCGTTGCAATCGCCACTTCGCCGATCTGTGCGGACGCGCAGATATCACGGAGCTGATTGGCGCCGACTTCCAGCGGCTCTTGCTGGGTGACACGGCCGTGTCGGCCGAAGACGATGTGATCGCGCGCGCCAGTCGTGAGGGTACCGTGGCGCGCGGTGAAGTACGAAACGCCAGGCGCGGATTGGTCTTTCACCTCACGGCCGGACCACACCCCGATGGCGGTACGATGGTGACCATCGACGACATCACCGATGCACGGAGATTGGCCGAACGTTATCAGCGTGTGGTGGAAACGGCGTTGGATGCGATTGTCATTACCGATACCGAGCGACGCATTGCGTTTGCCAATCCGGCGGCGCACGCGTTGCTCGCGCACCCGGGTTCGCTGATCGGTGTTGCGGTGCGTGATCTGGTCGCGCCGGAATCTGAGTCGGAAGTCACACACCACGAAACGCTCGCCTTGCATGGTCTGTCGCAGCGGTACGAGTGTTTTGTGGTCCGGGCCGACGGTTCGCATCGCCGTGTGGAAGTCAGCACGGCGCCGTTGCACGAAGTGGGCTCGATTACAGGAACCGTAGCCTGTCTGCGAGACATCACCTCGGAGCGTGACGGCGTATCGGCGCTGCAGCAATCCGAAGCGCGTTACACCCGATTGGTGGAAGAGGCCACGGACGCCATTTTCACGATTGACACCAACGGCTGCTTCACGTCGGTGAATCGTTCACTGGAAGAAGCCAGCGGCGTTCCGCGCGACCATCTGCTCGGCAAACGTTGCGTTGGGATTGTTGATCCGCGTGATCGTGCGCTCGGTGACGAGACCATTCGTCGCACGCTCAACGGGGAACGTTTGCAAATCACGGTCCGCTACACCGCAGCGAACGGACGCATCAAGAAAGGTTCACTCATCTCGGCGCCGGTTTTTGAGAACGGAGCAATCGTAGGCGGGCTTGGCATCATGCGCGAAGTGGGTGAAGAACAGCTCGGCGCCACCGATCCGGATGATCTGACGCAGCTTTTCCCCGCCCCATTGCATGATTGACGCCGCGTCACCGTGGGAACTGATGGGGTTGGCCATCGGTCACGCAACCGACGTCGAAGGCGCCACCGGATGCACGGTCATTCGCGGTGTCAACAAGCCCTTTCGTTGCAGCGCCGCGCTGGTGGGTCGCGCCAGTGCCACGCGCGAACTCGGAACGTGCGCACCCGAACATCTGGTCGATCGTACCGATGCCGTGTTGCTCAGCGGTGGATCGGCCTACGGACTCGACAGTGCGGCCGGTGTGATGCGATGGATGGAAGAGCAGGGACGAGGCTTTGGGGTGGCCAACGGTGTGGTTCCGATCGTGCCGGCCGCGTGCATTTACGATCTGTCACCCTTGGGCCGGTTCGATGCGCGACCAACGGCTGACATGGCGTATCGCGCCTGTGCCAATGCCAACGTCCACCACATTGCCGAAGGCAGCGTTGGTGCGGGAACGGGCGCGCTGGTAGGCAAGGGTGCAGGACTCGAGCGCGCCATGAAAGGTGGCACGGGCCTGGGCTCGGCGTTTGGCCAAGGCATCGCGGCTGGCGTGGCGGCTGGCGCCATCGCCGTGGTCAATGCGTTTGGCGACGTGCGCAATGCGCAAGGCCGGATCATTGCCGGTGCGCGTGATGACAACGGCGGGTTCGTGGACATTGCGGCGCGACTGCGCAGCGGAAATGCGCCACCTCAGTTTCCCTCAAGCGTACGCGAGCACACCACACTTGCCTGTGTGGCGTTAAGTGCTACACTCACCAAGCTGGAACTTGCGCAACTCGCCGAGTCGGCCACCACCGCACTGCGCACGCGCATTACACCCAGTGCCACGATGTTCGATGGTGACGTACTATTTGCCATCGCGCCACATGAGGGCCGCACGGTACCGCTGCCGGTGCTCGAAGCGTTGGCGATTGCGGCGCTCGAACAGGCCATTGAACGCGCGGTGATGACTGCAGCAGGACGCGATGGATTTCCCGGACTGGCCGACGGCGGCACGCTCAACACTGATCAACCGGCAGGCCACACCTGATGCCAAAGCAGCTTCACTACTTCACCACCGACGATATCGTTCGCGTGCGTTCCGCCGTTGCACCCATGATGACCGAGTCGCGCGTGAGCTCGTCGTTGTCATCGCAGGTGCTGGGTGGCCATTTAGTCACGCTCCTGGAGCAGCGCGGTGACTGGTGGCTGGTGCGCGATGACAACGCGTACGAAGGGTGGATGCATCGCGGCTACCTCGAGCCGTCTACCGGTGACGAGCGTGACTGGCCCATCACCACTGGTGCGACGGTGCGCCGAGCCGACGGGTTGGCACGCTCATTGCCCTTTGGTGCACGCGTTGCGCCCGACGCCATGCTGCTCACCGGCGAAGCGTACGATGACGATGAACGCGCGCGTCGCTTTCCCTCTGATCACCTGGCGATCGCGCAAAGCGCGGAAAAGTATTTCGTTGGTTCGAGCTATCTCTGGGGCGGCGTGACGCCATGGGGCACCGACTGCTCAGGTTTTGTGCAAGCCATATTCGCATTGCATGAGGTGGCCCTGCCGCGCGATGCGTGGCAACAGGCGGGATCGGGCGTGAGCATTGGCGGTGAGGTGATTGATCGCGCGGTGTTGCGTCCCGCCGACCTGCTGTTCTTTTCCGATCGGGAAGATCAGCGTGTCACACACGTTGCCCTGTATCTCAGCGGCGATCGGCTGGTGCACAGTGCCATAGCTCGCGGCGGGGTAACCACGGAATCATTGCGCGACAGCGATGAGTATGTGCGGCAGTTGGTTACGCAGTTCGTGTTTGCGCGCAGGTTTGGGGTGTAGGTTGTCGGGAGGTGGTGTTCGCTTTGCGGGTGTCAACGGAGAAGCTATTACAGGCATTCGGTTCAGCTTTCCCCATGGGACAAAACGGATGAAGACCTTAAAACTGCTTGCCTGTGCATGGAGCGGATTGTTGCTTATCGCGACGCAATCGCTCGCGGCTCAGGCAGAACCAGATCGGGACTGGTCGGTATCACTGTTGGGAGGCGTGGGTGCAGCCCGGCTGTCGGCGGAAAACGAGAGCACGCAGTTTGAGAGTGAATCGCGACAAGCCACTGCGCTTGGTGTGCAACTCGCTTGGCGTTTTGCAGATCGATGGGGTGCATCGGCTGGATTCGTGCGCGCGTTTCGCAGTTCACGCACCACGGCGGTCACCGGCACGCCGCAGCCTGAAGTAGACATCCGCACCTTGTACACGGACATCCCGTTGCTGGCGCATTTCCGAATTACGGAGCGGCCCTCAGTCCGGATCGATGCCCTCGCCGGACCGGTGTTCTCGTGGAGTGACGCGGGCGACGTATTCTTGCGACAAACCGGTGAGCAGATCGCGGTGTTGGAGTTGAACCAGCGCGAGACATCGGTGCTCGTAGGCGCCGAGGCAACGTTTGCGCTGCGGTTCCCGCTCTTCGTTCGCCTGCAGTACCAAGCGGGGCTCACCGACGCGACGATTGACCAGGCAGTGCGCAGCCGTGCCTTCACCGCGGTGGCCGGCGTCAAGCTGCTGCGCTGGTAGGCGCGCCGCGACATTTCAGGTCGTGTTCGGCTCACAGCTTCTTTGCTTCCGACCAGTCGATCATTTCGAGGCTGGTCTCGGGTTCGAGTCCTACCCGCTCGTGGCATGTGACGAGCGCCGCTCGCGAACTACCGCGCTCGTGTGACTGCGTGATGACGGCGCCGCCTATTGTCATCCATGCTTCGCGGAAAGTAGCCCCACGACAGCACTCGAATCCGTAGGATCGCGTCTCGGCACCGGAGCAAATCGAGGGAACGGGGTGGGCGTGACCTTATGCAGCTTGCGGAATAATAGTAGCACTACTAACATTTTAATGACGAACGAATCACGCTCAACACGGAAGCCGTTGATCTGGATTGCGAGTTCCAAGAAGGACCTGATCCAGATGCCCGATGACGTTAAGGATGTCTTCGGGCGAGCCCTGTTGGACATTCAGTTCGGAGATCTACCGCCTGAAGCCCGCCCGTTCGGTGAGGGGGTTCGCAAGGAGGTGTGGAAGCTCATCGACGACTACGATTCAGACACCTATCGTGCGGCATACACGGTGCACTTTGAGAAGGCGGTCTATGTGCTGGATGTGTTTATGAAGAAATCCAAAAAGGGCATCGGCACTCCCCGGCAGACGCGTGATCTGATCGAGGGACGCTTCAAGTTGGCAGAACGACATTATAAAAAGACGTTCCTTGAGGGAAACGACACATGATCCACGATGAGGCTGAAGAGCTGCAGGTCGAACAAAGCTCCGGTAATGTGTTCGCGGATGTGGAGCTTCCCGACTCCGAAGAACGGCTGGCCAAGGCGCTGCTGTCACGGACGATCAAACAGATCATCCAGCAGCGAGGCTGGTCTCAGGCGCAGGCGGCAAAATCCACGAGGATTGCGGCGTCTGACATGAGCGATATTGTCCGGGGAAAGTTGGTGAAATTCAGCTTGTCACGGTTGGAGACAATCATCCTGGACCTCGGCATGGACATTCACATGAGGGTGTCACCGAAGCAGCCGAGCGCGCTTCGTGGGCACATGAGCGTGGAACTCGTGCCCGCGTAAAACGCATGTGCGTAATGGCGCGCCGCAGGTGTGTTTGGTCAGCGGGTTGATGAGTTCGTGCGCATCGCTTACGCGGTACGGCTACCGCAGAGACACAGAGGACACCGCAACCGCAAAAGCAACAAATGGGAATGGTTCGAATCGTGTCACAGGTGCGCAGCTTTTTCTCTTATTCGTTGCAGTTCCCCTCCGCGCTTCTGTGTCTCTGCGGTCAAGGCGGTTCGTCGTCCCTCGGGGCACTGGTCACCACCACAGCTGTCACCGCAGAGACGCAGAGACGCAAGGGACACAGCAACGGCAACCGCAACAATTGGGAATGGTCCGAATCGTGTCGCGCGTACGCCTCTTTTCCCCTATTCCGTTGCCGTTGACCTCTGCGTTTCTGTGTCTCTGCGGTTAATGCCGTTTGCCGTCCCTCAGGGGTCTGGTCACCGCCACAGCTGTCACCGCAAAGACGCAGAGACGCAGAGAACACCGCAACGGCAACCGCAACAATTGGGAATGGTCCGAATCGTGTCGCGCGTGCGCCGCTGTACGACACTCGTGAGGAAGGCCTCCTAACTCACCATCCCGCCAGCCGGACGTACCTGCGGTGCGCCCCCACGCACGTGCAACACGATCTCGGCGTGTTCCTGGCCGTCGAGCTCCACGAGCATCTTGTAGTCACCCACCGCGTCGAGCGGTAAATCGATCGCCGCGATGACCGGCATATCGAGTTCGCCCACCGTTCCGGGCGGTGCGCCCACCGTGATCTCAGCGCTCGACGACCAGAGCTCTTTGCGCTGCGGATTGAGCCAGCGCAGCCCCATCGAATGCACGCCCGAGTCGGCTACTGTGCCCTTAAGTCGCACGACCAATGTGGCGCGTGGGTGAACAGACGGAAACGCGGCCACATGGACCGCGTCGAAGACGCCCAGAATGTTGAGCTTGCCCTCCTGCGAGAGGTTGGCAGCATCGGCAAATAACGCGAAGGAAACATGCATCGCGGGAACCTACACGCACGCACCGGCACTCGCCTAGCTTTGAGTATGTCCGCCACCGTGACTCCCGCTGCTCAGCCTGCCCAAACGGGCACTGATGCCAACTCATCAGTGCCTGGTGGCAAGGCGTTGCATGCGCAGCAGGCCTTTGGCGCCACCGACATGGGTCTGGTGCTCATGGCGATCATCTGGGGCGTGAACTTTACGGTGGTCAAGGCCGGTATTGCCACCTTGCCGCCCATGGCCTTTAACGGCATCCGCGTGGTGCTGGCAGCGGTGGTGTTGGCCGTGGTGGCGTTTGTGGTGGCTGGCAAACGAAATTTTCCGTCGCGCAAAGACGCTTATGCGCTGCTGGCCATGGGCGTGATGGGCAACGGATTGTATCAGCTGCTGTTCATTGCCGGCCTGTCGCGAACACGCGCCGGCATTGCGGCGCTGGTGATTGCCGCCGGTCCGGCGTGGATTGCCCTGTTCTCGCAAATGGCTGGTCGCGAACGACTGCCGAGTCGAGCCTGGGCCGGCATTGCCTTGCAGCTCTTTGGTATGGGGTGCGTGGTGGCCAGCGCCGGTTTTCTTGAAGCCGACGCCCGCGCACTCACGGGTGCCGCGTTCATCATGGGCGGCAGCATTGTGTGGGCGCTCTTTACGATCATGCTCCAGCCGTACACGGCCCGTGTGCACCCACTGCATCTCGCATCGCTCACGCTCTCCAGTGGCGCGGTGTTGTTGTTCGCCGTCGGTTGGCCGTCCATTCGCGAGTTGAACATTGGCGCCATCACGCTCACCGAATGGGGCGCGATGGTTTACGCTGGTCTGGGTGCGCTTGTAATCGCCTATCTGCTTTTTTATCGCGGTGTGCGCGTGCTCGGCCCAACACGCACGGCCATGTATGGCAACCTGCAACCACTCATTGCCATTCTCGTCGCGTGGGCGGTCTTGCACGAACAACCCACCGCGTGGCAGGGTGTGGGTGGTGCATTGGTCATGGCCGGACTGCTACTCTCGCGGACAGCACGCATGCAACCGGCCGGTCCGGCACCGCACGTGATCAATCCGCCACCGGAAGCGGCCGAACCACGCGCCGTCTGATCGCGCTCCTTTTTGGGCGTCGCATATACAGTGTGCGCGTCTTCCCTGAACGTGAAGAACTCTACGTGAAGCTGATTCTGTTTGATATCGACGGTACACTGCTCAGCTCCGACGGCGCCGGACGTCAGTCGCTCGAATCCGTGCTCACCGACGTGTTCGGAAGCACAGGCGATCCGGACTATCGCTACGACGGAAAGACTGATCGCCAGATCATTCGCGAGCAAATGCGTTTTGCCGGATTCGACGACGCAGCAATCGACGCCCGGCTCGACGACATCCTCGCGTCGTATCTCGCGCAGCTCGGCACCGCGCTCGAGCGTGATCCATCAATGGCGCGTTTATACGACGGTGTGAGTCCACTGCTCGACGCCGTCGAAGCATCCGACCACGTGATCATGGGACTGCTCACCGGCAACGTGCGCGGCGGCGCAGCGCACAAGTTGCGCGCGGTGGGAATAGATATCGAGCGTTTTCGTGTGAACGCGTTTGGCTGCGACCACGAACACCGTCCCGAACTGCCACGCGTTGCGCAACAGCGCGCCATGCAAATCCTGGGCCTCGATTTGCCCGGTGACCAGCTGTTGATCATTGGCGATACACCAGCCGACATGCAGTGCGGCCGGACGATCGGTGCGCGGGCGATTGGTGTTGCCACTGGACGGTATAGCGTAGACGAACTGTCGGCGCACTCACCGTACGCCGTGTTTGCGGATCTCACCGACACTGAGCGCGTGCTGGAGGTGCTGCTCGCGTGAGTGCGCCCGACGCAGCGGACAATGCAGCGGATAACGCCGCGAGTAACGCCGCAGATAGCGCCGCGAACAACGCCGCAGACAGCGCCACGAACGCCGCAGATAACACCGCGAGCGACATCGCGAACAACGCCTCCAACAGCCCCCCCGCCGCGTCGCGAGGCGTGCCGAACACACGCGTCGTGGGACTGTGGCGTGGCAGCGAAGTAGACGCCGCCGCGACCCTTCGCGCGGACCAACACGCGCTCCTGTTTGAACGTGAGACGGCATCGCTCATGCGCGTACCGCTTTCGGCACTCGACGGCTGGCAGCTGTCCGTCTCGCAAGTGGTCCTCTATCTGCGCGACGGTGATGTACTCGATGTGTCATTGCTTAGCGATTCCGCGCGCGTAAACATGCGCAGCGCGCTCGACGCGGCGTGCATCATGCCCGAACTCACACGCAGCTTGCGTGCGTTCGGCCGAACCACCGGTGACTACGAGGCCGAACACGACCGCTGGTTTGCACCCTTGCTCACGCTGCGACGCGCGCTGGTTGGCGTGAGTGATCCGCTTCGACAAGTGGCACTGTTTGACGCCGACCACATAGGCGCCGAGCTAACGCGAGCGCTCGCCGAGTTAGCCGCGCAGCGAACGGGCGGTGACCCGGCCCGATCGCGCGCGCTGGAAGCCGTCTTTGAAGAGGAGACGGAAGCGGTGCGCGTCTCGCTGGCGCGTGCCGGCCTGGCCGCGTCGGCGCTTGAAGGCAGTGCGCCCGATTCCCGGCTCGCCGACTGGCGACGCTGGGTGGATATGCTGCGCGAACTGTACGAACGCGCCGACAACGCCTGGCCCGCGATTGCGGCGTCGTGTCGCGCCGGCCCGGGTTGAACGAGGGCGTACCGCGTCTCATAACGAGTGGCGTATCGGGAGGACGTGAAAGAACGTGAAATCTCTTTCGTAAATCATTGCCATCGATGTACTTACCCATGTAATAGGTGAGCACATAAGGGATACTGAGTATGTTCAGAGATAGGTTGCGGTTGTCCATAACTTAACTTATAGTTACAAACGCAACCTTCGTCAGGAGCAACCGATCTCAATGCCGCCAGCCATCACACCCAAGTCGAAGAGCAGCGCGCCGAAACGACAGCCCGAGGAGCCGATTCGGGCCCGCGAGCCCGTCGCGTTGCGGCAGACGGGCGTCTCCTCACCCCAGGCTCCACAGGTGACCGATGACGCGCACAGTGAGCGGTCGCCTTTCGCCGCGGCGCAAGACACCGCACTGTTTTCCTTCAGCGGGATCGGGACATCGGCGGGCTTGCAGGATATCCTTTTTCGTCGGTACCTGGTTACTGTGCGCGACCTCGTCCAGCATCTGTCTGAGGAGGCGGTCCGGCGCGCCTTGGAGCAGAACACTGGTCTTGAAAGCCTCGCGCTGGGGATGGGGGAGCAGGGCGTCGCCGCTGCCGCCTCGGAGGGTGCCCACAACCGATCGGAATGCATTTTGGATCTGCATCGCGCCCGCTCCGCGCTTCTCGAGCAGGCGGGCGGCGCCGTCACAGCCATCAAAGCGGCGGGGCTTCTCGGGAAGACCCGGCAGGCGGTGGAAAAGCGGCGCGAGCGCGGCACGCTCCTGGCAGTCGTAGCACAAGGCGAGTACCTCTATCCGCTGTTTCAGTTCGAAAACGAGGCGGTGCTCGACGGACTCCCAGAGGTGCTTCAAGCGTTCACCGTGCGCAATGGGTGGACGCAGCTTTCAGTGCTTCTCTCTCCACAGGACGGCCTGGACGGGCGGTCCGTCGTGGATGCGCTCAAACATGGGGATGTGAAAGTCGCGGCCAGCGTCGCGGCTGCCTACGGCGACACGGGCGGCTAAACGTGGCCGCAAAACGGCCGAGGGCCCGCAGGTCGGACTCCGCTGCAACGCGATCGCTGGCCCCACCGCCCGGAGTCGCCAGCACATCGGAGCCGCACGCACCGCTACCTCCCGCTGATCTGTCCACGCGCCATCTCGTCGTCAAGACGGTGTCGCCGCGAGAATTGGTGCGCATCAGTTGGCCTGGCAAGGCACTGTTCTGGAGCCCAGGACGAGGGAACGCACCACGGGCCCGCTTCGATGCGCCAAGCGGGGAGTTCCAAGTTCATTACTCCGCGTATAATTTTGCTGGTGCTTTCGTAGAAGCGTTGCTACGGCAAGAGCAGATGCCCTATCTCACATGGAGCGACATTGTGCAGCGCGAGGTGTCTATTCTGTCAAGCAGCCGCGCCTTGCGCCGCATGCCGATGTTTGGCAAGCATTTGGCGCAGATGAAGGCCACCGCTGCCGTGGCCGCTTTCCGCTCGACCTCAGCGCGTAAGGAGCGGGCCAGCCATGTCATTCTACGGCTTCGCTACAGAACGTCGAAGACTGCTCCTTCCCGGTGCTGACGGATACAGTGCGTCGTTTTGTGGTGCGGTTCAATACGGCATTGATCATTCGCGCCACTGATGTCTCAGCCTGCGCTTATCGCCAGCCGCACGCACTCACCCGCCGCTCCCCTACACAACTCCAGTCGTATCCCAGCTGGCCGGTGCCTTGTCCGACGCTGAACAACCGCAATCACTCGCGCACCCAGCACTCGCGCGCGAAGCACGCCACTGGCCGAACGCACGCCTGGCGATAAATACGCCGGCCGCGATAACGATCAGCACAACAATCAGTGTATCCATGTTTCAACCTCCGAATCCGAGAGCCCGTCCAACGTTGTACACCAGCCACGCCGCTCCGTATGCCAGCGCGAGCATGTAGCCAAACTGAATCGCCGCCCACGACCAGCCGATCTTTCCACCACCGGCTTCGCGCACGGTAATGGCCGTGGTGCTCATGCACATGAGCGCGTACACATAAAACACCATCAGCCCCAGCGCGACCAGCGTGGTGTACACCGGCTCGCCCGTGACCGGATCGCGCTCGGCCTTGAGTCGATCGCCCAGCGCCATCACATCTTCCTCGCCACCACCCACGCCGTAAATCGTACCCATCGTAGACACAAACACTTCACGAGCGGCAAAGCTGGCGGCAATGGACACACCAATCTTCCAGTCATACCCCAGTGGCTTGACCACGGGCTCAAGGATCCGGCCAATCTGACCAAGTGCGCTGGCCTCGAGCTGCTGTTCCGCCTGGGCCGCTTCCGTCAGCTGCGGATCGGCGTCGGTTTTGGGGTACGTTGCCAGCGCCCACAACACAATCGACAGCGCCATGATCACCGTGCCGGCGCGTCGCACAAACAACATCGCGCGTTGCCACACGGTCACGCCCAATGTGCGCACACTTGGCCACCGATATGACGGCAGTTCCAGAATCATGGGACGCACCGGACCCTTGAGCAGCGTGCGCTTGAACACCGCCGCCACAGCCAGCGCCGTGAGTGTGCCGAGCAGATACATGCCCAGCAATGTGATGCCCTGCAAACCAAAGCCCAGCGGCAGCGCCATGGTCGGCACAAAGCTGCCAATGAGCAGCGTGTACACCGGCAGTCTGGCTGAGCAGCTCATGAGCGGCACCACCATGATGGTGGCCAATCGATCCTGTTTGTTCTCGATCACACGCGTGGCCATGATGCCCGGAACGGCGCATGCGAAGCCTGACAGCATCGGGATAAAGCTGCGCCCGTGCAATCCCACGCGTCGCATGATGCGGTCCATCAGGAACGCGGCGCGCGCCATGTAACCGCTGTCTTCCAGTACGCCAATCACCAGAAACAGAATGCTGATTTGCGGCAGAAACACCAGCACACCACCCACACCAGCAAACACCCCGTCCACAATGAGTGAGCGTAACTCACCTTCGGGCAGCAGACTGCCCACCAGCGCGCCAGCGGCGGCTACCGCGCTCTCAATGGCATCCTGCAGCGGCGCCGCCCAGGTAAACACCGACTGAAACACAAACGCCATCAGCACGACAAACAGAATCGGTCCCATGATTCGGTGCAGTACGACGGCGTCGATTTTATCCGACAGGGACCGACCGGATTCTTCACGCGCGACCACCGATTGCGACATGACTTCGCCAATCCATCCGTAGCGCGCATCAGATTCCACGCGCTGCGGAGCCAGTCCGATCTGTGCCAACACAACGGCGGCATCATGTCGGGCCTCGTCGAGACCGTCAACATTATCCAGATGCGGTTCCGGATGCTGCACCGACAACAATCGCAACGCTTCGAGACCCGCCGCCGAATGGCTCAGTCCCGTGGCCTGCAACCGTTCAACAACCGGAGCCAGCGCGTCTTCCACCGGCTTGGGCAGGGCGAACTTGCGTGACGGCGCGGGCAATGTCATTGCCGTCTCGCACGCACGGGCCAACGCATCGAGACCTTGTGAGCGCTTGGCAATGATCGGTACCACCGGAACGCCCAGCGCATGAATAAGCTCGGGCACGTCGATCACGACGCCTTTTGATTCGGCAACATCCATCTGGTTGAGCGCCACCACCACAGGCACGCCAACCTCGAGCACCTGACTGGCCAGATACAGATTGCGTTCGAGATGCGCCGCATCAACCACAACGACAATGACATCGGGACGCCAACCGTCGCCGGCACGCCCCAGCAGCACTTCCAGTGCGATCTGTTCGTCGGGTGACGACGCCGACAGGGAATAGCTCCCCGGCAAATCGAGACACGACACGCGCGTACCGTTCGCAGTGCGGAAGAATCCTTCAACGCGTTCAACCGTGACGCCGGCAAAGTTGCCAACACGCTGACGCAAACCGGTCAGCGCATTGAACAGCGTGGTTTTACCAGTGTTGGGATTCCCGACCAGCGCGAGCTTGAGAACCGTCGTGTCGCCGGATGTCGGTGCGGTCGGAGGCGTGGGCTCTACGACCGGAAATACTGTTAAATCACTCACGGCCGGAGCCGACCTGCATGCAATGTGATCAGCCGCGCGCCGAACGAACGGCGGGCATTGGCTGAACGGTGATGCCGGCAGTGAGTGCCGATCCGAGTGCGAGGCGGGTGCCGCGTACATCGAGTACCATGGCGTGTCGCGAATCGATTACCGACACCGAGGTGCCCTCGCACAGCCCGAGTGCGCGCAGGCGACAGGCTTCATCCGAGCCGCAGTTGTCGAGGCCAAGCACCGTGGCTCGGCTTCCCGGACGACATTGGGAAAGCGTACACGGTTGGGCCGCAATGAGCAGCCCTTCAATGGGTGACGAAGCTGTCTCCAGAACAGGAAGCGAAGTGCTCACAGACCGGTATCTTAAAGGATGAGAATCATTCTCAATCGTGCCTATCGTAGAATACAGTGTAGAGGGGCGCGAGGCAATGGGGAGCGCCTTACTCGGTAAACAGGCGAACCTTCAGGCCATCCCGGGCGCGGGTCGCGCGTTCCGACGAGCGCCCATGATCACGATGCCCAAAGCCGCAATCGAGAGCGCGATCACCTGCGCCACGGTCAGCCCGCCAATGAACCGGTCGTCCTTGGCGCGAAAGAACTCCACTACAAAGCGCTCCGCACCGGCCAGGAGGCAGTAAAGCCCGAACAGCCAGCCTTCCCTATGCTGGTGGCCCCGCAAACGCCACAGCACGAGAAACATCACAAAGCCCATCGCCGTCTCGTACAACTGAGTAGGGTGAACGGCCATCACATCAGTTGGTGCGGTGCCCTCAGGCAGCGTGACGCCAAAGAGCTGCTGCATATTGAGTGCGGTGCTCGGCGGCGCACCTTCGGGAAAGCGCACGGCGAACGGTCCGCTCCAGGGACGTCCGTAATCATCGCCCACGGCCCAGCAACCGGTTCGTCCAACCGCGTAGCCTGCCGCTATCGCAATGCCCGCCACGTCGGCGAAGCGGAGAAAGCGCAGCTTCTTGTGTCTGATCACCAGCCAGCACAAAAACACCGAGCCAATAAACCCGCCCCAGAATACAAATCCGCCGCGACTGAAAATCGCCGACGCATCGCCAGTCAGAATCGCGTAATACGCCTTGGCGCCAATGAGCGTGCCGAGCAGCGCGGCCAGCACGACATCGGGCATGGCGTCGGCTTCAACCACATGTCCGCGACGCAGCAGCTCGCGCTGACACACGATCTGTGCGATCACGAAGCCGAGCAGCACGGCCAACCCAAAGCCGGTGAGTTCGACCGGCCCGAGCGTCAGCACGGAGGGCTGGTGTGTGATTCCGTCAGACGCGAACATGCGACGTGAGAGTGTAGGAGGTAGTCAGCGAGAGGCCGTTGCGCGCGATGATTTGCGCGACGGTTCGGCGTTGAGCATGCCTGGTATGGGTAGCGACGCGTGCGCCGAAAACTCCGGCGACACGGGTTCGCCCGTGCGGAACCTGAATGCACCGGCCGCAGCAATCATGGCGGCGTTGTCGGTAGCCAGTCGGGGCGTTGGTGAAAACAGGCGCCGACCCGTTTGCTGTGCAGCTGTCTGCATGGCCTGCTGCAACGCCTGGTTGCAGGCCACTCCCCCCCCCAGTACGATGCGTTCGCGACCCTGTGCGACAGCCGCGCGCAACGTCTTGGCCACGAGCGTATCAACGACCGCGTCCTGAAAGCCGCGGGCCATGTGCGCGCGCTGTTCGTTGATACTGCCATCGTCTTCAGCGGCACGCACGGCCAGTAACACTGCAGTCTTCAGTCCGCTGAAAGACAGGTCGTAGTAATCGGCGTCGGTTGGGTGTTGTGAGCGACGCAGCATGGGTCGCGAAAACCGGTGCACTCCGGGCTCACCACTGCGCGCAAGCTCCTCCAGCGGACGGCCGCCGGGATAGGGCAAGCCGAGCAGCTTGGCCACTTTGTCAAAGGCCTCACCGGCGGCGTCGTCCCGCGTGCGGCCGAGCAGTTGATACGCGCCCCACTCGGCGACGTCGAGCAGCAACGTGTGACCACCACTCACCAGCAGCGCGGTAAACGGTGGCACGGCATCGGGATGTTCGAGCGCGGTGGCAAACAAATGTCCTTCGAGGTGGTGCACGGGCAGCACCGGCACGTTGGCTGCAAGGCCAAGTGCTTTGCCAAAGTGCACACCCACCAGCAGCGCGCCAACCAATCCCGGCGCGTGTGTTACGGCAATTGCGTCGCAGTCGCTCACGGTGCACTGCGCCTCGCTGAGTGCCGCACGAACCACGGGCGGCAAGGCAGTGAGGTGCTGCCGACTGGCAATCTCAGGGACCACGCCGCCAAAGAGGCGATGTACATCTTGCGAGAGAATCACCAGCGATTTGAGCGCGAACGAAGCGCCATCGTGTTCAATGACGGACGCCGACGTTTCATCGCACGATGTTTCTATGCCGAGCACGCGTATGGTGTGTGCGTGTGCGGCCGTCACGGTACGATGCTGCTATCGTTGATGGACGCCGGAGGCTTGAGCACGAGCATGAGCAGGCGTGGTCGCAAATCCCGAACCACGACTTCGCTGCCCACGGGCAGATCAACATCCTCGGCGCGCAACTCCAGCTGTGCACTGTCGCCGCGTGCAGAGGTCACGCCGCGCTGCATGGTGGGTGGCGATGAAAATATCTTGAGCAGCGCGCGCCGTTTCCCTTCAACCAGTGCCAGCACTTCGGGCGCCGGTCCCGCAAGCGTGACGCCCGGTTCGAGAGTGAGCGATACGGAGACGCGTACCCACGCAGACTCCAATTCTTCAGCGCTCACCACCAGCCAGAGTGCGGTGGCCAGACCGAGGGCGACGAGCGCGCGAGGCCACTCGGTGCGCAGGGAGCGTTTCATGAGTTCCGAAAGGGTTTCACATGTTCCGCCAGCGCTTCATGCGCTCCGACAGCGTTTTTGCATTCCGCGAGCGGTGCCGCGCGCGTCAAAAGGTCAGGCACTTGGTTCATCGAGCAGCCGCTCGATAAAAAGCCGCTGTGCCGGGGAGTTCCAGTCATGCGCGCGAATCTCTTTTCTGCGGATCACTCCCTTGCGATCAATCACATATGTCTCCGGCACTCCGAAGTAGCGATACACGCCGCGAAACAATTGTGTCTGATCATGCAGAATGTCAAAGGTCAGCTTGTACTCGTCTACAAACTCGCGGATCGCGGCAATCGCATTGGGATCGTCAACGCTCACTGCCACAACCGCCAAACCCTGACTCTCCAGATCCTTGTGCAGCGCCTCGATGCTAGGCATCTCTGCGCGGCACGGCCCACACCAGGTTGCCCAGATGTTCAACAGCACAACTTTTCCACGGTAGTCGCTCAACGACTTGGATTCGCCACTCGAGTTGCTCACATCGACGGCGAGAAATCCGGGCGCTTCACTCCCCACCCGCACGTCGTAGAACTCATCGCCAATCAGGTGCGTGCCCACCCAAAGTGCTACGCCGAGGGTCGCCACAATACCCACCACCGCCATCCACTGCTGCTTGACCGTCATACCGTTACTCCACAAAGGGCGCGCAACGCGCCGATTTCAGCCGTTGGATTGGCCGCGTTGAACACGGCGTTGCCCGCGACAAACGTGTCGGCGCCCGCACCCCAGCAGCGCG
>JBBRDJ010000028.1:0-34675 GCA_038203945.1 Gemmatimonadales bacterium
AACGGCGAGCTGTGGGTGAGCGATTACTCCTACGAAAGCCGCACGCGTCCGTTCGGTGAACCCGCGCCGCGCGGCGATGTCACGCGCTGGAATGTGTTCGCCCGCGACGGCACATGGAGCGCCGCGATCACGCTGCCCACGCGATTCTCAATCCGGCAAGTTGGTGCAGACTTCCTGCTCGGCGTAAGCCGCGATGATGATGACGTGGAGCGCGTCACGCTGTACAAGTTTATGCGCGTTGGTTAGTCCGCATTATTTCCGTGTGTCGGTAGACTGCCGAGACCACAGAGACGCGGAGACGTTGAGACCACAGAGACGCGGAGACACGGAGACGTTGTGACCACAGAGCCGCCGAGACACGACGTTGAGTGGAACTACAACGGCTGCGGAAAAAGCGACGCACGCGCGACCTGATTCGCACCACTCCAGCATTTGCTGTTGTTGTTGTTGTTGCTGTTGCTGTGCCCCCTGCGCCTCTGCGGTAAAAGCCCTTGCCGTGACCACGTCGCTGGCTTTCGAGTGCCGCTCGTCTCAGCGAGGTGAACAACGCGTTCCTGACAATCGTTTTACTACACCCAGCGCGCCCGCGGTGCATACACTATCTGTGCGATGCGAGGTATCGGAGACGTTGTGACCACAGAGACGCGGAGACACGGAGACGTTGTGACCACAGAGACGCAGAGACGCGGAGACGTTGTGACCACAGAGACGCCGAGGCACGGAGACGTTGAGTAGAACTACAACGGCCGCGCAAAAAGCGACGCACGCGCGACCTGATTCGTACCACTCCAGCATTTGCTGTTGTTGTTGTTGCTGTTGCTGTGCCCCCTACGCCTCTGCGGTTAAGGCCCTTGCCGTGGCCCCTTCTCTGGCTTTCGAGTGCCGCTCGCCTCAGCGAGGTGAACAACGCGTTCCTGACAGACGTTTTACTACACCCAGCGCGGCCGCGGTGCAATAAATTGCGTGTGCAATGCGTGATATCAGAGCACACCGCTCTTCGACGCTCATTGACGACGACGAATGACCACGCTGATCGACGACGCTCGCGTACCACGCCAGCTGAACAGTTTCACCGCCGCCCGCCGTCGTTGACCGCGAGGCCCCACCCTACGCCATCAGTGACGACTGCTCGGGCAACACATACTGGCCATCAGCGATCGCCATGAGCTCGTGCGCTGATGCCCGGACGGCCCACTTGAGTCCATGCGTGGCAATGGCTGGCTCAACCAGACGTGCGCCCAGAAAATAGCCGGCGCGCTCGGGGATGACGGTGCGCTCGAGGGTGCGCGCCTCATCGCTCATGCCGCCCGAGAGATAGCGCAGCCGCAACCCCAATCCGGCGCGATCGAGATCGGCACTGATGGCGCGCGTGAGCAGCGGTTCGAGTTCCCGGATACGCGCGTACTGTTTGCGACCAAATCCGAAGTACTCCCACGCGGCGTGCCCCGGTGAAATGGCGCGTGCGACTTGTACGGCCAGCCCTTCGTTGACGAGCAGTTCGCGCAGCGACGCTTGTCGCCCTGTTTCCCAGTACGAGTAATAACCACCGATGTCGTCAATGAGCGTGCGCATTTCACTGCGACTCACGGGCGACGTATAGCGTACCGCGTGCGCGAGTTCGTGCGACAACCACAGCGGTAAGAGTTCCGGATCGAGACCCAGCCCCTGCGTGTCTTCGTTGGCCACACCGGTGAAGTGTTCGAGACAAACAAACGCCACGCCGCGTCCGTCGATCACGAGCTCACCAGCATTGGCCGCGCCCACGCCCACCATCACGACCACATCAACGTCGCTGTCGATGGACAGCAGGTCATGCACCTGCGCCACGGTGCGTTCCACCAGCGCCAGAATGTCAGTCCGTGCGAGCAATGCCAGCAGATCAGTGCGGTCGGCGAGTACCGTCGTGCGAACGACGTCATCGAAGTGCGGACCGGATGGGTCGAGCACATAGTTGTCCCAGTACGCCGTCAGCAGGGCACGATGCCGATCGAAATAGGCGCGATACGCGGCCATGCGATCCGGTGCTTGCAGTATGGCGAGAAAGTCTGGGAGCAGATTGACGATCATCAACGCCCGGGCGCGAGTGACACGGCGCGAAAGAGACTCGCCGAGGGAAAAAGTACCGCGTCGCGCCGACGTGCGGCGGTACGAGGCGACGCGAGAAGATAGCGCGAACACGCGATTGCAGGCAAGCGCTTTGGTTGCAACTTGTTGTGGCGCGCACAGTAATCTTCGGGCGCCTGCCTGCCGACACTTGCATCGGTGAGTCGGTATCGTGCCGACTCCTCGTCTGCTCACTGCCATGACAACACTTCAACTCATCGACCTCACCTGCCCTGTTTGCGATACGCAGTTCCGCTCGCAGGCGGTGCTGGCCACCAACGCATTCGGCGGCAAGCGCACCGATTTTCACGAGCGGGCGACGGGCATGCAGCCGCTGCCGTTTTTCGTGCACATGTGTGCCACCTGCGGTTACGCGGGCGTAGACCGGGATTTCGACCTCGACGTGGAGCTGTCTTCCGAGACACGGGAACGTGTCTGGTTTGCGCTGCCCGCGTCGCTGGCGCGCGAAGGGCCACGCGGGTCCATCAAGTACGAACATGCGGCGTTGGTGGCGTCGTGGCAGGGGTGCGACCTGCGCTATCTGGGCGATCTGTATCTGCGCGCCGCCTGGTGCTGCGTGGACGAGCAGGATCACGAAGCCGAACGCTACTACCGACGGCAAGCGGCCTGGCAGTTTGCCGAATCGCTCGAGCAGTTTGACGGCGTAGAGCGCTCGGAACGCGCGGTGATTACATACCTGATTGGCGAGCTGTGGCGGCGTATCGGGGACGAGGATCTGGCCAGCGCGTGGTTTGATCGGGTACCGCTTGAGATTGTGGAGCCCACAGTACAGGAGTGGGTGCTCGACGTGACGCGTCAGCAGCGACTCACGCCGCGCGAGTGGTTTGGCTGAGCGTGCGCGAGGTGATCAGGCCTGATGGCGGGGCGTGTTCGTCGTTGCCTCAACGCGTACCAAACAACCGGTCACCCGCGTCGCCCAAACCGGGCAGGATGTAACCCGACTCGTTGAGCTGGCGGTCAAGCGCGGCCGTGAGCACGGACACATCGGGGTGCGCGTCGGCCAGTCGTCGCACACCTTCGGGCGCCGCTACCAGGCACAACAGGCGAATACGTTGCGCGCCGGCGCGTTTGAGCGAACTCACCGCCGCCGCCGCACTGCCACCGGTGGCCAGCATCGGGTCGAGCAGCAAAAAATCACGCGCTTCGGCGTCGCCCGGGACCTTGAAGTAGTAGTCCACCGGTTCGAGCGTGTCGTGATCGCGATACAGCCCGATGTGTCCCACCCGGGCCGACGGAATGAGGCGCAGAATGCCTTCCACCATGCCCAGTCCGGCGCGCAGAATCGGTACCAGCACCAGCTTCTTCCCCGACACCGCCCAGCCCTGCGTAGATTCGAGCGGCGTGTCCACCGGGACCGGCTCCACCGGGAGATCGCTCGTGGCCTCGTAGGCCATGAGCATGGCAATCTCGTCAACCAGCTCCTTGAACGTTTTGGTAGACGTTTCCCGGTTGCGCAGCAACGTCATTTTGTGCCGCACCAGCGGATGATCCACTACGGTGAGCGTGGGCAGGTCGGGGTGTGTGGCGGCGACGGACATGGACAGAGCGGGTAGACGGAGTGAATCGCGGTTGGTGGACGCGTTACCAGGTGATCCGGAACACGGCGACGCTGATACTGCATCGGACGCAGGCGCAGCCGTAGAAGCAGCCGTTGAAGCAGCTGTTAAAGCAGCGGTTAAAGCAGCGGTTAAAGCAGCGGTTAAGGCAGCGGGTCAAGCAGCCGTTGAAACAAACAGTGAAGCAGACGTTGGCGCCGAAGCTAGCGGCGAGCGGAGTGCCACCGCTACCTTTGGCCGTCATGAAGGAATATCAAGCCGTAATCGTGCGATTGGGCAAGCTTCGTGAAGACGAGGACGTGCTCACCGATCTGCTCAACGAACGTAGCCGCTCCGGATGGTCCCCGGCGCTCATGACGCAGGACTCGGCCAGGCTCACCGTGGTGTTCGCGCGTGAGGCCCCCAACGCCGACGCCTGACAGCACGGCCAACCGATCGCGCGACACGCTACGACGCGCGCTCTCACGCTTCGGACGAAACGCCACCTCGTTTCAGCTGCTGGAGCGGGATTTTCGTGTCTGGGAAGATCACCACGGACACGTGGTGGCCTACATGGACACCGGTGCGGCCTGGGTTGCCGGTGGTGAGCCGCTCGCGCCGGAGGCCCGCGTGCACGAGGTGGCGGAGCGATTCCTCGACGCTGCGCGCGCCGCCGGAAAACGTGCCGCATTTTTTGCCACGGAAGGGCGGCTCGTCACGTCGGCACGCTTTCGCCGAGTATTGCTGGGCCAGCAGCCCGTGTGGGACCCCACGCTTTGGGACGACACACTCGCCGGTGCGCGCACGCTGCGCGCCCAGCTCCGTCGCGCGCGCAACAAGGGCGTGACAGTGCGTCGCGTGTACGCGCCCGACGTGGCGCCCGGCACTACCGTTCACGAGCAGATCAACGCATTGGTGGCCCGGTGGAAAGCGTCCCGCGCGATGCCCGAGATGGGGTTTCTCGTGCGTGTGGAGCCGTTGCTCGATATCGATGAGCGTGTGGTGCTGATTGCGGAGCGCGAAGCACACGTGGTGGCCTTGCTGTCCATGGCGCCGGTGTACGCTCGAAACGGCTGGTTGTTTGAAGACCTGCTGCGTGACGCCACCGCACCCAACGGCACCAATGAACTGCTGGTGGACGCCGGTATGCGCGAAGCGGCGGCCATGCACTCGCGCTGGGCCACGCTCGGACTGGCACCGCTGGCCGGTCCGGTGACACCGTGGCTGGCGCGTGTGCGTGATCTGGCGTCGCCGTTCTTCAACTTTCGCGGATTGGAGGCGTTCAAGGCCAAGCTGCGACCTGATGCGTGGGAGCCGATCTGGCTGGCTCATCCAGACGAAACGCCAGCCTGGCGTGCGCTCGCCGACGCACTCACCGCATTCGCCAACGGTTCATTGCTCGGGTTTGCGTTGCGCACGTTGTTGCGCGGTCCACGCCCTGTGCTGTGGGCCATGACGGCAATGCTGATTCCGTGGACGATCGTGCTCGCCTCGGTGAATATCGACCGCTGGTTTCCCGCGCCGTGGGTGCAATGGGCATGGGTTTTCTTTGATACGCTGTTGTTTGTGGCGTTGCTCAGCGTATTGCGCCAGTGGCGCGCGTGGCTGGGGTTGCTGTTGGCCATCGCGGTAAGCGCCGACGTGCTGGTGTCGGCGTACCAGGGAATCACCTGGTATGCTCCACGGGCCGATTCACTGGTTGAGTGGTTGTTGATTGCCGTGGCGACGGCTCCGCCCGCGTTGGCCGCAATCGTGCTGTGGGGCACGTGGTGGCGTCATCGGATCATGCACAACTACTCGCGCTGATCCGGAGAACGTTTGTCCGGCGACGCGGCGGCGCGATAGTGCACACCAGAGGGTAGCTCCAACGGCATTTCGTGCGGCGCGCCGGATGGCGTGGGGGCCACCGCTGGTCGATCGAGCAGCATTGCCCGCTCAACCACGCGCGTAAGGTGGGCGCGCGTGATCAGGCCCATTAAACGTCCACTGGGCACTTCCACCACTGGCAGCGCGGCCAGATCGCGTGCACCCATACGTCGCATCACATCGTCAAGCGGTGTGTCGAGTGTAACGGCGGGTGTGGCCACGGCCAGGTCGGCTACAATCAACATTGACAGCGCATGTGGTTCGCGCGAGGCGGCGGCGAGTGCGCTGACAGGAAGAATACCAGCCAGTTGTCCGCGCTCGTCTACCACAGGAAACATGGGTTGACCGGAAAATGCCACGCGCGCGAGCACGGGCTCAAGCGGCTCGTGTTCACGCACCACGAGTGGCGCCATGTCGCACGCGTCGCGCACATGCAAACGGGCCAGCACATCACGTTCACTGTCGTGCTTGAGCACAATCCCGCGTCGGCGCAGCCAACCACTGTACAAATCGTCCTTCTCGAAGCGACGCGCAATCACCATGGACAGGCCGGTCACCAGCAACAACGGCGGCATGAGCGCGTAGTCGTCGGTGAGTTCAAACACGAGCAACACGGCGGTGATGGGCGCACCGGTAGCCGCCCCCACCACACCGCCCATGGCCACAAACGCCCAGGCTTGAGGCGTGATTTGCAGCGACGGCAGCAGCCACGCAATGGCACCGGCCAACGCACTACCGGTGGCCGCGCCCACATAGATCGCGGGAGCAAACAGTCCACCCGAACCGCCGGTGCCAAGCGTCAGTGCGGTGGCTACGATCTTGGCCAATACGAGGCCACCAACAATCCAGAACGCGGTTCCGGAAAACAGTTCCGCCGGAATGAGCATGTGACCCGGACCGAGCAACAATCCGCCGGAGAGATACACCAGTAGCCCAACCGATCCACCGCCAATCGCGGCGCGCACCGCCGGCGTCACTTTCCACTCGCGCGCGGCCTTGCCAACGCCGAAATACGTGCGCACAAAAAGCACGGTGACCAGTCCGCAGGCAATGCCCAGCAGCGGTGGCAGCGCCAGCAGCTCAAACCACCCGCGTGACGGATGCAGCGCGGGAATGGGAAACGCGGGGTGAATACCAAACACGGCCTGCGACACCACCGCCGCCGTCACGCTGCTAACAACCACCGTAGGAAACGCGGCCACGTGCAGTCCACCGAGCAGCTCTTCGAGTGCAAAGAAGGCACCGGCCAGCGGTGCGTTGAAGGCGGCGCTGATACCGGCGGCGGTACCGGCACTCACCAGCAGTCGAGTGCGATCTTTGGAGAACCGGAACACGCGCGAGAAGTACGCGCCGAGTCCGCCCCCAACGACGGCGGCCGGTCCTTCACTGCCCACCGATCCACCGGCGCCGAGTGTGATGGCGCTGGCCAGACTGCGTGCGGCCAGCGGTTTCACCTGCATGTGTCCGCCATCCTGCGCCACTCGGCGCTTGAGGTCGGGCACGTTGTACCCGTCTTCGCCGGGGGCAAAGCGACGCATGACGTAAGACGCCGCCACGAAGCCTGCGGCGGTCAGGATCGGCCGATAGATGGGATTGCGCAGCGCTTCGACTTCTCGGCCCGGCAGCGTGACAAACAACCAGTACGCTGCATCGATGAGCTTGTAGAACGCCACGATGCCCAATGCCGCGCCAATTCCAATCAGCACGGCGAACACCAGCAGAATTGCGTTTTCGCTTACTGCAGTAGTGCCAAGCCAGTCGACAAAGTCATCCCAGCCGCTTTGCGCGCTGCGTCGCGGACCGAAGGTGGCGCGTCGTGTTTGCCGACGTGCCTGTACCGCCACCGTACGCACCGTGTAGGCGGCCCGGGCACCCCAATCACCGAGCCGACTCAGCTGATCGAGCGCTCGCGTAATAAAACGGGAGCGAGGGGGACGCGTGCGTGGCATACTCGCAATGTAGGGTGCGAACCGAGGCGCGGTACGCCATCTTTGGCCGCATGGAATCATAGGCAGCCAATCGCCGCCACGTTTGACTGCGATTTCCCGTGTGGCGTCTTCACCAGATGAGGTAACTGATGCACATCGAGTTCTCCGGCGCAGCACGCGAAGTCACCGGCTCCTGCCACATTCTGCACGTCAACGGGCAACGCATTCTGCTTGACTGCGGACTGTATCAGGGTAAGCGTGCCCGGTCGCGCGAAAAAAACGAAAAGCTGCCGCTCCCGATAGACAAGATTGATGCGGTGCTGCTATCGCACGCGCACATCGATCACGCGGGTCGATTGCCATTTCTTGTGGCCCAGGGTTACACCGGCAGCATCTGGACCACCAGCGCCACGCGCGATCTGTGCGCCGTCATGCTCGCCGACTCGGCCAACATCCAGCAGCGCGATACGGAGTTTCTCGAGCGCAAGGGTCGTCCGTTTTCGCCGCCGCTGTACTCGCTGGCCGATGCCATGCAGGCGGTGGACCAGATGATTGGTGTGCCCTACAATCGCTGGCTCGATGTGTTGCCTGGGGTTCGCGCACTCTACACCGATGCCGGACACATTCTGGGATCCGCCAGCATCGTGGTTGAAGCCACGGAGGGATCGCACACACATCGCGTGATTTTTTCCGGGGACATCGGGCGTGATGATCAGCCGATTATTCGCGATCCCGATCCGCCACACGGTGGTGCGGACTCTGTGCTCATTGAGTCTACATATGGCAACCGGGATCACGAGAGTGTCGCGGGTGCACGGGAAAAGCTGGGTCGGGTGGTACGCGAAACAGCCGCGCGCGGTGGCCGTGTACTCATTCCGGCGTTTGCACTCGGCCGCACGCAGGAAGTGGTGTACGATTTGCACGAGCTCTGGCGCGGCGGTCACATTCCGGAGATTCCGATTTTCGTAGACTCGCCGCTGGCTCTCGACGCGACGTCGGTGTTTGCACTGCACGCGAACATTTTTGATCGCAGTGAAGCGCTCATTCGTGAGACGGCCAACCCACTGGAGTTTCCGCTGGTGCGATTCACGCGCAGCGTTGACGAATCGAGACAGCTGAACGCGCGACACGGCCCAATGGTGATCATCGCCGCCAGCGGCATGGCCGAGTCGGGGCGCATTCTGCATCACCTGCGCCATGGAGCCAGCGACTCGCGCAATACGATTTTGATTGTCGGCTTTGCCGCAGAGCACACGCTGGCGCGGCGCATCGTTGAGCGGCATCCGGTGTTGCGTGTGTATGGCGATGACGTGCAGCTGGCCGCGCAGGTGGAGATTCTCAACGGCTATTCTGCGCATGGTGACCGTACCGAGCTGCGCGCCTGGCTCGATGCGGTGCGCAGTGAAGGTGTGAAGGCGCGCCGCGAAATCCAGCGCGTGCATTTGGTGCACGGTGAGGCGTCGGCGCAGGATGCGTTTGCGACGTCGCTGCGTGAGGGCGGATACAACGTCGACGCACCCGAGCCCGGAGATACGCGGCCGGTGTAGGTGTGCGCGTTGGCTGGGTGGTCAACCGTGCAGGATGGTTCGTTGGCTGCGCGACTAACTTTGGCCCATGACCCGTTGGCTGCGCCGCGTGTTTACGCAACTGCTTGTGCTGGCCCTCGTGGGCTGGGCACTGACCATCGCACTCGTGTGGTGGTGGTCGCGGCGTGACGACGCACGCAACGCCAGCGCGCCCATGGCCGACGCGATTGTGGTGCTCGGCGCCGCACAATACGATGGTCGTCCGTCACCCGTGCTGCAGGCGCGTCTGGATCACGCCTTCGGCTTGTACGAGCGTGGGTTGGCCCCGTACGTGTTGCTCACCGGCGGCCGCGGCGACGGCGACCGGCAGAGCGAAGCCGGCGCTGGTAGACGTTATCTGGTGAAGCGTGGAGTACCCGATACCATGATCATCTACGAAGACGAAGGCCGCACCACATTTGCCTCCATGCGAAATGCCGCCGAACGTTTGCGGCGCGTGAATGGACAAACAGTGCTGCTGGTGAGTGATCCGTTTCACATGCTGCGCCTGTCGCTGCTGGCGCGTTTGCACGGCCTCACGCCGCACGGGTCGCCCACGCGCACGAGCCCGATTTCGCGGAATCCGCTGCTCGAGTTCGAGTACGCGGTGCGTGAATCGCTGGCGCTGCCGGCGGATGTTGGGCGGTTTGTTATGAGCCGTTGATTGTTGGGGTGCCGCTCAGCGTCCCCCACGATTCACCTGCCACGACAACCCCGCGTACCACAGCCGTCCCGTGTAGCCCGGCCAGTCTACGCCGAGTGTGCGGTTGAACGCATTGTCCACTCCGATCGAGAGCTCGAGCCCACCGGCGATGGGCCGCGCGCCGCGCAAGTCAACGCGAGTGAAGGCGGGTTGTTGGGCCGTGGTCACACCCAGCTCGTCTCGCCCCGTGGTTGTGGCGCCGGTGTGCACGAGCGTGGCGGCCAAGCGCCCGCCCACGAGGTTCCCGTCCGACATCGACAAGCGCCCCGAATGACGCGGACGCGACAGCAGCTCCAGCCCGGTGCTCAGGTCACGCGTGCGCAGATGACTGTAGCCGCCTTCGATGCGCCAGCGATCGTGCGTGAACCCACTTTCCACCTCCGCACCACGCGTCCAGGCGCGATTTACATTTTCGTAGCTGAACAACCCGGCGGTCTCGGTGGCCACCGTCTGGATGAACTGGTCAAGCTGGTTGTTGAACACGCTCGCACGCACGAACGTGCGCTGCCCCACGCGCTCGACGTGCAGCTGAATGTTCTCCGACGTCTCCGGACGAAGCAGCGCGTTGCCGCGTACCGCGTAGCCGGCCTGCGCGTTTGCAAATGAGAGAAACAGCTCTTTGAAATCAGGTGCCCGAAAACCGCGTCCGGCACTGGCCCGCACTCTCACCTCTTCACTGGCCTGCCACAGCGCGGCAATGCGGGGCGCGAATGTCGATCCCCACTGGCTGTTGTACGTGTAGCGCACGCCCGGCGTCACTGCCACGCGACCGAACAGCAGGCCGACCTGTGCAAACGGTTCCACGAGATCCCAGTGTTGGCGCATTCCCTGCACCCGGTCGGCCACGATCGACTCGCGTCGCACTTCCACGCCCGCATCGACCAGGCCAAGGGCGGTGGGACCAGCGTAGGTGAGTTCGAGTTCCGTGAGCTGCTGGCGATCCCTATCACCCCGATCACCCTGCGGTGAGTCGAACGTGCTCGCCCGCGCCAGGTGATCGAAACGGGAGCGATACAGCAGCGCCCCGAGGCGATGGCGTTCTCGCACAAACTCGGCGCCTACGCGCGCGGCCAGCTGATCACGGTCTACAAAGCGGAAAAGCGGACCGGTGCGGTAGCGCTGCCGTTCACCGGCGAACAGACCACCGGCCTGCAATGAGAGCCCGGCAGCCGGGCGCCACGCCACACTGGGCGACACATCGTAACGGTCGGCGAAGGTGGCTGCGGCGTTGCTCACGCCCGGTGTGAGCGCGAGTCGCCGCATTCCGACGTCCAGCACCGCATCGGCCGAGCCGCGGTTACCAAGCACCGTGGCCAGCATGTCGGAACGACCCATTGATCCACCAACCGCTTGCAGGCGTGCTTCCATGCCGCCTGTTTCCGGACGTCGCGTCACGATATTGATGACGCCTCCCATGGCATCGGAGCCGTACAGCGTGGACTGCGGCCCTTTCACCACCTCGATACGCTCCACGTTATTGGTACTCAACCTCGAAAGGTCGAGGGTGCCACCAATACGACCCACCAGCGGCTGTCCGTCCACGAGCACCAGTACGCGTTGCGAGCCCAGCCCCTGCAGCTGCACACCACTATTCCCCGGCAGTCCACGATCGAGCTGAATGCCGAGGCGCTCCGTGAGCACGCTGGCCACATCCGTCGCACCCGTTTCCTCCACCTGCCGGCGGGAAATGAGCTCAACCGGCACCACGGCATCGGCCAGGCGCTGCTCACGTCGCGCCGCCGTGATCACGGTGGCATCGAGCGCGAGCGCGAGGGGAGTGAGAGAGATCCGGATCGTATCGCCGTCCGCCTCGCCGAGTTCGGCCATCCGTGCGCTCGGTACCAGCGTGGGAGCGAAGCCGAGCCGACGGACATGCAGCGCGCCCGTCTGCAGCTGGTCCGTGGGCACCCGTACCAGACCGCGGGCGTCGGTGGTGAAGCGCGCCGTGTCCTGCCCGAGCACCAGCTGCACGCGGGCCGCGTCGATCACGCGGCCGGTGGTGCCGTCCTGTACACGCACCACGCGGAATGGGCGTGCCGGCTGCGCCTGGGCGCGCGCGCTGCTGCCCATGAGCATGGTGCTCAGCAAGACGACGGGCACCGCGCTCACGAAGCGTCGGCGGCAGCGGCCCGTCGTCGGGCGTGCTGCATGCATCGGCATTAGCGGAGTCGCTGGTACCGAACGGTGATGCGACGCGACTGCCCTTGCGCGTCGTAGTAAGACGGAAACTGTACCTTGAAGATCGCGTCGCCGCGACGCAGCAGGTACACGTCGTAGGTAGCGACGACCGTATTCGAGCTTGATACGTATTCCCACTGCCGATCCGGCTGCGAGAAAGCGCCAGCAAACGCATCGCGCGTGAACGCCTGAATGGGTACGCTGCGCGCGATGGTGGCGCTCATCACATCAAACGGCGTGTTGTCGCCGAAGGTGACGCTGACCGTACCCGTGCCGCTGGCGCCACTGTTGGCGCGAATGCGCCAGCCGTCAAAGGCGATGTGCCAGTCACCGCTGGCACTGCTTCCGGTGGTGGAGGTGATCAGGTTCACGTACACCGGCGCACTGCCAAGCGTGAATGTTTGAGTTTTCGGCGCGTCAAAGGCGGCGGGGCCACTGGACGGTTGCACGGCCCAACGAACGGTCACGGTGCCCGGGCGTGCAGCCGTAGCGCCCGCAATGGCCGTGACCTGCAGCTTACCGTACACCGGCGCGGCCTGCCCCACGGCGAAGACGAACACGCGCTGGCTGTTGGGTGTGGCGGTGGCGCCCGGTGCACCGGTATACCACGACCTGATCGCCGGCACGAGCGTGTCGGTGCGGAAGTTGGAGGCCGCCGGGATGTCGGCGGCGGTGATCGCATCAAAGCGCTGTTGCTCGGTGGCGGGATCGAGCGCCTGCACTTGTTCGAGCGTGAGGTTGGTGGGACGGCAAAGGCACAAGGCCGACGTAGAGCCGGGCCCGCCCGCCCCGCCGTTCACGATCGAGGACAGTCCGAAGAGACCAATGTCCCACGCGGTGGAGGTGCCGGGCGAGCTCACAGTCACGGACCGGAGCGAATCGCCGTCCATGGCGAGATAGGCGAAGCCTGAGGAGGCGTCGACAGCGATCTCACCGGCGGTTGGCGCTGCCGCAGCAGGGCCGGTGGAGTCATCAGAGCAGGCCGAGAGGGAGCCAGCCAGCAGAAACACGGCAAAGGCCGACGGAACGGCCGAGCGCGCCGACCAACGGCGTGCAGAGATAAAATAGTTCACTCGAAGTTCGGGCTGCGAGGAAAAATGACAACGAAACCGGACATGAATGAGAGTTAGTTGAGAACAATTCTCAAGCAATGCGGGATGGTACCTACTGGCGGTCCGTAGTACTACGATTTTGGCGGTGCGAGCCACCGAGTCGTGGCACCCGCCGGTCGGGCGCTCAATCGCGCCGCGCTGCGCTTTGTGCGGCGGACAGCGTCACGCGCCGGATCACGCACTTACCGGGGGTCGAAATCACTCACGGATTCACTCACGAAACCCGTCGCCGCATCACCAACGCAATCACTCACGGATTCACGTACAAAACCCGTCGCCGCATCACGCACAAAATCAGACTCAGCAACACGCACAAACTCACGCCCGCCCGGTCTCCGGCAAGTCCTGCAGCAGCGTCGACCACCACGCGCGTTCCGGCTCGCCCTCGGCGCGCTTGGCGAAGAGCATCAACACGCACTCACCCTGCGCGTTGAACAGCTCCAGTGAGTGTACCGCTCCGTCGGCGGTTGGCTTGCGCACCACCCAGGCCGAAACGAGGCCGGACTCGTCCACGTGCACGTTCACCCCTGGGTCCATGACATTGAGCCAGCCCGGGGTGCGCACGACTCGCGTGAGCACGCCAATGTGGATTTGCAGCATGCCGGGGTTGCCAGCAAAGATCATGACCTTTTCGGCGGCGTCGCGGGCGGCGTGCCACACGGTCTCGAGGGCGGCCACCGTCGTGCGGCGCGCGCGGGGGGCGCCGGCCAGTTTCAACGCCTGCTCACGCGCCAGTTCGTGTTGGCGAAGCAGAACGAAGAACTGGTGCGTGTCGGTCATCGCGTCCCACGCGGTGCGGAAGGCGTCCACGTCTACGGAATCGGTGTCGCGGAGTGGCGTGGGGGCCGACGGCTCGCAGGTTGGGAGCGCCGAATACGGCTCCGCGTGCTGCCACGCGCTTACGAAGGCGCGCCACGCGCCGGCATCTCCGCCGCCGGCGAAGCGGATCTTGTGCACGGACGATCCGTGCCGGTCGAATAGTTGAATGGAGGCGCCCGCGTTGGTGTGTTCGTCGCCCGACACGGCGAGCGCGTGCGCCCATGTGCTGGGAAAGCAGCGCAGATCGATTGATGCACTGACCACCTGGCCCACGTGTGGCCGCATCATGACGCCCTCGTAGCTGCCTTCCCGTTCTATTACCGCCTGATCGTTGCGCGTCATCGTCCAAACACGCCCGAGGGTCGGCAGGGCGTGCATGAAGGCGCCCCAATCATCGTCGCGCAGGCGGGTGATGTCGACGGCGCGAGTGGCGAGCAGGAGCTCCAGTTCGCTGACCTCGAGCGCCGCCGCGGCGTCGCGGAGATAGGTGCTCGGATGTTCGGCGCGGTAGATGCGGAACGCCGAATCGAGCGCAGCGGCGCGATCGGGCGCGGTATTGGCGGTAGTACTGGCTGCGGCCAGGGCAACGGGGTCCGAGGTGCTGCCCGCAGTGGCGGTCGACTGGACAGGAGACATGGTGATCAGGTCGATGAGGTAATTAACGCCGACAGATTCTGTCGATCTTACAATCAAATCATGATGATCGCAAGATTAGATGATAACGTCTCTCATCTGTGTGCTACATTCACTATCGCCCGCCACCCCGCGTTGGCTGGCGGCGGCTCACCCGCCAATCACCGGCGCGCACAAGCTGCCGGCGTCCCGATTGGTCGATAGACCAGATCGCCGATGGCCAGTCATCATCGCCGTACTGGAATTCGCTGACGGTGGGCATCGTCATGGCACCAAACGCAGCTGATCCGAAGACGGGCACAGTGAACTGCTCCGAGTTATCGGGACGCACGACGTAGCCCAGATCGGAAAGTGACCCCACCGTCAATCGACTGAGCGGCATGCCCCCCGGCTGCGCAAAGCCCACCATCAGCTCGCGGCGCAGCACCGAAATGCGCCAGTGCGACTCACGTGTTCCTGCACCGCCCGTGTTTTCAAGCGGCACCGGAATACCCAAATATGTGCCACCACCAACTGCCGCGAACTGCTCGCGTCCTGCCGCCCCCTGATAGTACGGATCGGGGCCACCGGCATTGACCACCAGATCGCGCTGCCCCCACGTGAATCGCTGCAATCCAAGCACGTGCCCAAACTCATGCGTCATTACATCGTCGAGCGTACCGCTTTCGTTGAGCGCCGCCAAATCGGCGGTGTCCAGTTCTACGAAGCCAACAACAGGAATGCCGCTGGCGGAGCGAATGAAACACGGACCAGCGCGCCCGAGCACGCGACCGCGGCCGTCGATGCTATCAAAGTTGATGTAAATGCGGACGTTCTGAATTGTGTCACTGATCGCGGGAACACCGGGACCGCAATCGTTGGCTGACGCGAACACCTGCACCGGCACAAGCTCACCGGCAATCACATTGCGCCAACGCTCCACCGCCGTTTCCACCGCACGACGATTGCGCGGACTGGGCTCACCCTTGATGAACACCGTTTCAATGGAGAACACACTATTTACCGCATTGGCGCGAAACACGAACGACTCCGCCGGAAACTGCGGTGACGTGGCCACCAATGTTTGCTCGGCGGCTTCACCCAGTGTCCAGCTGCCAGCTCGGGCGACGCCATCAAGTGCCACGGTCTGGCGAGTGTTACCAGTCACCGATCCCGACCCCGGTGCCGGGGTGAACACAATGGTGACCCCGCCGGTTGGATTACCGTACTGATCGCGCGAACGCATCGCGGGCCGAGCACCCACGCCCAGCAGCGGCACACCGTTTTGCACCTGCGCCGACGCCGGTTCAATCGTCACGGCTACCTCGGCGAGCGGCGCGGCGCGGAACAGCACCGGACTACCGATCCCCGCGGTTTGCGCCGCCACCGTGTGCGCGACGCTTGTTTGCGTACCAATACGCCACCCGTCAATTGACGCCACGCCATTGGCATCGCTCACGCGCACCGTGTCGCCGACAATCACGCCACCGCCACTCACCACGCGAAAGGTGACCGGGGCATTGGGCACCAGATTGTCGAACGCGTCGATCACTCGCACACTGAGCGGCTCCGCGACCAGTGTATTGACCACCGTGTTTTGTGTTTCGGGCACTTGGCGTGCCAGCACAAACGGCGGCCCGGGTGATACCGTGGCCAGAAACACCACCGGCGGCAGTCCGCTGATGGTGGCCGTGAGCGTTTGTGTACCGGCTTTGGTGCCCAGTCGCCAGCCACCCGACGTGGCCACACCCGCGCCGTCGGTGCGTACGCTATCGTTCACCACGCTCCCGCCGTCGGCGCTCACGGTCCAGCGCACGAGCACATTGGGCAGGCCGCGTCGGCGCTGGTCTTCCACGCGCACTTCCGGACTGGATGCGACGGTGGCGTTGGCCGAACCCACCAGCACGTTGGGGCCATCGCTGACAAACGCGGTAGGCGTGCGCGGCTCATCACCGCAGGCCGCGAGCATACCGAGCGTGCTGAGCATCACAGTGACGCTGGCGACAGCCCGAATGATTCGAAAATCCTTGAAAAACATCAGCGGTGCCCTGGTTCAGGCAGTATGGTGAATGAACGTCTGAGAAATGCACAATGCGGGGTTTCTCCGCATCTGACCCGTACCCCAGTTTACAGAATGCAGATCCCCGTCGAGAGCTATCGCCTCCCGAACGGTCTCCTGGTGGTGCTCTCCGAGGATCACACGGCGCCGATCGTCGCAGTCAACTTATGGTATCACGTGGGTTCGGCCAACGAACGCACGGGGCGCACCGGCTTTGCCCATCTGTTCGAGCACATGCTCTTTCAGGGTTCGGCCAACGTCGGTGCCAATGAACACTTCGAGTTCGTCCAGCGTGCCGGGGGTACCCTGAACGGGTCCACCTGGCTCGACCGCACCAATTATTACGAAACGCTCCCGTCCAACCAGCTCGCGCTGGCGCTGTGGCTGGAAGCCGATCGTATGGGCCGTCTGCTACCGGCGATGACGCAACCCAAGCTCGACACGCAACGTGATGTGGTGAAAAACGAACGGCGGTGGAGTGTGGATAATCAGCCGTACGGCACATGGTGGGAGAAGCTGCCGGCGCTGTGCTTCCCGCCGGAGCATCCGTTCCACCATTCGCTCATCGGCTCCATGGACGATCTCGACGCGGCCTCCCTTGAGGACATCGCCGAGTTCTTCCGTACGTATTACACCCCGGACAACGCCGTGTTGACCATTGCGGGTGATTTTCCGGCGGGCGAGGCCAGGCGCCTGGTCGAGGAGTATTTCGGCCCCATTCCCCGAGGGCGAGGCCGACCGGCGCTCCCCGATATGTCGGTGCCCTTCAGCTTTGGCGGCGCGTTGCGTGAAGTGGTGCCCGACGCCTGTGCGCTCCCGCGAGTGTTTGTCGCGTCGCGCATGCCGGTACTCGGCACCGACGCGTACTACGCCGCCAGCGTCTGTTCCGCCATTCTGGGATTGCGAACCGGCAGTCGTTTTGAACGCTCGCTGGTTCGCCAGCAGCGCATTGCGTCGTCGGCGTCGTGCTTCACGTTTGATCTGGCCAAGGGCGCGGATTTGTTTGTGGCCGACGTCACTGCGTTGCCTGATGTGTCGGCCCAACGGCTCGAGGCCGCGGTGCACGCCGAGCTCGATCTCGTGCAGCAACATGGTGTGACCGCGCACGAAGTGCAGCGCGCAATCGCGCTCACCGAAACGCATTTCGTCACCTCGTTGCAGTCCGCTTCGGAGCGCGCGGATCAGTTGTCGCGCTTTGCCACGTATTTTGGTGATCCGTCGCTCGTAAACGAGCAACCGGCGCGATATCGTACGGTAACCGCCGAGCATGTGAGTGCGTTTGCGCGCGAGTTTCTGGTGGCCGACAATCGTGCAACGTTGTTGTACGTGCCCATTGAGCAACCGGCGGATGCCGATGTCAGCGATGTTGAGGTGGCCGCATGAGTTCGTTGGCTGATGGCACCGAAACGGTCAACGCCGAGTCTCCGGCGGCCTCGCCGCGGCCGGAACCGGGCGTGGTGCGGCCGTATCATTTTCCATCGTTTCAAACGCGCATTCTTCCCAACGGACTGCGCGTGGTGGTGGCGCCGGTGCACGCGCATCCGGTGGTGACGGTACTGGCGGTGGTTGAAGCCGGCGCCACGCGCGATCCGCTGGGCAAGCACGGACTGGCTGTACTCACCGGACGCGCGTTGGCCGAAGGCACCACCACCATGAGCGCGCTTGAACTGGCGGAACGTGTGGAAACGTTGGGCACCGTGCTCGACACCGGTGCCGACTGGGACTCAAGCATTGTGCAGCTCACGGCGTTGCGTGAGCGCGCGGGCGATGCGTTTGCGGTGCTGGCGGAAGTGTTGCGTCGTCCTTCGTTTCCGGCTCAGGAAATGCAGCGCTTGGCCGAAGAACGCTTGTCGGATCTCACGCAGATTCGCGCTGATTCACGCGGGCTCGCGGATGTGGCGTTGAATCGGTTGCTGTACGCTGCGACGTCCCGTTTTGCACGACTGGCCGGCGGTGATGAACGCAGCATTCCCACCATTACCCGCGATGATGTCGTGCGCTTTCACGCCGAACATTTTGTGCCTGAGGCCACGGCACTGCTGGTGGTGGGTGATTGCTCGGTGGACGAAGCCGTACAAATGGCCACGCAGCATCTGGGCGACTGGACTGGCACGGCCCAGCCGGTACCCGACCCCGACGCGTCGCCTCGTTTTGCCGACAGTCGTGTGCATCTGGTGGCCAAGCCCGACGCGCAGCAGAGCGAGTTGCGTTTGGGACATGTGGCGGTACCGCGTGCGCACCCCGATTACTTCCCGCTGGTGGTGATGAACGCGATTCTGGGCGGACTGTTTTCGTCGCGTCTGAATCTCAACCTGCGCGAAAAGCACGGCTTCACCTACGGGGCGCACAGCACGTTTGACTGGCGACGTGCCGCGAGTCCGTTTGAGCTCTCGAGTGCCGTGCAAACCGACAAGTGTGCCGACGCGGTGCGTGAAGCGCTGCATGAGGTGCGACGCATGCGCGAAGAGAAAGTCAGTGACGAAGAGTTATCACTGGCCGTGAGTTATCTCGACGGTGTGTTTCCCATTCGTTTTGAGACGACGGCGGCCATTGCGAGTGGCTTGGCCAACGTGGAGATCTTCCGCTTGCCGAGCAACTATTTCGACTCGTATCGCCAACGCGTGCGCGACGTCTCGGCCGACGATGTCTTGCGTGCGGCGCGCACGCATCTCGATCCGGCCAGGCTGCAGATTGTGGTGGTGGGTCCGCCCGATGTATTGCATCCGTCGCTTGTGGCGCTGGGTGTGGGTCCGGTTACCGTGCATGCGCCAGGGGATGAGTTGGGGGCGGATGGGTGAGTTGAGTGACGCAGGCACCTTGTGATGTATAAGCAGTGATGGTATGAGTTATGGTATGGCACAGATGACACATCGCACCACGTTTGCGCTGGACCGCGCTACCGCCGAACGCATCCGATCGCTCGCTACTCTGTGGGGCGTATCGCAAGCGGAGGTGATTCGTCGCGTCATTGCGGAGGCCGCCACACTGGAGGTACCTGATCCAATCGCGGCGCTCGATGCGCTGCACGCCGCCGGGCAGGGGCTCCCTCCGGAGCAGGCGGCCGCCTACATGTCTGCGGTGCGCCGAGACCGGAAGATGTGGCGCGCCGAATGATCTGCCTGGACACCAACTATCTGATTCTGGGACTCGTCGTTGGCAGCAGCGAAAGTTCCGAGCTCCGCGAGTGGGCGGCCGGCGGCGTCACAATGGTGACACCCATGGTGGCATGGTACGAGTTTCTGTGCGGACCGGTCACCGAGGTACAGCGCGCCACCATGCGCGCGTTTGTGCAGCCGCTGCTTCCGTTTGACGAGTCGCAGGCACACACCGCTGCGCAACTCTTCAACGACGCCGGACGTCGCCGCTCGCTGCGCGTGGACGCCATGATCGCCGCCGCAGCCATGTCAGCGAACGCCAGCCTCGCCACGAACAATCGCGAAGACTTTGAGGCGTTTGTGGCGAGTGGATTGCGCTTGTACGAACCATCGCGGTAGCGCGCCCCGGGACGTCAGCCGGCGTCGTCGAGTATGCACGCGACGCACCACTCGCGCAGCACTCCCTTCACGGACGAGTACGCGACATACTTCCCGCAACACTGCCCGTCGCGTGTATTGTACAGCCACCATACGCTCGATGGCGTTCACAGCACAGACGCCAAACACGCTCCGACAGACGCACTGTCGGCCCGCAGCGATCGTTCTCCCATCATTGATTCCTCTGTGCCACTTTCCAAGTCTCCGTCGAAATCCCGATCAACGTCGCCTGCGAAAAAGTCGGTGAAGACTGCCGTGACCGCTTCGGCTGGCACAGCGAAGCCCAAGCGCACCCCACCGTTTGAGGTTCGTCGCTCAAAGATTCAGGGACGTGGCGTGTTTGCCACGCGACGCATTCGCGAGGGTCAGGTGTTCACGGAATACATCGGTGAACCGATCTCGCACGAAGAGGCCGATCGTCGGTACGACGACAGCAACGGTCGTCACCACACGTTTTTGTTTGTACTGAACAATGACGTGGTGCTCGACGCGCGACGTCGTGGGAACGATGCGAAGTACATCAACCATTCATGTGAACCAAACTGCGAATCGGTGATTGACGACGATCGTGTGTGGATTCAGTCCATCAAGCCGATCGCGCCAGGCACGGAGTTGGTGTACGACTATCGGTTTGAATGGGACGATGCGTACGATCCGGATGATGTGCGGTACTACGCATGTCGCTGTGGCGCAAAGAAATGTCGGGGCACGATTTTGCGCGTTCCTGTGTATCTCAGGAAGACGATTCGTGAGTGGTTGGCGGGGAATGATGTCAAGAAGCCGCGTAAGCTGGCCAAAAAAGCTGTGAAAAAGGTTGCGAAAAGGGCCAGGAAGAAGCCCGCGAAAAAAATCGCTAAAAATCCGGCCTGAAGGCCGTAAAGGCCGAGAATTGTGACTACGCACGAAGTTGGGCGGGTTGGAAGCAAGCGGGTATACACGGGACGGGTGATCTCGCTCGATGTAGACGAGGTTCGCTTTCCTGACGGATCGATTGGTTCACTGGAGATGGTGCGACATCCGGGCGCGAGCGCGATTGTCCCGGTGCTGGGCGCGCTCGATGATCCGGATCCGGAGCTGGTGCTCATTCGCCAGTATCGCTACGCCGCTGAGCAGTACCTGTACGAGATTCCCGCCGGCCGACTCGATCCGGGAGAAACACCGGTGGCGTGTGCGTCGCGGGAGTTGCTGGAGGAAACGGGCTACCGGGCAGCGGAGGTCACGAAGCTGTTCACGATGTACACCACCCCCGGATTCACCGACGAAAAAATCCACCTGTTCATGGCCAGCGGCCTGGTAGCCGGTGAGCACCAGCGAGAAGCTGACGAGTTCATGGAGCTGGTGCCCACTCGACTTTCCCGCGCGCTCTCCATGATCGAGCGAGGCGAAATTCAGGATGCCAAGACGGCACTTGCGTTGCTTTATACGGCAAGCTTCCGGTTGGGTTGACAGCACCTGTCCTCTTTTTGAGACTTTGAAAGAGGACACTCTGGCGAAAAGAAACTTTGGTCAAAACGACCGATAAATTGCTAAACTGTTGGTAAATATGCGTTTGCGATGTGACTTTCGTCGCGGCAAACGCGGCATAAGTTGTGCACTGTTGTAGGGCAACAGCGGACCGAGGCGATTTACCCGTCGTATGTCGAAATAAGACTCATTACGGCGCCTCGCTCCCCGCCGCCAGCGAACACTCCGTTGGCGACCCTCGAACAGGAGATCCACCATGGCACAAATCGCCCGTCAGACTACTCCACTTCAGCAGGGAGGCGTTCGCGAACAGCTGCGCGCTCTGGATGATGGCGGAGTCGTGGGTGCGTTTCTGGGTGGAGAAGAGCGCGCGTTTCAGGAGCTGGTTGATCGCTACCAGGGACGCCTGCTGAACTTTGTCTACCGGACAATCGGTGATCGTGATCGCGCGGAAGATCTGGTGCAGGAAGTCTTCATCCGCGTGTATCGACACATTGGCCGCTTCGACCGGTCCAAGAAGTTCTCTACCTGGATTTATACGATTGCGTCAAACCTGGCCAAGAACGAGCTGCGCAATCGCTCGCGCAACCCGCTCGTGCTCTTTCAGGCCATCCGGGCCCGTTTCGAAGACGAAGATCGCCCGCTGCAGTTCGAAGACACGCAGTACAAGCCCGATGATCTGTTCCGCAAGCGTCACCTTCGGGAAATGGTCGACAAGTCCGTCTCGCAGCTGCCGGTGCATCACCGCGAAGTCTTCGTGCTGCGGGAACTTGAAGGCAAGTCGTACGAGGAAATTGCCGAGATTACGGGCGTCAACCTCGGCACGGTCAAGTCACGCCTGAACAGGGCGCGCACGGCGTTCGCCGAGATTATCGAGCCGATGGTGCGCTAAATCCGGAGTACCGGGAGCCAATCGTCACCTCAGTGCGGCGGCGTTTTCTGGCCCCGACGCGCATGGCGGGTATGAAATCAGCCGGGATTGCCGATATGTTTCGGCGATCCCGGCTGATTTTCCTGGTATACCAGGGAGGGAGTGGGTTCTAGTCCCCTGGGGGGAAAAAAGATTGCTCAAGGCGAGGGAACCCCGGGAACGGATCCGTCCGCTATGGGTATCGAACGCACACCCCTCACGTGCTCCCGGTTTTGACCGTGTGCAAGGAAAGTGCTCTGATGGACTGTCGGATATTTCGTAAACATCACTTCGCGTACCTCGACGACACGCTCGCCGGTGACGTGATGACCGAGGCGCAACAACACATCATGCAGTGCGATGCGTGCGCGGCCCACGATAACCTTGTGCGTCGCTCCATCATGATGGTGCGCAACCTCCCGGAAATCGAACCCTCCGAAGCGTTTGAGAAGCGACTGCAGCAACGTCTCGCGAGCTGCAAACAGGGAAGCCCGCACGATGAGTTTTCCGATGTCGCTTACGACGATGCCTTCCTCACGGCGCCGCTCGGCCATCCCATGCAGCGCACTTGGCGCAGTACGCGCAGCTGGTTTGCCGTGGCGGCCTGCGTGACGGTGGTGGGTGCCATGAGCTACAGTGGCGGAGACGCGCGGCTTGTTCCGGACGTGCAGTTGCAGCCCGTGCTGGCGTCGGCGCCTGCCCCCGTTGAGCTGCCGGCACCCATCATTTCGCCCGAGTTGCTTCAGGCCATGGCCACGGGCAACCCGATGTTTTCCATGGCCATGCTCCTTGAAGAAGCGCCGGCGCAGTTCTTCGCCGCGTCCAGCGACTTTGGCATGTACGACGGGGTAGCGTTCGAGCGTTGAGGCGGTCGGGATGCGGTACGACCAGCAGGCGGGAAAATGATATGGCTCCGCGACAGTCACCGTCGCGGGGCCATTAGTTTAGACACATGCCGCCGCGTTCACCCTCGCGAAGTCGAACCTCCTCTGCGCCGCGTCGCGCTGCACCACCGTCGGCGGACGGATACAAGACGCTGCGCGCTGCCATCGACTCGCGCACGTTCGCGCCGGTGTACTATTTGCACGGCGACGACGACTTTCTGAAAGACGCGTCGCTGCATGCGCTGCTCGACGCAGCCATCGATGGCGCGACGCGAGACTTCAACTGCGAGATACGCGATGGTGCCGCGATCGACGCCGAAACGTTGGGCAGTTTGCTGAATACGCCGCCGATGCTGGCAGAACGACGTGCAGTGGTGGTGCGCGACGTGCACTTGCTCAAGAAACAGGCGCGTGCCGAACTCGATCGGTATCTCAAGTCACCGGCCAGCGACACGTTGGCCGTGCTCATTGCACCGACCGGTCAGTCGGCAGATGCGTCACTGGCCAACGCCTCGCTGGCCTGCGTGTTTGATCCGCTGACGCCGGAGCGTGTGCGCAAATGGATTGCACACCATGCCAACACCGTGCTTGGCGTAACGGTGACCACCGAAGCGACCATCTTGTTGCAACAGTCGGTGGGCAACGACTTGCAGCAGCTTGCGTCGGAGTTGGACAAGTGCTCGAGCTACGCACGTGGCGCACAGGCCGGCGCACTGCGTGCCTCGCCGACTGTGACGACTGAGGGTGACCGCGCAGTCGGCACACGTGCCACGGTGCTTGACGAACCAGTGGTGATCATCGATGATGCGGCCGTGAGCGCGGTGGTAGGCGTGCGTCGCGGTGAAACCGTGACCGACCTGCTCGACGCAATCTTGCTGCGTGATGTTGCACGCAGTGTGTCGCTGGTGCCGTTTGTGCTCACGCAACCCAAGGTAAGTGCGGTGAGCATGGTGATGATGCTTGGTACGCAAATGCTGGCGTTGGCGTGGGGTCGAGCCAAGCGCAACGGTGGCTGGTCAACGTCACAGCTGGCGCGGGAATACACGTCGTACATGCGCGAGACCGGTGGCTTTGTCGGCCGGCCATGGGGCGAAGCAGGAGCGCTCTGGACGCGCGCAGTGGAAAAATGGCACGCCGACGAACTCCGTCGTGCGCTGCGACTGTTGCTCGACGCCGACGTCGCACTCAAAGACACGCGCGTTTCCAATGAGGAGCAAATTGTAATGACACTGGTCATGGCCATGGTACCCGCAGCGCGCGGGCAGGCCGCGTGAAGCGCCTCACGTTTGGCACGGTTGTTCGTGCGCTGTTCGTGGTCGCCTGTGTAAACAGCGCGTCGCTGAGCGCTCAGCAAACGGTCAATCTCGACGAGGCCATCGGTCGCGCGCGCGCCATGGTGGAGAGTGGCGACGGTCGAGCCGGCCGGTCGATGCTCGATTCGCTCGTGCAGCAGGCGTCGGTGGGTACGCCGGCACTGGGTGAGCTGTTGTACTGGCGTGGCCTGCTCTCCGAAGCCAGTATCGATGCCGAACGCGATTGGCGACGGTTGCTGCTTGAGGTGCCCATGTCGCCACGTGCCGAAGACGCGCTGTTGCGACTGGCGCAGCTGGAGCTGTTGCGCGGCAAGCCTGCGGCGTCGCGCGCCCTGCTCGAGCAGATGATTGGCGGCTACAGCGACCCGTCCACGCAAGCCCGTGCACACTACTGGTTGGCGCGCGCCTGGTTTGATGAAAACGACAAACCGCGTGCGTGCGGTGCTCTGAATGTGGTGCAGACGAACGCGCCGGCCAACGCCGTGGAGTTGCGCACGCAATCCGATGCGCTGCGTTCGCTGTGTCGTGGCGTGTCGGCGATTGCGCCCTCCGTGGTTGCGCCCATCATTGCCGCTGCGGTCACTTTGCCTCCGCCCCCTGCAGCGGTGCAAGACTCGGTGGTGGTACGCGCACCGCCCGCACAGGTGGCGCAAACGCCGCCACCGATTGCCGCGCCGCCGACTACAACGCAACCGGTTGCAACACCACCGGGTGCCAAACCGCCCGTTGCCGCGCCGCCTGTATCAGCACGGGCCAACGCCCGTTTCAGTGTGCAGCTCGCAGCCTACACACGCCGAGACCAGGCGGACGCGCTTGTGCGTACATTGGCTACGCGCAATGTGGACGCACGGGTCGACGGTAACGCCAATCCGTTTCGTGTGCGCACCGGATACTTCGCCACCCGCGCGCAGGCCGCTGCGCGTCTGGCCGAACTCAAGCAGCAGGGGCACGACGGATTCGTGGCGGAGCTGACGCCGTGAGCGGTGCGAGCACTCCGCTCATGCAGCAGTACCTCGAGATCAAGTCACGCCATCAGGGTGCGATTCTGTTTTTCCGGATGGGTGATTTTTACGAAATGTTTTATGACGACGCTGAAGTGGCGTCGCGCGCACTCGGACTCACGCTCACGTCGCGCAACAACGGTGGCGCTGCCGAAGTCCCGTTGGCCGGTGTCCCGGTAAAAGCCGCCGCCGACTATCTGCGTAAACTGGTGCAGCAGGGATTTCGCGTGGCTGTCTGCGAACAGGTCGAAGATCCCAAGCTGGCCAAAGGCATCGTTCGCCGCGAAGTCGTGGAGACCATCACACCCGGCGCCGTCTTCGCTGACGATCTGCTGGACGGCAATCGCGCCAACTACGTGGTGGCGGTACACATTCCGTCACAGGTGAGTGGTAAGCATCCGGCGGCCGATGATGCGGTGCCGGTGGGCATTGCCGCCGCTGATCTCTCCACCGGCGAGTTGCGTGTCACGCGCGTGAACGCCGCCGACGCGCCGGCGCATCTGGCCCGACTGTCTCCCCGTGAGCTGGTGATTGCGCGTGGTGCGGAAATCGGACCGTACGGTGGCGTGCTCACGCGGCTGCTGAGCACGCTCGATGGTGTGCTGCGCACCGAGCGTGATGTGTGGGAGTTTGACGGCGGTCTCGCACATGAAGAGCTGCCGCGTCAGTTCAAGATCGCTTCACTCGAAGGCTTTGGCTTTGGTGCTGGCGACACCGAAGCGGTGGGCGCACTCGGCGCGCTGGTGCGCTACCTGCGCGAGTTGCAACCAGGTGGACTGCCGCATTTGGCACGTCCGGTCATGGAGCATGCTGGTGGTACGATGCCGCTGGACGAAATGACGCGACGTAATCTGGAGTTGGTGGAATCGATGCGCGGCGGCAACGATGGCACGCTGCTCTCGGTGCTCGACGACACGACCACTCCCATGGGTGCGCGGCTGCTTCGGCAATGGGTGCTGGCGCCGCTGGTTGAACGAACGGCGATTGAACGAAGGCTCAACAGTGTGGACGCGTTTGTGCAGGCGCCCATGTCGCGCTCCGCACTGCGTGATGCACTGGACGGGGTGCGCGATGTGGAACGTCTGGCCAGTAAGGCAGCGGCGGGCCGAGCGTCACCGCGCGAGTTGCGCGCGTTGGGCGATTCGCTGTCACGCTTGCCAGCCGTGCTCAATGTTGTGCGTGATGTGAGTGATGGCTGCACAGCCAGCGAACGCGACGCCGGACTGCTCAGCGAGGTGCTCAACGCGTGGGATGACTGCGGCGAGTTATGTGCACAGCTCCAGCGGCAGTTGGTAGAGCGTCCACCGCTGCAAATCGGCGATGATCCCACGATTGCTACCGACATTGATACAGCGCTCGATGAACTGCGCGAGATTCGCGATGGCGGCAAGGACGCGATTGCCACGATTCAATCGCAGGAACGTGCACGAACTGGTATCCAATCGCTCAAGGTTGGATACAATCGTGTGTTTGGCTATTTCCTGGAAATCTCCAACGCCAATAAAGCACTGGTGCCGGATGACTACCAGCGTCGTCAAACACTGACCGGCGCTGAACGCTACGTCACACCAGCGCTCAAAGAGTACGAAGAAAAAGTACTGGGCGCATCCGATCGCATCGAGCAGCGCGAGCGTGAACTCTTTGAAGCGCTGCGCGTCGTAGCCGGCCACGAGATTGCCCGACTGCAGGCTATTGCCCGTCGCGTGGCCACACTTGATGTGCTGGCCGCACTCGCCGAAGTGGCACAACGCGAGCAGTACGTACGGCCGGTGCTGCACGACGAATTTGATTTGCAGATCACTGCCGGTCGGCATCCGGTAGTGGAGCGCATGATGGCGCGCGAGAAGTTCATTCCCAATGATCTCTCACTTACTGATGCCGCGCGATTGATGATCCTTACCGGGCCAAACATGGCCGGCAAGAGCACCATTCTGCGGCAAATCGGACTCATTCAGTTGCTCGCACAAATCGGCGCCTTCGTGCCGGCCCGTGAAGCGCGTTTGCCGGTGGCAGATCGGTTGTTTACACGCGTTGGCGCAAGCGATAATCTGGTGCGCGGTCAGTCTACGTTCATGGTGGAGATGAGTGAGACCAGCGCCATTTTGCACACGGCCACCAGTCGCTCGCTGGTGTTGCTCGACGAGATTGGTCGCGGTACGGCCACGTATGATGGTGTGTCAATTGCGTGGAGTGTGAGCGAGCATTTGCACAACGCGATTGGTTGCAAAACAGTGTTTGCCACGCACTATCATGAGCTCACTCAGCTGGCCGAAGAGCTTGAGGCCGTGTGCAACTTTACCGTGGCGGTTCGGGAGGTTGGTGAGCAGATCCTGTTTCTGCACCGATTGATTCCGGGCGGTGCCGATCGGTCGTACGGCATTGAGGTGGGACGTCTGGCCGGATTGCCGGCGCCGGTCATTGCCCGGGCCAAAGAAGTGTTGGCGTTGCTCGAGGGCGACGGTGCGCAGTTGGCGGCACGCCTCACTACCGAGGGGATCGAAAACGCTGCGGCTCAGCCGAGCACGCGCGCGCGTGTCGCGTTGTTGCCTGCAGCGTCGGCAGCGCTGCCGTCCGTATCGCCGGAACAGCTGGGCTTTTTTGGCGAGACGGTGCGCGTGGAAGTGCGCCCCGACCCGGTGATGCAGGAACTCGCTGCACGCATCGCAGCGCTCGATCCGAACCGTCTCACGCCCATGGACGCGTTGCAGCTTTTGGCCACGTTGCGCGACGAGGTGATTATGCATGCGCGCAACGGCCAGTCGTGGGTGCCAGCGACTTGAGCGATCGCAGCGCGCGCAGCGACCAGAGCGACCACATGGACCGCAGCGCGCGTCCACCGGGATGGAAACCCACCAAGGCCAACCTGGCCGCAGCGGTGTCTGACACCGTACCCGATGTGATCGCGCCACGTTTGCGCGTGCTGTTTTGCGGGATCAATCCGGGGCTCTACACGGCCGCGATTGGCCATCATTTTGGTCGACCGGGGAATCGGTTCTGGCCCGTGCTGCACGCCGCCGGTTTTACGCCTCGGCTGTTCAGTCCGTGGGAGGAGCAGGCGCTGCTGCCCCTCGGGTGTGGCATCACGAATGTGGTGGCGCGCACCACCGCTACGGCCGCTGAATTGAGCGCGGAGGAGCTACGCGAAGGTGGGGCGATTCTCGATGCCAAGGTGCATCATTTTGCACCGCGTGTGCTGGCCGTGCTCGGCGTGGGCGCCTATCGTTCAGCATTCCGCGTGCCCAAGGCCCAAATGGGACCACAACCGGAGCCTATTGGTACCACGCAGCTGTGGGTGCTGCCGAATCCGTCTGGTTTGAACGCCAACTATCAGCGCGACGCGCTCACTGCGATGTTCGCACAACTGCGTGCGTCTGTGCAGGATTGCTGACTTTGTTCTCGAGGTCGTTGCCATGTCTTTCCCCTCGCTCATGACTCGTTACGGCATGCCACTGATTTCATCTGGCCACGCGCTCGCGCCCCGATCCCACGCGTCGGGTACGTCACACCCAATGCGACCAGGAGTGCTAACGCCAATGCCACCAGCAGCGCGACCTCCGGTGCGACGGTCAGTGCGACGGCCTTTGCAACCGCCAGTGCTGCCAACCGAGTGCGCCACGCTCGATGCGCCGCGCCCACTGCGCGCTGTGCGTGCGAGTGCAGCACATGCGTTTCGCACGGCCGCAACACGCACACTCTCCGGCGTCACGTTGGCAGCGCTAGCGTTGTTCAGCGCAGCCTGCAGCACCGATGCACCGGCCGCCGACGACCGCGTGCGTGCAGATTCGCCGCTCACGATCGGCAAACGCACACCGGTGTATCGTGTTGATGTGGTGCGCTCGTTTGCGCACGACACGGCGGCGTTTACGCAGGGGCTGCTCTGGCACAACGGCGAGATGTATGAAAGCACCGGTGGAGTTGGGACCTCCAACATTCGTCGGATAGAGCTGCAAACCGGCGACGTGAAACAGCGACGTGACCTGCCCGCGCCGCACTTTGGCGAAGGCATCGTCATTCTGGGGGAGAAACTGTACCAGCTCACGTGGCAGTCGGGCAAAGCGTTTGTCTACGACAAGAACACCTTCGCACCGATCGGCGAGTTCACCTACGAAGGAGAAGGTTGGGGCTTAACCACAGACGGCACGCATCTGATCATGAGTGATGGCAAATCCCGGCTTCGCTTTCTCGATCCGGAAACCTTCAAGGTGGTGCGCGAAGTACCGGTCAACGAGAACGGATCGTCGGTGGATGCGGTCAACGAACTCGAAATGGTGAAGGGTGAGATCTGGGCCAACAAATGGATGACCGATCGCATCATGCGCATTGATCCGAAGACCGGCACCGTACTCGGCTGGATTGATCTCGCGGGTCTGCTGCCGCAGAACCAGCGCACCGGAGGCGAAGATGTGCTCAACGGTATTGCCTACGACGCCGAGGGCGATCGTATTTTTGTGACGGGAAAGAAGTGGCCGAGGCTGTATCAGATCACGCTGCGTGCGGCAAACTAAGCGGGCAATCTTCGCTCAGCGATACCGCACAATAGCCAGCTGCACGTCGTCACCCGGCGCGCGTCCGTTGAGGGACACTGAAATGATTGCGCGCGACGCGGCGGGCACGGAGAAGCGCAGATAGCCGCTACCACCGCCGGCCAATGTGACCCGCCGGCCAACTCCCTGTGGTAACGTGCGCGTGGCCAGTGGATACGAACCGAGCGCCTGTCCACCGAGTGTCAATGACGGCAGAATCGAGCGGAAGTTCCAGGCCGGTACCGTGTAGATCGGGTCGAGGTTACTGGCCAGATCGTCCGCAAAAATGGCTACGGCCCAGTCGCGTAACCAGTCGGACAAGGCACCATTCGGAATGGCCGCGCGCAGGTTGGCGAGACCGCTGCGGGGGCCGCTCACCAGGCTCCGGTAAAACGCCGCTTCCGCTTCTTCCGTTGGTTGACGCCCGGCCGCGTAGCGCAGGAAATGCCACGCTGCACCGCGCGTAGAGAGTGAATCGTTGGGTGCGTAGGGCGACTGAGTTTCGGGCTGGCGCAAGTAGCCCACCCAGCGGGCGAAGTTCTGTGCCGCAAAGTTGCTGAACAGCTGTGCGCCGGCCGCGTTGGGAGCGACCTGCTGCAGTCCGAGGTTCTCACGCGAGCCGAAGTTGGCGCTGCGGAAATACAATAGTTCTTCGGCCGTGTGCGCCAACCCTTCATCGAGCCATGTCTCTTCGTTGACGTTGGCATTGGGTGTCACCAGCAGTCGGCGACCGGCATTGATCAGATGCTGCAGCTCGTGCGCCACCGTGGTGCGGTTGAGCCGCGTGACATCGGCCTTGCTGCGCGCGTTGCCATTGATCTGACCAGACGGATCGGCCACGAGCAGGTACATCATTTCACGTTCGTTGCTCTCGGCGCACGCGGGCAGATTGTTGCGCGCGGTTTTGGGAAACAAGTCACGCGCGAAAAAGAATCCACCAATCACAAAGCCGGCGCTGGGCGGCGTGAGTTGATTGACGGCGCTTGTGTAAAAGAGTGTGATCCGATTGAACTGACCAACGTTGGTGGGTTGGCCGAAATATTTCTCGGCCAGGGGATAGGTCAGCGTGTCAAACGTGGCGGCGATTGCTGCATACTCGGCGTCGGTGTACCCACCCGTCGGATTGCTGGTATCGGCCACGATCACGGCGCGTTCCGAAACGGCCGCCACCCGACCGCCACGCGGCCTTGGTTGACTGCACGCGGAGAGCGCCTGCGCATTAAGGGTGATGATGGAGCCCACGGCGGGTGGCTGAATCTGCGCCGCCAGCATGGCGCTTGATCTTCCGTCGAGGTCGCGTTCGCCGCCCGCAAAGCGCTCGCGGGCCGCGCTGATATACGGCGCCAGTTCACGTCGTTCACGCAGCCGCAGTCGCTCTTCAAAGCCGCCGTCGCGCGAGCGCTCAGTCACCGCAACCGCCAGTGGTGCCGAGGCCTCCATACCGAACGCGCTGACTACACTCGCCGCCGGTGGCGTGCCAACGCCCAGCGCGAGCGCGTCGAGTCCTTTGGTATCTCCATAACTGGCCGAGGTGTTGATCAGCACCAGCGCGTACGACGCACCGGCAACGCTGGCCCCAACGCACTGTTCTGCTCCGCGCGCGACCTTGTTGAGCAACAGCACCTCGCCCACCGCCGGAACAGAAGGCGCGCGCGAGCCGCAGAACGACGAACCAACCGGTCCAACTGCCACGCGCACCGTATCGCTGAGTGGCCCGCTCGGCCCGCCAGTTGCGACCACCGCGCGACCGGAGCCCTGAGAGACGGCGGTGATGAGATTACCGGTGACCGAAATAACAGCTGGATCGAGTGAGCTCCAGGACAGTGCCAATTGTTCTACAGTGTTGCCGAACTGATCTCGTGCTGTCGCCTGTATGCGCAACGTATCGCCAACGCCGAGTGAGAGCTCGTTTGGAGAAGCGACCAGCTGGGCCGCCGGTCCCGGTCGAATCACGGCCGTGAACCGGGCTGGCGCCACGCCGGCCACGTTGGCTGTGGCTACTGCCGGACCGGCCTGTGTGCCTAGCGTCCACCGGGATTCGGCGCGGCCATCGCTGTTCGTTTGCACCGCGGAGGGGTTCATTGAGCCGCCGCCCGGCGAGACGTTGAACGTGACGCGTGTGTTTGGCAGCGGCCGACCGTTTTCATCGAGGATGGTGACCGCAATGCGCGTGGCCAGAGGCTGACCAGCCGACCCTTCCTGCGACGCGCCGCTCTCGATACGCACGGCGGCCGGATTGGGCGGCGGTCCCACGACCGAATCGCTGCCGCCACAGGCCGCCAGCGCTGCGGCTACCAGGAGAGCAGGGAGCGTGCGCCGAACCAGCGCGCGGCGGGCACAGTGTCGCGAAGGGAGCATGGCCAGCAACCGAGGGTAGGAATGAGACGGCGACCGGCGCCGCGTCTTTCGAGGTGAACATGAAACAAACTTGCCGCTGTCAACCGCGCCAACGTGTGGTGGCAAACCCACTGTGTACATTGCACCCTATGTCTGCTGGCGGTGTTCCTGAACAGGGCGGATTGCTGCGCGATCCTGAAACGTACTGTCGGCGTCGTCCCCGTGCCTGGCGGCGCTGTTCGCTGTTTGCCATGCTGCTTGCGGCAGCAGCGGGCTGCGCCGGAGAGCGCGCGCAATCCATTCGCCAGCGTGCCGAAGCGCTGATTCCGAGCACGTCCCCGGAGTTGGTGCCCACGATGCTCAATGAGACCACGCCGTTCAGCTATCCGCCGTCTGCGTGGGAGCAGCGCATTCAGGGCAACGTCGTGCTGCGACTGCACGTGGACGCGAACGGTCAAGCGGTGCGCGACTCCACCACCGTGGCCCGGACGTCGGGCGTGCCCGCGCTTGATTCGGCGGCGGTTGCGGGGTCTGTGAAATTGCGCTTTCGTCCGGCCAGGCGTGACGGCATCGCCACGGGCTTGAGCTTGCTCTTTCCCGTGCATTATCGTCATCCCGATGGACCACCGTTTCCGGGCGACAGTCTGCGGTAAATCGCTGGCCGTTGTTCGACTTCTCTGTTTGCATTTTTGACGCCCTTTTCCGGATTTCTGTCATGGCGACGCTTCAGACACCTCAGGCCTCCGCTGACCATAACGACACCCACGACGGTGCCAGCCGAGCTGCGGGCGGCCCATCGGAACCTGTGATCCGTCACCGCCGGCCGTATGACACGGTGCTTGACACCATTGGGTGGACACCACTCATCCGTCTCTCGCGCGTTACGCGCGGCATGCGCACGCAGGTTTATGGGAAGGCGGATTTCTTCAATCCCGGCGGCTCGGTAAAAGACCGCATCGGGTTGCCGATGATCGAGGCGCTGGAGGCGTCAGGCCATCTCAAGCCCGGCGGCACGATCATTGAGGCTACGAGCGGTAACACGGGGGTGGGTCTGGCGCTGGCGGCGGCGATCAAGGGTTACAAGTGCATTTTCACCATGCCCGACAAGATGTCGCAGGAGAAGGTGCGACTCATGAAGGCCTTTGGTGCCGAGGTGATTATCACGCCCACCGCCGTGCCGCCTGATCATCCGCAGAACTACGTCCAGTGGGCCAAGCGACTGGTGCGCGAAACGCCGGGGGCGGTGCTGGCGGGGCAGTTCGAGAATCCGGCCAATCCGGCGGCGCACATGGCCACCACCGGTCCGGAGCTGTGGGAGCAGACGGAGGGGCGCATCACGCACTTTGTCGCGTCGGCGGGCACGGGTGGAACGCTGTCCGGTGTGGGTCGCTATCTCAAGTCAAAAAATTCGAGCATCAAGATCATCGCGGCCGACCCGGCTGGCTCAGTGCTGGCCGAGCTATGGCGCACGCATGGCCAGGGGCATCCGTCCAGCGCGCCATACAAGGTGGAGGGTGTGGGTCAGGACTGTGTGCCGCAGACGCTCGATATGAGTGTGGTGGACGAGTTCATTACCGTGGGCGACAAGGACGCGTTCTCGATGGCGCGCCGTCTCACGCGCGAGGAGGGATTGTTCGTGGGCGGGTCGGCCGGCATGATTGCGCATGCGGCGCTCACCGTGGCGCGCCGGCTCGATGATCCGAACGCGTACGTGGTCACGTTCCTGTGTGACACGGGCGAGCGCTATTTGAGCAAGCTGTACAACGACGAGTGGATGCAGGAAAACCAGATGCTCGACGCGCCGAGCACGGCGTTGTCGGCGGTGCTGGGCCACAAGTCCGGATCGGCGCCGGTGGTGGTGAGTGTGGGTCCGGGCATGAGTGTGCGCCAGGCGCTGGGGCTCATGTCGTTGCACGACGTATCGCAGTTGCCGGTAATGGAGGGTAGCGTGTGCGTGGGCAGCGTGGCCGAGAGTCAGCTCACCACGCGGTCGTTGTCGAATGCGAAGGTGCTTGACCAAGCCGTAGTCGATGTGATGGACGCGCCGTTTCCGGTGGTGGACGTGGACCAGCCGGTGGAACAGGTGGCGAAGCTGTTGTCGAAGGCCAACCGTGCGGTGCTGGTGAAGAAGGAGGGTGTGGTGCAGGGGATTGTGACGCGGTTTGATGTGCTGGAGTTTTTGATGGGGAAGTGAGCAGTGCGTCTCGCC